>NZ_JABAZW010000181.1 GCF_018608325.1 Brevundimonas sp. | reverse complement strand
CGCGTCTCGGCGGACGGCGGCGGCTTTGATGGTCGTTTCGTCGCCTCGCCCAAGGCGGATCTGGTCACGGAGCTGAAGCGGCTGGGCGAGGCGGGTTATACGCGCCTGTGGACCGGGCCGGGCGAACTGGCCGACACCCTGCGCGATCAGGGTCTGTTGGCGGACTGAGATGTGTGTCCGGCCTGGTGATCGCCAGGCCGGAACAAGTGTCGACTAGGCGAGGGCCTTGAGCGCCTCGACCAGATCGGTCTTTTCCCAGCTGAAACCGCCGTCGGCGTCGGGTTCGCGGCCGAAATGGCCGTAGGCCGTAGTGCGGGCGTAGATCGGCTTGTTCAGCTTCAGATGTTCACGGATGCCGCGTGGCGTGGCGCCGCCGATCAGCTTGGGCAGTTCGCGTTCCAGCACGGCGGGATCGATCTTGCCGGTGTTGTGCAGGTCCACGTGGATCGACTGGGGCGCAGCGACGCCGATGGCGTAGCTGATCTGGATGGTGCAGCGGTCAGCCAGACCAGCGGCGACGACGTTTTTGGCCAGGTAGCGGCCGGCATAGGCGGCTGAACGGTCCACCTTGGTCGGGTCCTTGCCCGAGAAGGCGCCGCCGCCATGCGGAGCCGCACCGCCATAGGTGTCGACGATGATCTTGCGGCCCGTCAGGCCTGCGTCGCCATCAGGGCCGCCGATCTCGAAGATGCCGGTCGGGTTGATGTGCCAGACGGTCTCGTCGGTGATGAAGCCTTGCGGCAGTACGCTTTCGACCACCGGCTTGACCACGGCGGCGACGTCGGCCTGGGTCTTACCCTTGGCGTGCTGTGTCGAAACCACGATTGAGGTGGCGCGGACGGGCTTGCCGCCTTCGTAGTGCAGGGTGACCTGCGATTTGGCGTCCGGCTCAAGGATCGAACCGCCTGCGTGGCGCAGTTCCGCCAGCTTCTTCAAAATGCTGTGGCTGTAGGCTAGGGTGGCCGGCATCAGTTCCGGGGTTTCGTTCGAGGCATAGCCGAACATGATGCCCTGATCGCCTGCGCCCTCGTCCTTTTCGTTGGTCGAGTCCACGCCGATGGCGATGTCGGCGGACTGGGCGTGCAGATAGCAGGCGTATTCGGCGGTTTCCCAGTGGAAGCCGTCCTGTTCATAGCCGATGTCCTTGACCGCCGCGCGGACCAGAGGCTCCAGGCTGTCGATGATGCCCTGGGTGAAGGCTTCGTTCTGTTCCTTGGTGTTGCCCGGTTGGGTGGCGCGAACTTCGCCCGCCAGGATGATCCGTTGCGTCGTCACCATCGTCTCACAGGCCACGCGCGCCTCCGGGTCCTTCGCCAGGAAGGCGTCCACCACGGTGTCGGAGATGCGGTCGGCGACCTTGTCAGGGTGCCCTTCGGAAACGCTTTCCGAGGTGAAGAGGAAGGAGGAACGGGCCAAGGAAGGCTCCTGTCTGATGGTCAGACCGTTAGACATATAAAGATATGCTTATATCTTCAAGATAGAGGATGTGCCTACGTTTCGTTCTTGCCGCGAAAAGGTTGTATCTCGGGCGTAAAAAAGAAAAAGCGCACCCTGTGAAGGGCGCGCCTTGTCGGTCTTGGTTTGCCGAGGCGGCGCCGAAAGGCGCGCCGGGCATTGTCTTACTGACGCAGGCTCTTGGCCACCAACAGCAGGGCGTCGCGTTTTTCGGCGTCCTGGATGTCGCGGAAGGTCGAGAGCAGTTCAGCAGCGCCCGGAGCGGCCAGAGCCAGTTCGTCACCCTCTGCGCCATCGAGCTCGCCCAGCAGGGCGGCGCCGGTGGATTTCAGAACGGCGGCGATCTGCAGCAGACGGGCTGCGGACACGCGGTTGACGCCGCGTTCGTACTTCTGAATCTGTTGGAAAGTCACACCGGCGCCAGCCGCAAGTTGCGCCTGGGTGATGCGGAGTTCTTCGCGGCGGGCGCGAATACGCGTGCCGATCGCGACGTCTACGGGGTCTACTAGGTCGTTCATCTTGGCCTTCAAGATACTAGGCGGTTGAGCGCGTGAGGCCCCAAAAACCTGCCTGCGTCAAGCAAAAAGCGTAGCAGTAAGGGGCGAATACCAAGGGAATATCGGCACCTTTCCCTTATCGGGAGAGTTGTATAAACATTCCTGTCAGTGACGAAGGCGGCTACTTAGCGTTGTGCAATTCTTTGTCTATTGGTCTTCCTCGTTGCAGTTAGTCCAACGCGATTCATAATGCCGTTGTGCGTGTAAGGTTCACAACCGTTGTTCTGTGAATGCTGAAGCTTGTCGTTAGAACAGTATCTTGCGCAGGTTGATGCGGAAGGTGCGTCCGGTCGGGTCCAGGAAATCGGGTTGATAGTTGAGCGGCGTCTGTCCGTCGCTGGAGGTCACCGAGACGCGGTCGTCGAAGATATTGGTCACGCCAAAACCGATGCGCGTGCCCTTCAGAACCGGGAATTTTTCGACCCATTTCGTCCTCTGGGTCAAATCTGCGAATGCGAATAAATTAATCGTGGTTCGACCAGAAAAATCCAGGTTCGGCGATGTGGCGTCGGTGCTGTTGACGTGGGTGCCCGCGCGCCAGTTCGCGTTGACGAACATGCCCAGGCCGTTGCGGAAGGCCCCGGCCTGAAGCTGAACCTCGTGACGCGACTGTCCGCCGTTGCCGCCGATGGCGTCGCCGTCCAGCAGGTCCAGCGGCGTCAGGCCGTCGCGGATGGTCACCTCGTCCTGCAGTCGCCAGGTGTGGGTCAGGGACAGGTTGAACATGCCCTGGCCGGGCTGCATTCCGGCGCCGCCGCCACGTCCGCCGCCGCCGCCCGGTCCACGCGGACCGCCGGGGCCGCCGGGACCAGCCATGCGCGGTCCGCCTTCACCGCCGCCAAAGCCACCTTGTCCGCCGGGCCCTCGTTGGCCGCGTTCAGGCGTCGGGTTGGGCTTGCCGAAGGGGCGCGAGAAGTTGAAGCCCCATTGCACATCCTGCTGCTCGCGACGGCTGAAGTTCAGCGGGCGGGCGTCGATGGACAGCAGGGTTCCGTCGCTGTCACGCTGGAAGCGTTCGGGCAGGGCGGCTTCCAGGGCGGGGGTGATGGTCGGGAAGCTGGCGATCTGGTCGTCAGTGTCGGTGCGCGTATAGGCCAGGTTGAAGCGCAGGTCGCGGGCGCTGTACGGCTGCCAGTTGGCGCTAAGCTTCAGCGAGCGGGCGTTTTCGGCGCTCAGATTGGGGGCGCCGCCCGTGACATAGGCCACCTCGATCGTTTCGCCGGTCCTGAAGTCGAATACGGGCGTATTCGGCGTCGAGACTGTCGGGTCATTAAGCTGCTGCATGGTCGGGGCCTTGCCCGCGTCCGAATAGTCGACGCCCAAAGACAGGCGCTGGACCGGCGACCAGTTCAGGCCGCCGCCGATGGTGCTGACGCCGCCGAAATCCGACAGTTCGTCATAGGCGAGGTTCAGGTTGGCCGACAGGTCGCCGATCTTGGCCAGAACGCCCCGATCACGGCTGGCGATCGGCAGGCTGAAGTTGGCCTGAAGCCGTCCCAGGTCGCGCGAAAGCGAGCGGTCGTCAGCGACGCCGTTGCGAACGCTTTCGGAATCCAGTGACTGATGCTGGGCGCCGACCTTGAAGGTCGAGGTCAGGTCGCCCGCCGGGCCGCTCCAGGCCTTGCCATTGACCACAAGCTCGGCGTTGGCGACGCTGGAGGTGGACTTGGCCGTGTCGCGCAGGCGGTCGGTCACGCGCCCGTCGATATCGCCGAACGGATTCACGGTCGGGTCGCCGGCAATCAGGCTGGCCTGAAGGGCGGCAGGATCAACCCCGCGACCCGTCGAAGTCTTGGTGTTGACCCAGTCATAGGCGCCTGTCAGCGTCCAGCGCCAGTCGCCTGCAAACCCGTCCAGCACTGTGCCGACACCCGCCGTCTGGGTGTCGACCTCGCGTTTCAGCGCATCCGGCCGGTCCAGATAGCGGAACAACTGCACATCATCGCCGAAGGGCGAGTAGGGATTGCCGGAGGGCAGGGTCAGGGCCACGCCCGGCAGGCCCAGATAGCTGAGGCTGGAGGCGTTCTTGTAGCTGCCGCTGAATGTCGCGCCGATGTCGCGGTTCAGGTCCTTCTTCAAGGTGCCGGAGATTTCCGCCGATCCCGTGTTGGGCAGCAGGGTGCGATAGGCGTTCAGATCTCCCTGACGCGGGCTGTTCGCCGCGCCGAGGAAGTCGTTCAGCGAGGGCGCGCCGCCCGCCGCGCTGGCCGGCACGCCCGCCACCGTGACCGTCTGTCCGGCCAGAGCCGACAGGGCGGGGTCGATCTGGCCGCCGCGCGGAAGGCCGCCGATATTGCCCTGCAGGTCGAACAGGTCGGTGGTCTTGCTGCGGTCGATGTTGCGCTCGGTCTCGAACAGGGCGGTCTGCGAGTTCAGGCTCAGGTCCATCGACCAGCGGGTTGAGCCCGCGATGCGAAGTACGTTGTCGCTGTTGTCCAGAACGGTCTGGCCGCCGCTGGTCGGGCGGGTGACGGTGCCCGAGGCGGTGATGGAGCGGAAATCGGCCTTCAGCACCACGTTCACGACCCGCTGGTCGGCGCTGTAGCCATAAGAAAGGGCGGTCTCCTCCGGCAGGACGTCGAAACGTTCGATGGCCTCGGGCGGCAGGCCGCGGATTTCGCGGAAGCCGGAAATGCGTCGACCATTGACCAGGAAGACAGGCGCACCGCCGCGCGCGCTGCGGGTCTGGGCCTCCAGCAGGGACACCAGTTCGCCGATATTGGTCGCGCCGAAGGCTTGAATCTGTGCGGAATCGTAAGAGACGATCGGCTCCTGACCGCCCAGCGCCACGCCGCGCCGTGTCGTGGTCACCTCGACATCGGGCAGGACGACAACGGGTTCGTCGGTCTGGGGATGTTGCACCTGCACGGCTTCGGCATTGGGAGCCAGAGCGAGCAGCATCAGGGCCGAAAGGGTCATGAAAGGTGTTCCGCGGGACGTAGATCAGTCCTCTGGAGGCGCGCCAATCGTGGCGGCAAAACGGCCAAATTAATGAAGTTTTGGAAAGCGTTGCGCGGTTTCAACACCGGTGAATTTCGAGCGACGGAAATCCAGAAATGGGCCGTTAAAGAGCGTTTGGCCCGATCTGGAAAACCGTTCAGACGGTCTGTGCTTGCCGGTGATGCGCGGCCGCCTCGACGGCGGCGGCGATGCCGTCGAGCAGACTGTGCAGGGTGATCGGCTTGGTCAGGTGGGTGTCGGCGCCCGCCGCCGCACTCGCCGTCACATGTTCGGGCAGGGCGTTGGCGGTCAGCATGATGATCGGCGTGCGGGGACGGTCCTGATCCTGCTCCAGCGCGCGGATGGCTGTGGTCGCGCTCAGCCCGTCCATCACCGGCATCTGCATGTCCATCAGCACCAGATCAAAGGCGCTGTCGCGGAAGGCCGCCACCGCCGCATCGCCGTCATCGACGGTGACAAGCTGGGTGGGCAGATGCGCCAGCATGATCTCCACCACCTTGCGGTTGGCGGGATGATCGTCCGCCAGCAGGATGCGGGCGGGGAAGGCGGCCGCATCCAGATCCTGACTGTCTTCGGTGTTTGTGACGATCGGCGTGGCGCTGGTCGGCAATGGCAGTTCGAACCAGAAACGTGCGCCCTTGTCGGGCACGCCATCGCCGTCCATCGTCCCGCCCATCAGTTCGACTAGGTGGCGTGAAATGGCCAGGCCCAGGCCCGTGCCGCCGAAGCGACGCGTGATCGAGCCGTCCGCCTGTTGGAAGCGCGTGAATATCCGCTCCTTCAGTTCGGTGTCGAAGCCGCAGCCGGTGTCGGTGACGGTGAACCGAACCCGATCCGGTCCTGTCTTATCGACGCTGACGGAGACAGAGCCTTCGGTGGTGAATTTCAGCGCATTTGAGATCAGGTTGGACAGGACCTGCCGCAGGCGCACCACATCCCCCTCGACCAGACCTTCAAGCGCAGGGTCGATCTGCACCTGCAGGGGCAGGCCCCTGCTGTCGGCCTTGGGACGATACAGGGCGACAGCGCCGCGCACCGTGTCGCTCAGGTCAAAAGCGGCGTGTTCGATGGCGATCTGGCCCGCCTCGATCTTGGCGGAGTCCAGAATGTCGGAAAGCAGCCGCTCCAGCGTCACCCCGGATGTGCGGATAACGTCGACCATCTCCTGCTCTCGCGGCTGCAGGGCGGTGCGCGACAGGGCGTCCGCCATGGCCACCACGCCGTTCAAAGGGGTGCGGATTTCGTGGCTCATATTGGCCAGGAACTCGGATTTGGATCGGCTGGCGTCTTCGGCGCGGCGGCGCGCGACCCGCAGGTGCCCCGCCTGACGCCACAGCCAGAAGATCGCCGCCAGGGCCGAAAGCACGAAGATGACCGCGATCACCATGCCGCCGTTCTGGGCCTTGATGACATCGCGCTGCAGGGTGGTGTTGACCCGCGCGGTCTCCAACTGGGCGCGTCGTTCGGCCAACTGCTGCTGCATGTCGCCCGTGACCTGACGGATGCCGGCGCTATAGCGGCGGGGGCGTAGTCGCGCAGCGTCTCATAGGCTTCTCGCGGCTTGCCTTCCGCGAACAGGATTTCGGCTTCGATGCGGCCCAGCTTGTAGCTGTTGCGATCCCGGTACTGGCCTGCGGCGATACGCTCCTTGATGGCCGCAAGGTCCCGGCGCGCCTCCGCCAGCCGTCCGGTCTGGGCGTAGGCGATGGCCCGCGACGGCAGCAGGTTGGCCGCCAGGAAGGAGGCCGCGCCCAGGTCCTGACCATAGGGCGCCAAACAGGCCAGGACATCGTTTGGGGCGTGGCGCGCCTCGGCCGTGGTCACGCACAGATTGGCGTCATAGATGGCCAGGCTGGGCAGGCCGGCCCGCAGGGTCAGCCTGTGGTGCGCCATATAGAGGCGCTGGGCCTGTTCCGGGTCGCCCAACTGGGTCGACAGCCGCGCCAGATTATAGATGGCGTCGAAGTCGGGGCGCGGATAGGCGGGATTGGCCAGGTCGATCTCGAAGCGACCGAAGGCGGCGGTGGCGCCGTCGATGTCGTTCAGCTTCATCAGGCCCAGACCAGTCATCTCCCACAGCCCGGCCTGCGCGGTTTCCGCATAGGGAGAGGTGTCGGGAATGAAGGCGTCGGCGTCGGCCAGCAGCTTCAGGCCTTCGCCGATCTTGTCGCGGTCCATCAGGGCCAGGGCCCACAGACGGGTGGCGTGCGCCCTGGCGAACCAGTCCTGTTCGGTCGCGGCGATCTGGCGCATCTCTTCGGCGACGCCTGTCTCGCCCTGATTATAACGCAGGCTGAGCGCGTTCAGCCTGGCGACCTGCTGGTATCGCAGATCGTTCTGAAGCCGTGCGGCCTGGCCCAGACGGTCGTTCCAGGTCCGGGCCTGTTCAAACTCGCCCTGGTTCAGCAGAATCCAGGCGACGTGGTGCAGGCGCTGCAGGCCCTCGCGGTCATGACGGTTCATCGCCGTGCGGCCAAAGGCGTCCAGGGCGGCGAAATCGGTCGCGGCGGCGCGTTTTTCCACGGCGGCGGCCAGCTCCAACGGGGTCCGCACAGGGCCGGGCGGCTGCGCCTGCGCGCCCTGTGCAAACAACATCGTCAGACCCAGGACGGTCAGAACGGTCAAAACTGAGTGTCTGGGACGCGACATGAAACTTCCGTGTTAGCCACGACCTTTGCCATAGGGTGTGTTGAACGAAGGTTTATCAGACGGCTATGTAGCGAACCCCGACCGTCACTGGCGGACGTCGGCCGCGAGGCGAGGAGTCAGACTCCGCGTTGACCGATCCCGGCCTATCGGCTATAGGCCCGCCCTCTTGAGATTTCCGCGCCGTGGACGTGTGCTCCGCGGCGTTTTCCGTTCGAAGGTTTGACATGGCCAACAACCCCGGCGCCCGCAAGGCGATCCGCAAGATCGAAGCGCGGACCCAAGTGAACAAGGCGCGTCGCTCGCGCGTTCGCACCTATCTGCGCAAGTTCCAAGAAGCTCTGGCCGGCGGCGACGCTGCTGTCGCCAAGACCGCTTTCGTCGAAGCTCAATCCGAGCTGATGCGCGCTGTCTCCAAGGGCGTCGTTCATAAGAACACCGGATCGCGCAAAGTGTCGCGTCTGGCCGCCCAGCTGAAGAAGCTGTCGGCAGCCTGATCCATTAAGGATTATCCCTGATACGGAACGTCTATCGTCGTTCTGTTACGGGTTTTTCCAGCGATTTCAACGGCGAAGGAGCGTAAGCTCCTTCGCCGTTTCGCGTTGTGACGTTAACTCTTAAGCTGTCGAAATGGTCGCCCCGCTGGGGTGAAATCCGGAATTCCTCAAGCGGGCGCAGGGTTTGTCGGAGTCAAACAATTTAACTGCGAATCAGCCAACGAATCTCCGTTGACCCAAGAGGCTCTGAGCGTAAGTTTTGGCCTCTAACGCACTTCCATCCCAGTACGGATGAAGACGGCGCGAGACTGTAGTTTCGCGTTGGCGGGAGATGTCTGTTCAAGAGTTCGGCCCCGTCCGGAAAGCATCGCTTTTCGGCGCAGGAGAAGTCGTCCCTGAACCATCGCCCTGAAGCGCCGAGGTTCGGATTGGTTTTTGCAGCGAGTGGCTGAAATATGGTTGGGGGCGCAGCGGCAGTGGCAGGCGGAACGAACAGGTTGGAGACGACGGATCTGGATCGGATCTGGGGTGAGGCGTCCGTGCGCCTGCGCGCCGAGATCGGCGACGGCCCGTTCAACTCCTACGTCGCGCCTTCGGCTGTCCGCGTGGATTCCGCTGGTCAGCTGATCCTGGTCACCCCGACCGCCTATGCCCGTGACTGGGTGCGCAAGAACGCCCTGCGCCGCATGAACGAGCTGTGGCTGGGCCTGGACGGCCTGTCGCGCCGTCTGGACGTGCGTTGCCGCGCCGAGGTGGGTTCGCCCGCGCCCGCGACCGCCGTTCCGGCCGGTCACGTGCTGGACGCCTCTCCGCGTCTGGCGGCCCTGTCTTCGGCCAATATGGCGGTCCCCACCATCGCTCCTGTCGCCGACAGCGCCCGCGCCGTGCGCGCCGCCGGTCTGCAGGAGCGTCTGACGTTCGACAGCTTCATCGAAGGCCAGGGCAACGCCTTCGCCCTGGCCATCGCCAAACAGGTCGCCAGCTGGGCTGACGGTCATTTCAACCCGGTCTTCTTCTGCGGCCCCTATGGCTACGGCAAGACCCACCTGCTGAACGCCATCGCCTGGGAGGTCCAGCGTCTGCGGCCCCAGGCCAAGGTGGTCTATCTGACCGCCGAGCGTTTCCTGTCCACCTTCGTCAAGGCCATGCAGGACCGTTCGACCGCCGCCTTCAAGGAAAGCCTGCGTTCGGCTGACATGCTGCTGCTGGACGACGTCCAGTTCGTGGGCGGCAAGACCTCGACCCAGGAAGAACTGCTGTCGACCCTGACCGCCCTGATCGAGGACGGCAAACGGATCGTCTTCTCGGCTGACCGCGCGCCCATGGCCCTGACCGATGTCGAGCCGCGCCTGCGCAGCCACCTGGCCGCCGGTCTGACCTGCCCGGTCGAGGCGGGCGACCGCGAACTGAAGATCGCCGTGGCCCAGAACCGTCTGCGGGCCCTGTCCGCGCTGGGCGTGGTTCAGGGCGAGGCCGCCCCGGACGTACTGGCGCAACTGGTCGACCGCACCCCGGGCTCGATGCGTGAGCTTGAAGGCGCTGTGAACACCCTGGCCGCCGCCGCGGGTTCGCGCCTGTCGGCCGTCTCGGTCGATGAAGCCTCGACCTTGCTGGGCATGGCCATGCGTGGCGGCCCTGAGCGCCGCATCACCGTCGATGAAATCCAGAAGACGGTGGCCGAACATTTCAACCTGAAACAGGCCGACCTGCTGTCGGAGCGTCGCACCCGTTCGGTGGCCCGCCCGCGCCAGATCGCCATGTATCTGTGCAAGCAGCACACGACCCGCTCCTATCCCGACATCGGCCGTCGTTTCGGCGGCCGCGACCACACGACCGTCCTGCACGGCGTGCGCAAGATCGAGGAGCTTATGCCGCAGGACGACCAGATCGCCCGCGACGTCGAGGCCCTGACCCGCAAGCTGCGGGGCTGATTTCGAGGGGTTTGCGGGGCGCAGGGGCGACAGGTTCGCTGGAATTTGCGCTCCGTCCCCCGGTCCGATCACTTATCCACGCGTCGAGAACAACTAACCACAAGCCGCTTCCTTGCTCAGCGCGCTTAATTCGCTAGTGTCTAAACCCCTCAATCGCGGCGTCTCCGGGGAGGCGCCGTCTCCGGGCGAGACGACATGCAGCTGACTATCGAACGATCCGCGCTCCTGAAGGCCCTGGGCCACGTGCAGAGCGTCGTTGAACGTCGAAACACCATCCCGATCCTCTCCAACGTCCTGCTGAGCGCAGGTCGGGACCGGCTGGCCTTTGCGGCCACCGATCTGGACATGGAGATGGTCGACGAGGCCGAGGCCCAGGTCCAGGTCGAGGGCCAGATCACGGCGCCCGCCCACACCCTGTACGAAATCGTGCGCAAACTGCCGGAAGGCGCCGAGGTCTCGCTGCTCTATTCGGGCGATGATCCGCGTCTGGTCGTCTCCGCCGGGCGTTCGCGCTTCAACCTGCCGGTCCTGCCCGCAGGCGACTTCCCCGTCATGTCAACCGAGAGCGCAGGCGCGTCCTATGTCCTGCCTAAGGAAGACCTGGCCCGTCTGATCGACAAGACACGGTTCGCGGTCTCGACCGAAGAGACGCGCTATTATCTGAACGGCCTGTATCTGCACACGGTCGCAGAGGCGGGCATTCCCCTGCTGCGCGCCGTCGCCACCGACGGCCACCGTCTGGCCCTGGCCGAAACCCCGGCGCCGGAAGGGGCTGCGGGCGGTCCCGGCGTCATCGTGCCGCGCAAGACCGTCGATCAGGTCCGCCGCCTGCTGGACGACACCAATGGCCCGGTTGAGGTGCAGGTCTCGGCCCAGAAGATCCGCTTCCAACTGGGCGAAGCGTCCCTGACCTCCAAGGTCATCGACGGCGCCTTCCCGGACTATTCGCGCGTCATCCCCAAGGGCAATGACAAGCAGGCCGACATCGACAACGCCCTGTTCGCCAAGGCCGTCGACCGCGTGGCCACCATCTCGGCGGAGAAGAGCCGCTCGGTGAAGCTGGCCTTCGATAACGACCGGGTGAAGCTGACCGTACGCAACATGGAGGCCGGTCAGGCCGAGGAAGAGGTCGAGATCGGCTATTCCGACGAACCGTTCGAGATCGGCTTCAACGCCCGTTATCTGCTGGACGTCGCGGGCCAGATCACCGGTGAAAACGCCGCCTTCCGCTTCGCCGATCCGGCCTCGCCGACCCTGGTGCTCGATCCCGGCGATCCGGGCGTCCAGTATGTGCTGATGCCGCTGCGGGTGTGACGGTCGCTGACGAAAAACTGACTGGCGAACGTCTGGTGCTGACGACGTCGCGCGGCGTCGTGGCCTGGTCGCTGGCGGCCTTTGCGGCCACGGCGGCCCTGGGGCTGTGGTTCATCAGCGAGGCGACCGACCTGATCGACATCCTGTGGAGCTGGGTGGGCGTGATCTGTCTGGCCGCCGCCGCCGGGGCCTCTGTGCTGGCCCTCGTCAGACCGCCGAAGTTGATCCTTACGACCGAGGGGTTTCAACTGACCGGGCCCTTGTCGCCGGGGCTGATCCCGTGGAGCGAGGTTGAAGGCTTCGACCTCTACAGCGAGGCTGCGACGAAGGATCTGGATGGTCAGTCCGTCGGCGGCGTTCCGCTTCACGCGGTGTGGCGGCTCAAGGCGGGGTCGCCCTTTGCAGGCCAACTGGTGTCCAAGGTGAACAGGTCTGGCGGCTTGTCGATCGATGGCAGTTTCCCACGGAACATCGGGCTGGCGCCCGAACCGCTTTCGACACTGCTGGAGCAGTGGCGCGTCCGCTACGGATGACCCATAGGCTGTCCGGCGCCACGAAAGCTCCGCTTCCTTGATTTCCTCCCTGACCCTTACCGACTTCCGCTCCTATGCGGGCGCACGGCTGGCGCTCAATGCTGGGCCGGTCGTGCTGCATGGGCCGAACGGGGCGGGCAAGACCAATCTGCTGGAGGCGGTCAGCCTTTTGACCCCCGGCAAGGGTCTTCGCGGGGCAACGGCCGCCGAGATGGGCCGACGCGAACCGGGCGAGGCGGTCGGGCGCGCCTGGGCCGTCATGGTTGAACTGGACGACGAGACGCGGCTGGGCACCGGCGTGCAGACGGCGGGGGCGTCCCGCCGCATTGTCCGCATCGATGGCGAAACGGCTCAGCCCGGTCGGCTGCTAGATTACCTGCGCCCGGTCTGGGCCACGCCTGAACAGGACCGGCTGTTCTCGGATGCTCGCGCCGAGCGGCTGAAGTTCTTTGACCGTCTGGTCTTCGCCGCCGACCCCGACCATGCCGCCAGCGTGTCTGTCTATGAGAAGGCCCTGCGTG
>NZ_JABAZW010000002.1 GCF_018608325.1 Brevundimonas sp. | reverse complement strand
CAACTCAAAATGAAATTCGCCCTCTTCGCCCTCGTCGCCTCCGCCGCCGCCATCTGGGCGCGGATCGTGGCGGGGCTGGGTGGGCTGGTGACGCCCGAGGCGGTGCTGGCGCTGGATATCGAAGGCCTGCGGGCTCTGGGCCTGTCACGGCCCAAGGCCAGCTATGGGCATGAGATCGCCCGCGCTCAGGTCGAGGGCCGGATCGACCTGACCCATATGGAGGCCTTGTCGGATCAAGAGGCCATCTCGGCCCTGACCGCCATCAAGGGCGTCGGCAAGTGGACGGCGGAAACCTATCTGATGTTCTGCGAGAACCGGCTGGACATGTTTCCGGGCGGCGACATCGCGCTTCAGGAGGCGATGTGTTGGGCGGACGGCGCCGAGGGCCGCCCGAACGAGAAACAGGCCTATGTCCGTGCGGAAATCTGGCGTCCGCACCGGGCAGTAGCGGCACATCTGCTCTGGGGATGGTATGGCGGTGTCAGGCGCGGCGAAATCGCGCTCTGAGGAGACGACCCCGTGACGCCCATCGACCCGGTCCTGACCGAGCCTCTGCGCGATCCCCAGACTGTGCTCAGCGCGCTCGATTTCGCGGGCGTTGCGGTCTTTGCCGCCACCGGCGCCCTGGCGGCGGCGCGTGAGAAGCATGACGTGGTCACCTTCGCCTTCTTCGGCGCCATCACGGGCGTGGGCGGCGGAACCCTGCGTGACCTTCTGCTTGGGCTGCCGGTCTTCTGGGTCAAGGACTGGCGCTATATCGCCGTCTGTCTGATCGCGGCGGTGGGCATCTGGCTGCTGGGGCAAAGGGACTGGCGTTTCCGCGCCCTGCTATGGCTCGATGCAGCGGGCCTTGCGGCCTATGGCGTTCTGGGCGCAGCCAAGGCGGAGGCGGTGCACGCCCATCCGTTGATCTGCATCGTCATGGGGGCGCTGACGGCCTGTTTCGGCGGGGTGGTGCGCGACACACTGGCGGGCCAGCCGTCGATCCTTCTGCGGCGTGAGATCAACGTCACGGCGGCCATCGTCGCGGCGACCGTCTATATGATCCTGCGCGCGTTCGAGCTTCCCCTGTGGCCCTGCGCCATCGCAGCGGCGCTGGCCGGCTTCACTCTGCGGGCTGCGGCTCTGCGCTGGGGCTGGACCCTGCCGGCCTTCCCCAGTCGCGCATGACCCGGATTCCAGCCGCCTACCACGACGCCCCGCGCTGGCCATTCGGCGACAGCCCGGAACTGGCCGATGAACTGCTGGCTCTGGTGCTGGCGGGTGGCAAGCGGGCCACCTGTTCGTCGCTGGCAGCCTGCGAGGCGGACATCATGCCGACGGTAGGCGAGGTCAGTGTGATCCTGGATGGGGCAGGCGTGCCCCGCTGCGCAATCCGCATGACCGAGGTCCAGGTCATGGCTTTCGAAGACGTCAGCGAAGACTTCGCCCGCGCCGAGGGAGAAGGCGATCTGACCTACGCATGGTGGCGTGACGCCCACGAGGCCTATTATCGCCGCGAAGGAACTTGGGCGCCGGGAATGCAGGTCGTCTGCGAGCGTTTTGAACTGATCGAGGTCTTTTGAGGCTGCGTCACGAAAACGCTGCACTCTGGTCATGGCGATGAGCGGGAATCACGCGTAGGCTGTTTGAATAAGACTAGGGAAGGAGACGTGTCCTCACTCCTGTCGCCTCCATATCCCCCCGTCCGCGCGGGAGGGCCTGATGCAGGTTCTCCATCGACCGCCCTCCGGCTTCCCCGCACTGGTCCTGAACGCTGATTTCAGGCCGCTGTCCTATTATCCGCTGTCCCTCTGGCCATGGGAGGAGGCAGTCAAGGCGGTCTATCAGGACCGTGTCGACGTGGTGTCCCTGTATGACAAGGTGGTGCGTTCTCCGTCGATGGAGATGCAGCTTCCCAGCGTGATTGCGCTGAAATCCTATGTGGATCAGGACCGGCGCCCGGCCTTCACCCGTTTCAATGTCTTTCTGCGCGACGGCTTCGCCTGTCAGTATTGCGGGGAATCGACCGAACTGACCTTTGACCATGTCATCCCGCGCTCGCACGGCGGGCGCACGACCTGGGAGAATATCGTCGCCGCCTGCAGCCCCTGTAACCTGCGTAAAGGCGGCCGCACCCCGCGTCAGGCCCTGATGCCGATCCACCGCGAACCCTATCAGCCTAACGCCTGGCAGCTCCAGGAAGCCGGCCGCCGCTTCCCGCCCCACTACCTGCACCAAAGCTGGCTCGACTACCTCTACTGGGACATCGAGCTCGAACCCTAGGGTTTACCGGTGTTGCCTTTTGTTACCCAAGTGCCTGAATGTTAGGCATTTTGTGGGCAAGGGGTGGTTACCCGCAGTTACCGCTTTATCCTCCGATTTGCTCCCGACTGGTGACCATGTGGTGACCAAAATGGGCACTCAAAACCTGCTGTGGCGGGACGGAGGCGAAATGTCGGGTGACCATATGGTGACCATGAAATTGACCAAACGGGCCGTAGATGCCCTGGTGGCGGGCCCAGAGCGGTATTTGGCGTGGGATATCGAGTTGAAGGGTTTCGGCGTGCGGGTCTCCCCGCAAGGTCGAAAAACCTACATCGTCCGATACCGGACGATCGGTGGCGCGCGGCGGATGCTGACGCTGGCGACGAGCGAAATTTTGACGACTGAAGAGGCGCGCGAAGAGGCGCGTCGGGCGCTCGCGCGGGCGGCTATGGGCGGCGATCCTCAGCGGGTGAAAGCCGAGCGACGCGCTGAGATGACGGTCAAGGAGTTGTGCGAGCTCTACATGGAGGAGGGCACGGCGACCAAGAAAGAGACGACGCTTCACATCGATCGCATTCGGATTAAGCGGCATATCAACCCCCGTATCGGAAACATGAAGGTCACGGATGTCGCCCGGGCCGACATCCAGCGGCTGATGATCGACGTGGGCAACGGCAATATCCGCAAGGATGCGACGCCTCACACGCGAGGCGGCAAGGGCGCAGCCGCGCGAACGGTCGGCCTCCTGGGCGGCATTTTCAACTTCGCCGTCGAGTATGGCTTTATCGAACAGAACCCCGTCCGAGGTGTGAAGCGCTACCGGGACAATCGCAGGGATCGCTTCCTGTCCCCAGCCGAACTTGCCCGCCTTGGCGATGTTCTTTCCGCGCTTGAAAAGGATGGCGCCGACCCTCGTCACATCACGATCCTGCGGCTGCTGGCTTTGACCGGCGCTCGTAAAAGCGAGATTGCCTGTCTGCGGTGGTCGGAGCTTGATCTGGATCGAGGCCTGCTGCGCTTGCGGGACTCCAAGACTGGACCCAAGATCATAGCGCTTGGGGCGCCGGCTCTCGAACTCCTGTTGGCGATCAAGCCCAACGGCAGCAAATATTTGTTCCCGGATCGCCGCAGGACCGATCAGCCGACCGCGAACCTGGACTGGGCTTGGGTCCGCATTCGGAGCAAAGCCGGTCTGGACGACGTACGGATACATGACTTGCGCCATACCTTCGCCAGCGCGGGTCTCGCCAGTGGTGAAGGCCTGCCTCTGATCGGCAAGCTTCTCGGGCACGCTCACGTGGCGACGACCAGTCGCTACGCGCATCTTGCGGATGATCCTCTCCAAGCCGCAGCCAATCGGATTAGTACACGGGTCGCAGAAGCCTTAGGGATAGGCGCGCCAGAATGATATATAAGAAGATATCTATTAGGGTGATTGATATTTTTTTATGTATCGTATCGGTTGGAGTTTACGGGTTTGATATATAATTCAATATCAAGTCGATTTAACTATGCAGAATAAGATATCAAAACGTTACGGCTTGGAATCGCTCACGGAAGTGATCCGTCAGGCACGTCTGACCAAGAGCTGGAGTCAGCGCGACCTCAGCGCCCGCGCGCATCTGACCCAGGCGCAAATCTCCCGTATTGAAAACGGAGAGGTGGATATGCAGGTTTCGACCCTGATTGAGCTGGCGCGCTCGCTCGACCTTGATCTCCAGCTCGTCCCGAAAACTGCGCTTGTCGCCGTCGAGGCGGCGGTTCGTTCGGCCGAAGAACGGTCGAGCGAGCGATCGTCCCGAAACCTTCTGGCGACGCTGCGCCGCCTCGCCGAGGAAGCCGAGAAGGCCGCGCCAGAGCGGGAGGATATCGCCACGATCGCCTCCACCCTTCGAGATCTGGAGCCGCATGCATCGACGTTGCGTGGGCCATTCCTGATCGCAGACATGGAACGGCTGAAGACCAATCTTGAAGGATTGCTGACCTATTCGCCTGCGTCTCGTCCGAGCCGCGCGAAAACGATCCGCGACGCTGCGGCATGGCTGAAGCAGCTCAGGAACGGCCTGGTCCACGCGCCGCCTGCGGAGCGTCCCGCCTACAGCCTTGATGACGAGGACTAGCGATGGCCGCCGACGCACTTGAAGTCCTGCTGAACGACCGGAAGGTCGGCGTGATCTCCGCCCTGGGTGGCGACCAGTCGATCTTCTCGTTCGACGACGCCTATGCGGACGATCCGGATCGCCCGACCCTCAGCCTGTCGTTCAAGGGCGAACAAGGCGGCTTGTTGCGCGACCACCGGCCGACCCAGACACGACTGACGCCCTTCTTTTCGAACCTCCTGCCCGAGGGAACGCTTCGCGACTACCTGGCCAAGCGCGCGGGCATCAAGCCGATGCGGGAATACCCGCTGCTTGAGGCGCTGGGGCCGGATCTTCCAGGCGCTGTGACCGTGCGTCCGCTAGGCGAAGGCGAGCGCGATGAAGACGATGAAGGGCGGCATGGGGACGAGACCAGGCAGGCTGGAGGACAAGGCGCCTTGAGGTTCTCTCTGGCGGGCGTGCAGCTGAAATTCTCGGCTGTCGGGAAAGCCAAGGGCGGTCTGACGATTCCGGCGAGCGGTCGGGGCGGCAACTGGATCATCAAGCTGCCGTCGATTCGGTTTCGCGGCGTAGCCGCCAACGAGTTCTCGATGATGCGGCTGGCCCGCGCCATGGGCATGGACATCCCCGACGTGGAGCTGGCGCCGCTCGATCAGATCGAGGGGTTGCCTGAGGGGATCGGCAGGATCGAGGAGGAGGCCTTCGCCATCCGGCGTTTCGATCGACGGGAGGACGGCGGCCGCATCCATATCGAGGACTTCGCACAGGTCTTCGGCGTTTATCCGGGCGAGAAGTATGACAAGGGATCCTATCGCTATCTGGCGAAGGTCCTGTGGCTGGAGACCGGCGAAGCCGGGGTGCGCGAGTTCATCCGGCGGCTGGTGTTCAACACCCTGATCGGCAACGCGGACATGCACCTGAAAAACTGGTCGCTGATCTATCGCGACGGCCGAACGCCCGAACTGTCCCCCGGCTACGACTTCCTGTCGACGACCGTCTACATTCCCGACGAAAATGCGGCTTTGAAATTCGCCCGGACGAAGCGGATGGCAGAGTTCTCCCTGGACGAGGTCAGTTACATGGCGGCCCGCGCCGGCCTCCCGGAAGCCCTGGCTCGTGACACGGCGATCGAGGCGGTGGATCGTTTCCATGAGGTCTGGAGCGCGGAACGTGCGCACCTGCCGATCGCGAAGGACCTCGCCGCAGAAATTGAAAGGCTGCTCGGCCTCGTGCCTTTGGCTCGAAACAGGTAAGGGTGCGAGGCTGAATAGGCGATGCACGCCACTGGCGAGTCTTCTTCAGTCCGGCATCCGAGACGCTTGGGCGCACCATGCTTGGACGTGGCTGTATTTAACATGTCAGGCCGGACGCGTTAAAAAGTTCGAGAATGTCGAACATATCGGCTGACCTGCGATCGCGAGCATTGCCCGACGGTCGCAACCCCTGAAGCCAGCCCCCCTAGACACCGCAACTTGTTGCCGCCTCGCTCGGCAGCCTTCTGGCGGAGGGGCGATGACGGACCACCATGTGGGCCAGTCTGTGAGCGTGGCCGAGGCTGCATCGTCGATCCAAGGGCGAAGTGCGGTTGGAGACGACGGTGGCGACCGAGCCGGACGTCATCGCCCAAGCCCAGGCCCAGAGCGCGCAACGCTGAGACGGGCCTGACACGTCTTCACCGCCGTCCATCAAGGGCATGCACTATCCATCAGGAGACCATCAGGACAACGCGCCCGGGAATGTCGCCGATTAGGAGGGCAAGATAAAAGAGGAGTGTGTTCGCTTCGCTTTTGTCCTTTCGTTTCCACTCACTAGCGAACGCGCCCGGCCGGTTCCGCGACTTGTGACGACTTGCGGCGGTCGGTCGCGGTTTCGCCCCTCTTGGGAGGCGCCGTCATGACTGTCCGCAGCATCATCGAAGACCGCATAGGCGCCCTGTCGGCGTCGGCGGATGACGGGCTTCAGGTTCGCCTAGCGACGAGCCTGAAGCGAGACGGCTCTGTCCGGACGTCGATGCTGAAGCGGCTCTCATCGTCGATGCGGTTTAGTTACGGCGCGAAGGCGGGCGCTCTGAAGACGGCCGCCCGGCGATCGGGTTCTGCATTCCGTCTCGACGTGCGCCAGCGGGTCATCGTCAAGGCGCTGGTGTCGCGCCACATGGGCAAGGGCATGGCGCGCGCCGGGGCGCTGGCCGCCCATGTCCGTTATCTCGGTCGTGAGGGCGCGGGCCGCGAAGGGGAGGCGGGGACCTTCTTTGACCGAAACGAGGAGGCGGTGGACGGCGCGGAACGCATCAAGGATTGGGTCGAACATCGGCACCATTTCCGCTTCATCATCTCGCCTGAGCATGGCGACCGGATCGCCGACCTTCAGGGCTATGTGCGCGATGTCATGGGGCGGGTCTGCGCCGACCTTGACGAGCCGGAACTCCCGTGGATGGCGGTCTGTCATTACGACACCGATCAGCCGCATGCCCATGTGCTCATGCCGGGACGTCGGGCGAATGGGCGGGATCTGGTCATTCCTCGCGACTATGTCGCCTATGGCTTCCGCGCGCGGGCGCCGGAGGCGGCGCAGGAACGATTGGGCGACCTGTCACGTCTCGACGCCGAGCGCCGCGTCTGGCGAGAGACCCAGAGGGACGGCTTCACGAGCTTCGACCGGAGGCTGCTGGCGGCGATGGACGGAGATGGGGTGGTCAATGACGCGGTGGGCGGCAAGAACGCCTGGGCGGCGCTGACACGTGGTCGGCTGGCCCATCTGGAGGCCCTGGGCCTGGCGGAGCGTCAGGGGCGGCGCTTCAGGCTCGACGAGGATCTGGAGGGCGAACTGCGGCGTCTGCAGGTTTCAAAGGATGTCATCCGCACCCTCAATCAGCGTCGTCTGGAGACCGGGAGGACGGAGGTCTTCCGGGAGGGCAGAGTGACCGGAAAGGTGGTGAAGACGGGCTTTCACGACGAGCTCGGCGTTTCGCCGTTTACGGTTATCAGGGATGCCAGAGGTGTCGAGCACTATGCGCGGCTGGCGGCAGGAGCTCCCTTGCCGGCGGTCGGCGCCCAGGCGACGCTGGGCATGGACGCGCGCGGTGTGGCGCAGATCATCCCGGGCGTTGGGCGGAGCAGAGCGGGCCTGGAGCTGTAAGTCGAAGCCGCCCCCGGTCAGGGGCGGGCTTCTTCTCCATGGCCTGGCGCGGTCCACCCGCCAGAGCGCCGCGGCTGGCTTGAGGAGGAGCGAAGGGCCGTCAGCTGACTGCGCGCCCAGTCATGCAGCTTCTGGCGCGGATAGTAGGGGGTGCGCCCCAGATGCATGCAGGGCGGGCCGTCGGATCGGGTGCTGAAGATCTTGGCGAGGGTGGCCGGCGAGCGGCGGATTCCCATGCGCAGCAGTTCGGTGGATGCCTCCTTGCGGTTCAGCAGGATGTCTTCTGTCTCTCCAAGGCATAGGCCAGTCATTGCGGGTGCTCCTCTGTGAGGGCTCTATCCGGCGATGATTATCCACAGGCGGTCAATGTGAGCGCTGGAGGGTGATCACGGAGCTGATCGTTTCAGGCCTGTTCAGGAGGTTTCGGGCGGTTTCACCGTGTTCGCTTCGTTCACGCGCTCTCTCGCGAACGTGATGGGATGCAGCCGTCTGCGTCCACAGATCAGGCGGTCTCGGCCTTCGCTTTCAGCTCGACGATCCTGGATTGGCAGAGGCTGGCGACTACGTCGCGCAGGATGCGGGCGCGGGCCGTCAGCCAGTCCAGGTCCTCGGCCGAGGCGTCATATTGGTCGCTGTAGCGGGCTTCGACATAGGCGCGCTTGAGCAGTTCGAAGCGGCGACGGTCGGTGCGCTGTTCGCGGGGCCAGGCCTCGACCAGACGCGTGTCCACGTCCTCGGCGAGGGAGCGCAGGAACTTGATGTTGTGCGAGCGCGGGAAATAGAAGGTGTGGACCAGAAGGAAGCAGGCGTAAGCGGCTTCGACGGCCTGGTGGAGATTGAAGGCGGCTTTCCTACGCCATTCGATGTCGTCTGCGTGTTCCAGCGACACTCGAGCGAGTTCAAGCCATACGTCCACCGAGCGCAAGTTTCGGTCCTGATAGCCCTCGGCTTGAGCCCATGCGTCCCTAGCCGTCAGCGGTTGTGGCGTAGCGAAAGGGTGCCCGGGGATTTCGTAGAGCGAGACGCCGTCGCGGACGATGTCGGTCCAGAAGTACTCGCCGCGCTTCAGAGCATCGTTCACCTCATGCAGATCATGGACGATGATGTTGACGGTCCGGCCGATTGATGGATCACGCAGAATCTGATCCTCGGAGTTCCACCAGTAGTCGGCGATGTTGGTCATCTTCGCGTTGTTGACGACAATCAGCAGATCGAAATCCGACAGGTAGCCGTTCTCCGGCTCATCCACCCAGTTGTCGCGCGCATACGAGCCGAACAGGATGATCTTCAGCACCATCCCGCCGCGACGCCACTCCTGCGTGCCGCCCCCGCCGCCGTTCTTGGCCGCTTCGAATCCGGCCAGCAGCGTATCGCGCACGCGCTCAAGCTCGCGCTGCTGCCGCTCCGGGAGGTGGTGCAAATCAGACCGCATGGGATGAGTCTAACCGAAAACGGCGAGGTTGCACCAACCAACGGTCAAGGTGGCGGCACTTTAGGCCTACGGCGACTGCGCGCCAGGGGCGGTCATTGGCTTCAGCGCGGATACCGGACGTTCAGCGTCGGCGCCGCGCGGATCGTTGGCGTAGGTTGGCGTCGCGACGCGGAGCGTTTGAACCGCTGGCGGAAAGTTTTTGACACGCAAAAGGTCGCACCACAACCCGGCGGACGTTACGATGCGCTCAAACAGTCGGGCCGGTCATGAAAGTCTTTCTCAGCTACCCCTCGGAGCATCCTGCCACCGCGCGTGAGGTGGCGACCTTCATCCGGTCGACCGGTGTCGATTGCTGGTTCGACAAGGACGACCTGGTAGCCGGGGAAGACTGGGACCGAGCCAGGAACCTTGCGCTTAAGGCGGCCGATGTAGTCGTCATTCTCTGCGCGTCCCAGACCAATGAACGGAACGGGGTCTATCAGCGCGAAATCAACGAAGCGTTGCGTGCGCTGGATGATCGCCGCCTCGGCGTGGTCTACATCATCCCCGTTCGTATTGAGGATGTGCCCCTGCCTCCCGAGTTGTCGCGGCTCCAGTATGTCGACTATTTTGACGGGTCGTGGCGGCGGCGATTTGCAGTTGGTCTTGCACGCGCTGTCGTCGAGAATGGAGAGGTGCCGCCCGCTGCCCTCGCGGTCGCCGCAGCGCTGCCGGACGAAGGTGGAACGCTCCCACACGAGATCACCGAGGAAAGACCCAGGGGGACCCTTAACGTCACTTGGCTCACCTATACGATGGATGGCGAATACTGGGACTTCGTCAACGGCGTCATTCGCGCGAAGGCGCTGGGCGGCCTCTACGAGGCGCGGCGGCATTTCGAGGAATGGGAAGGGGATTCCGGATCTGACTGGGAACTTCACGTGTCGGAGCACTACCGCAAGGGGCAGCTCGTCTCTCTAGTCGTTGGACATTCGAGTTATTTCTCAGGCGCGGCGCATCCCAACCATGGCGTGGAGACGATTAACATCCTCGGCGAAAGCGGCGGCATCATCACCGCCTTGGACCTTTTCACCACCTCGTCCGGGGCGCTCAAATTTCTGACCGACTACGTGAATCTCGACTTGCGCCGCCAGTACGGCGGCACAGGCGAAGACGTTGACCTGACCTATTATGTAGAGACGTATGGCTGGGAATTCTTTGACCAGTTCAGTTTCAACGAGGCGGGCATGCAGCTCAACTTCTCTTCCAAGTCCGGCCTCCCACATGTCCTAGGCTATCAGGAAGTCTATCTGCCTTGGCAGCATGTGGGAGATTTTCTCGCGCCAGCGGCGAAGCGGATTCTGCTCGGACCTGAATAGCTACGGCGGCCTGCACAATGACAAAGATCGCAGATGAAGCGCTGGAAGAGACCTTGGGAGGAGACGGGCCCGAGCCCAATGACGGTCCGCCGCTCCTCTGCTCCGATTGTTTCGAGGACGTAGGCCTCCGGCTCGATTCACTTAGGTTCGGCATGCTCTTGCGCCAGTCATGCCCGAATTGCGGATCTGCGACGGGCAGCCTCCTCGACCTAGGACGAATTCGATGGGTTGCTCACCGGTTCTTCGTGCTCGGCAGCGTGGCTAAGTCAGACTACGGCGGCGCGCCGCGCATCGAGTTCAACGATCTCCGGGAGAACGAAATCTCCTTCGACAGCGCCCTTCAGGCAGATGTCGAACTGATCTGTTCGGCGGCGGACGTGGGCTTCTTCCCGTATGGTCCGCCACTCTGGCGTTTCGGCCACATCGAACCCTTGGAGGCCCTCCAAGACTCTGCGCAGTCGTCTACTGTGGTCGAGCGCATTCTCGATGAGTATCCCGAGCACATTCTAAAGCCCGACGAGCCCTTCTATCGATTGCGGAAGGACATATCCCGTCCAACTGAGCCGACGGAATTCGACAGTCCGCCGGACCCCTTCTGCGGAACCGGTCGGCTAGATTCCATCGGACTGCCGGTCCTTTACGGATCACCGGATCTGGAACTCTGCGTTCACGAGTGCCGCGTCACCGCCGACGATTTGATTCATGTCGCCACGCTGAGGGCAACCCGTCCGCTGCGCCTTCTCGACCTGACCACTGTTCTCGAAGAGGACTGCACGACCTTCGAGAGTCTGGACATGACCGTGCATCTACTCTTCCTAGCGGGCAGACACTCCTATGCGCTCAGCCGCAAGATCAGCGCGGCGGCAAGGCGCGCTGGCTTTGATGGTGTCCTGTTCCCCTCCTACTTCAGCCTGCTTCGCACCGGCGCGCCGTTCCTTGAGACCGCCTATGGCCTGACCACCCGAACGTTTGCCGGCGCAAAGACCCATGAAGCCAGCAAGATCGTGCCCAACGTCGGCGTCTTCGGCAGACCGATCGCCGACGGACGTCTGCAGGTCACATGCGTTAATCGGCTTTATATCAGGCGGATCGCGTACGATCTGGGCTTCGGCCCTGCCGAAGTTTGAGTGCGACACCGGTTGCGCGCGGACAGCACCAAACTCCGCTTTATGTCAGTTCTGCATATTCGGCGACTTGCTTGGAAGCGGACCACGCCAGCTGCCGCTGTGACTCAGCTTCAGCCTTTCGCGGGGAGATCGAAAGCAAAGACAGTTCCTGACTCCTAGCTGACCATAAGAGTGTCTGCTCTCGGGCGCATAGGCTGCGGTCTGACACGCCGCGAACGGTCGGCCGCGTCTTGAGACGCGGTTGGCGGCGCACTTTGAGGGCGGGCAGCGCGCCTTCCAGACCCGTCTGATCAGGCGCAGTGGCCGACCTAGCGCGGGCTATCAGCGACTGCACATCCCCACGCGCCATTATCGCCAGAGCGAAGTGAATCAAAACGAGGATGGTAGCAAGCAAGCTTGAGAACAACCTCAGATACTTGTTCGCTCTATGTTCTGCGGCTAAGGATAAGAAAAAACGTCCTAGGGGGGGCAATGCCTGAAGAGAAAGTCGACACGCCGCCGTTGCAGCTAAACTTCATCCGTGACGCTGCGGCGGCTGATGACTTCTTCGCATCGCCTGGCGAGATCGGATCGCACGAGCGGATAGCGACGGCGGTCGCAACTGCCATCCGGCAGAGCCCTGACCTGAAAGTCATTGGCCTGCTGGGGCCATGGGGAAGCGGCAAGTCGACCGTCGTGGGCCTCGTGGAAAAGCACCTTAAGGCGGAAGACGCGCCTGTACGAACCTATACCTTCTGCTTCGATGCGTGGCTGCATCAGAGCGATCCGCCACGCCGTGCGTTCCTTGAGACCTTCATTCGCTTTCTCATCAAAGAGAAACTGACAAACGAGGATCGTTGGAAAAAGCAGCTTGCCGAACTCAATCGGCAAATCGAGGAAACCGAAACGACCTCGACGCCGGCGTTGACCTTCTCCGGGCGCGTTCTGCTTTTCCTGCTCTTGCTTGTGCCCTTTGGGCTGCAGTTCGTAGGCCATGACTGGTTTGCGGCCGCTTACGGCGACAAGCCCTCGATCGCAGCTGACGTGCCTCTGAATTTTCATCCAGCGGCGACCAGAGTCCTTGGGTTAGTTA
>NZ_JABAZW010000018.1 GCF_018608325.1 Brevundimonas sp. | reverse complement strand
CTGACGGCCTCTGCGGCGTCGGCTCCGGCTCTCAGAGCCGCCTGAACGATGTCATTGAGAAGATCGGCGGAGACGGGCGCGGTCGTGGTTTCAGTCATGCCCCGATATGGCGGACGCGCCCCCGCACCGCAACATGCGCGAGGGCTTCGTCGTCAGAGGGCGTAGGCGATCAGCCCGACCGCCACGCTCAGCAAGGCGATCCACGTCAGAACCATGCCCAGAACCCGGCCCAGCGACGGGCCGGTCTGGAACAGCAGGCCCAGGGCGTGAATGACCCGCCCGATGAACAGGGTCGCCCCCACCGCATGGATCATCCACGGCTCGGCCCCCAGCAGCGCCAGAAGACCCAGGGCCACCATGCCGGGGGCGGCATATTCGGCGCAGTTGCCAAAGGCGCGGGTGGCGGATTGCAGCTCAGGGTTTCCGCCGTCGCCGAACGACACCAGATGGCGTCGACGCCCGCTGACGACCACGCCGGACAGCACCAGCAGCAGGATGATCAGCAGGCCGCTCCACAGGCCCGCCGCCTGCAGAGCCTGCATCAGATGTGGCGTCATGGATCAGTTCTCGCGGGCAATCGGGTACAGCAGATAATGGTCGTCGTAGAAGGGCGTCCGCTCATAGAACCAGGCCAGACGCGCCTGCGGATCGGCGGCGAAGGCCGCATCCGCCGCCAACTTCGCCTCGAACTCGGCTTTCAGCGCCGGGTCCGCCGCCAGCATCTTCTCGGCTAGAGGGGCGATGGCGTAGGCCTCGATATACTCGACGCGGCTCATGACCTCGGGGAACAGGCCCCAGGCGAAGAAGCTTTCGTTCGACTGCGGCTCCAGCAGCAGGATGGCCACATCGCCCAGCGGCTGATCGGTCGGCACACGCACCGATCCAGTGGGGAAGGTCCAGTCGCGGCGCTCCACATTGACCGTCTCGACCGAGGCCTGGACGTGGCCTTCGTTGGCGCGCGTCGCCAGCTTGGGCGACACCAGACGCAGCATGTCGACATTGACCACGCGCGGCGCGGCGACCGTCTCCATCTGCACCCCGTGCGCCTTCAACCGTTCGATGATGTCGGTGCGATAGCTGGGGATCCAGTAGGCCGTGGGGCGTTGCAGGGTTAGGGTCGGCTTGGACCCATAGAAGGGCATCTGCCACAGAACGGGATCCGGCTGGCCCGACCAGCGGATTTCCTGACGGCCCGACGCGGGGCTGAAATAGGTGTCGAACAGCACGCCCTTGAACGGACGGGTGGAGGAGGGGGCCTCGTCCTGCTCGAAATTGGCCAGGATTTCCGCCGGGCGCAGCGCGCGGTCCTGTTCGGTGGCGGCGCGCAGGGCCGAACCCTTGTCCGCCAGCAACCGCAGCGCCTCTTCGATGAAGACGTATGTGCCCAGAACCCGCTGCTCATGCGGCTTCAGGCTGTGGTTCTCGATCAGGATGGTCGGGACGTGGGCCGCCGCCCCCCAGCCGTTGGAATAGCGTTCGCCCAGCCCGCCATCCGACAGGCCCGCCTTGGGCGCATCATCATCGACCCCGAACACCAGTTCGCCGGGGATATGGCCTTCACGCTCCAGCGCCGCGTTCATGG
Organism: Brevundimonas sp.; assembly: GCF_018608325.1. Lineage (GTDB taxonomy): Bacteria > Pseudomonadota > Alphaproteobacteria > Caulobacterales > Caulobacteraceae > Brevundimonas. The sequence continues at coordinate 11,193 of NZ_JABAZW010000018.1, read as the reverse complement.
CGGGCTTGAACACGGAATCCAGCCACTGTGATCCGTGCGGCGAACGGCTGAACGATCCGTCCTCGCCGTTGAAGCCGAAGGTCACGTCGTACTGGTAATCCAGCCCGTCGGTGACATGGACATCCACATAGAGGTCGGGCCGGTATTTCAGGATCAGGCCGCGCACGGCCCGCATCTCGGGCTGGTCCAGCTTCAGATAGTCGCGGTTCAGGTTCTGGTTGGTGGCGGTGTTGCGCCAGCCCTGAATGCGCGGCCCGCGCTGGTTGGGACGCGAATAGGCCGATGCCCGCTCATGTCCGTCCACGCTCAGGATCGGGATCAGGATCAGGTTCACCCGATCCAGCAGGGCGTCCTTGCCGTAAAAGGCGATGTCGCGCAGCAGCATCATGCCCGCGTCCTTGCCGTCGATCTCGCCGGGGTGGATGCCCGCCTGGATCATCAGCACAGGCTTGACCGGATCAAACGCCGCGCCGTCCTTGGACGCGATCACCGCATAGATGGGCCGCCCCTCGGGCGAGACGCCGAACTGTTCAATGCGGATCAGGTCAGACGACGCATCCAGCCGGTCGAACCAGGCGCGGGTGTCGGCATAGTCAGGGCTGAAATCATGGGCCGGGTCCGCCTCGAACGCCGTGACCCACGGGTCCGATGTCCCCCTCAGCAGGGCCTTCGAGGCGCCGTTCCACGCAGGCGCGGGCGGCAGGAAGGCTTGATCCCACGGGGCGGTGTTGGGAACGGACGAAGGCGTTTGCGACATGACAGGGGGAACCCAGCAGGTAAGGGCGGCCAGAAGGGCCGGGACTGCAAGATAGGGATGCATGAAGGCTTTCGTGGGCCGATTGCCCCCGCCTGACAAGCTCAGCCTCCCGCGCCGAACGCCGGGGCCCAGCCTCCGCCTGCAATCAGCACGGAGGCGGCGTTCAACACGCCCCACAGGCTGTACAGCAGAACCAGCACCAGGGCGGCGACCGCCACCCGACGCCACGGCGCAAAGGCCGCCGTCGCCGTGCAGGTCACAAAGATGGCGATGCCGACCCACAACCGCACCGAACTGGTCAGTTTGGCGAAGCCGGGATCAAGCTGGGCCAGCACCAGCAGCACCACCGCCACGATCAGATTGGCCGCCAGAATGCAGGAAAAGACCAGACGTCGCCGCGCCCAGAAATGCTCGTCCAGATCGATCTTGTCCTCGCCGCCTTCGGCCGAAACGCGCGGGAATGTGATGCTGGCGGCGACATAGAAGGTGGCGGCGATGGCCAAGGCGATCAGCAGGACGAAGGTGTTGAACGGCGCCCCGCGAAAGATGATCCAGGCCTGGTTCCAGAAGGTGGCGATGTCGATAGCCACGAACAGCGCCAGCAGCGGCGTCAGCAGGCCAAACCGGATGCGGTCCTTCTCGTGCAGGACCCGCGCAAACCCGCCGACAAGCTCGGCGACGGACAGGCCCAGAAGCAGGCCATAGAAGCTGAAAAAGAACTCGAACGAACTCAACGCCATTCCCCCGGACTGAGGATGACAGAGCTAAACCGTATCCGGGGCCGCCGCCAGTCGGCGTCTGCATGCAGAAATCGCCTCCGCCGCGATCAGGCGGCGGAGGCGGCTGTATTGGTCAGATCGGCATTTCGACCCGGTTCACCGTGCTGATGGCGCGGTTGTAGTCCCCCACGATGCTCTCGCGGTGACGGTCGCTGTTGTCCTGTTTGTAGTCGCGCCACGAGCCGATGATCGAATCCAGATAACCGGCGATGGAGCTGAGTTCGGACTTGTTCGCGGCGTCCGCCGCCATGCCGGCCTGGGTCTCGCGCAGCTTGTTGGTGGCGGCGACGAACTCCGGCAGCAGGCGGTCGGCCTCGGCGGCATTGTCGTCGATCACGGCGGTGGTGAAGTGATCGGCCTTCTGCATGGCGTCCATCATGCTGGCCTCGGCGGTGTGGCCCGCCTTGACCAGGGCCGCCATCTTGGCCGCATTGGCGGCGCGCTGATACTCGGTCAGGGCCGCGTCGAAATCTTCGATGCCCGCGATCGAGTTCTCATAGGCCGAGATCAGGGCCGGGTGCGCCGCCTTGCCCTGGGCCAGATTGTCTTCGCGATAGGCGCGGGATTCATAATAGGGGTCCAGCGTCTTCCACTGGGCCAGCAGCGCCTCAAGATGCGGCAGCAGCTTGTCCACCGCCGCGTCGGTCCTCTGGCTCTGGCCGCCGCCCGCCAGGGCCTTGCCTTCCTTCAGCTTGGCGATCGCCGTTTCCAGCGTGGTGATGTTCTCGGGGAAGTTGATGGTGCTGGACGGGCTGGCGTTCGGAATATCCGTCTTCTGATAGCGTTCGAAGTTCTCGGATACGCCCCAGCTGTCGTCGATCAGCTTGTTGAACGCCTCGGAATAGAGACCCATTTTCTGCTGGGTCGCCTCGTTTCCTGCGGCCGCCTTGACCGACTGGGCCTGTCCGTCGGGGCCGCCCTTGGCGTCGCCCTGTCCGCAGGCTGCAAGCCCCATCGTCATCGCGCAGACCAAGGCCATGGCGCTGACAGCTGTCCGAGATTTCATATGGTCTTTCCCTTCCTCGACCGGCGAAGACACAGCTTCGCCGCAGTCCGGTCAGGGAACGCCACGGCCAAGTCTGGGTTCTCGAAAAACCATCGTTCGTCGTGATTAAATCGCAAACCTTTGAAAAGGCGTCACTTCCAGATCGGTTTGCTGTCGCCGGGCAGGCCCAGACGGTCCCACATGTCAGACACGCGCTCGACCACGTCCTGATCCATGCGGATTTCCTCGCCCCATTCGCGCTTGGTCTCGGGCTCCCACTTGTCGGTGGCGTCCAGACCGATCTTGGAGCCCAGCCCGCTCTCAGGCGAGGCGAAGTCCAGATAGTCGATGGGGGTGGATTCGATCAGGGTGATGTCGCGCGCCGGGTCCATCTTGGTCGAGATGGCCCACATGACGTCCTTCCAGTCGCGGGCGTCGATGTCGTCGTCCACGACGATAACCCACTTCGTGTACATGAACTGGCGCAGATAGCTCCAGACGCCCAGCATCACCCGCTTGGCGTGGCCCGGATAGGCCTTCTTCATCGACACCACGGCGATCCGGTAGCTGCACCCCTCGGGCGGCAGCCAGAAGTCGACGATTTCGGGGAACTGCTGGCGCAGCAGGGGGATGAACACCTCATTCAGCGCCTCGCCCAGCACGCTGGGTTCGTCCGGCGGACGCCCGGTGAAGGTGGTCAGATAGATGGGGTCCTTGCGCATGGTGATGGCGCTGACCTTGAAGACCGGGAACTTCTCGACCGAGTTGTAATAGCCGGTGTGGTCGCCGTACGGGCCTTCATCCTCGAACTCGTCCAGCAGGACGTGGCCTTCCAGCACGATCTCGGCCTGGGCCGGGACCATCAGCGGCACGGTCTTGCAGGGAACCAGCTCGGCCTTGGCTCCCCGCATCAGGCCCGCGAACTGATATTCAGACAGGGTGTCCGGCACCGGCGTCACGGCGGCCAGGATCGTGCCGGGATCGGCACCCAGAACCACGGCGCAGGGCAGGGGCTCGCGCTTTCCGGCCTTTTTGTGCCGGGCGTAATGCTGCGCCCCGCCACGGTGCGCCAGCCAGCGCATGATGGCCTTGTCCTTGCCCAGCACCTGCATCCGATAGATGCCCAGGTTGAAGTCGTCCTCGCGCTCCTCCGACGGTCCCTTGGTCACGACCAGACCCCAGGTGATCAGGGGCGCAGGCTCGCCGGGCCAGCACGACTGGACGGGCAGGCTGGTCAGGTCGATCTGGTCGCCCTTCAGCACCACGTCCTGCACCGGGGCCTTCTTCACCGTCTTGGGCCGCATCGACATGACGGTCTGCGCCAGCGGCAGCATCTCCATCGCATCGCCCAGACCGCGCGGCGGCGTGGGATTGCGCAGGAAAGCCAGCAGTTCGCCGACCTCGCGCAGCTCCGCCGTGGTGGTGCGCGCCTTGCCTTCCAGCGTCACCCCCATCGCCACCCGCTTCACCGTGCCGAACAGATTGGCCAGGCAGGGGATGGGGCTGATGGTTCCGTCCGGCATCACCGGCTTTTCAAACAGGACCGCCGGGCCGCCGTTGCGCAGCAGCCGGGTCTGGATCTCGGTCATCTCCAGCACGGTCGAAACCGGCTCGGACACCCGCACCAGTTCGCCGTCGGCTTCCAGTTGCTCGATGAAGTCGCGAAGGGATTTGTAGGCCATGAAGCGTGGCTTAGGCGGCTCGCGCGTCCGTGTCACGCCCCGCGCGGCCCATCAGTCGATCCAGTCCGACCACCGCCAGTCCGACCGCCAGGAACAGGCCCAGCATGGCCGCCGCCCAGAAGCCGGTCTTGGCCCAGCCCAACTGCTCCACATTCATGAACCAGTACGGCCACCAGCCTGATGTAAAGCCGTGGATCAGGGTCCACACGACATAGATCAGCGGAAACGCCAGCCACTTGATCGCATCGGCCCAGCGCAAATGGCCCTTGGGCGCGAACATCAGCCAGTCCAGCACAAAGGCGATCGGCATCACATAATGCAGCAGGGTGTTGGCCAGCCACGCCAGCCCTTGCGGCTCCCAGACATGCGCCAGCAGGAAGTGATAGGTCAGCCCCACCACCGCGATATACATGGCCAGCGCCGCCCGCACATGGACATTGGCGCCCCACCGGCCCAGTCGGCTGTCGGCCCGAACCAGCGGCGCGGTCAGGGCCAGCGCCGCCAGAAGATTGGTCAGGATGGTGAAATAGCTGAAGAAGTTGACGGTCAGGCCGGGCATGGCCCCAACCTCCGCCGGGCCGATCATCAGCAGATACTGAAGCCCCAGCGCCGCCCAGCCGACAACGGCAAAGGCGCCCTGCCACAGTCGTGGTCGATCACGCGCACGCAGCATGGACGCCCTCCCGTCTCGGATCAGGCTTCAGTCTTGTCCCATTTGAACGTCGGGTCCAGCCAGTCGCCCAGACGTTCTGCGCGATCCAGCGCGTTCAGGCGCTGAACCTCTTCCGCCGACAGTTCGAAATCGAAGATGTCGAAGTTCTCGCGCGCACGGCTTTCCTTGGTCGTGCGCGGGATGGCGATGATCTTGTTCTGGATCAGCCAGCGCAGCGTCACCTGGCCGTTGGTCTTGCCGTGGGCCTTGGCGATGTCGGAAATCGTGGCGTCGTCGGCGATCTTGCCCTGGGCCAGCGGCGACCAGGCCGTGATCGACGATCCCAGATCGGCGGCGGTGGCGACCAGCTGGTCAATGCCCAGATAGGGGTGGTGCTCGACCTGGTTGGTGATCAGCTTGGCCTTGGACAGACCCTGCGCCTGACGGAATTCCTTGGACGGGAAGTTGGACAGACCGATCGACTTGGTCAGGCCCGCGTCCTTGGCGGCGTTCAGGGCGCCCAGCGTCTCTTCGAACGTCGGCTCGGCCTTGGGCCAGTGCAGCAGCAGCAGGTCGGGAACCGTGCCCAGGCTGTCGACCGATTCCTGCGCCTGACGCAGCAGGCCGTCGTGGTCGAAGTGGTCGACCCAGATCTTGGTGGTCAGGAAGAAGTCTTCGCGCGCCACGCCGGAATCGCGGATCCCTTCGCCGACCGCCTTCTCGTTCTTGTAGATCCAGGCGGTGTCGATGTGGCGGTATCCGATCCGCAGCGCCTCGGCGACCATGCGGCGTGCATCGTCAGGCTCCAGCTGCCACGTCCCGAAACCCAGCAGGGGGATTTCGACGTCGTCGACTGTAATTGTGGGTTGGTCGCCGTAAGCCATGGGACAGTCCTTCACGTCAGGGGAGAGCGGAACAGTTAGGCGCCCGATGCGTCCGCCGAAAGGTCCGCATCAAACCATTGCAGAATTTCTTCCCACAACGGCTCCATCCCCTTCCTGAACGCCCCCTCGTGGCCAATACGCTTGAGGCCATAGTCGTGCGGCTTGCGGTTCAGGATTTCAGCCGGTGCGGCAGGGTAGGCGGTCAGCAGGCGCGCGCCCGTGCCTGGCGTTGCTATGGGGTCGTCGCTGAAGATCCATGACCGGATCGGCGCTGTCACCTTGTCGAACTGCTGTGGGTCCAGCGCGCCGTCGGCCAGTTCCTTCAGGAAATAGTCGGGCTTCAGGCACCAGCGTTTCCAGGTCTCGAACACGCCGCGCGGCAGATCGGTCCCGCGCCACAGTTTGCCGCTGGGCACATAGTCGTGTCTGCGGATTTCGCTGGGGCCAAGCGCCAGCCAGAAGAACAGCTCGAACGGGTTGTAGGTCCGATGATGCCCGCCCCACCAGCCGGTGCCGACCGAGATGAAGGCGTGTTTCGCAAACTCGCTCTGGTTCGGCATGAAACCGACGAAATGGCCGCCGACGCTGTGGCCGACGTGGAAGACGGGCAGGCCGGGCGCCGCCACCTTCAACGCCTTCAGGGCCGCCGGCATGTCCAGCCGCCCCCAGTCGGGATAGTCCATCTGCATCGCCGCCAGGTCATCCGGCCGCGATCCGCCGATCCCGCGATAGTCATAGGTCAGGACCACGGCGCCGCGCTCGGCCATCCAGCGCGCGAACCGGCCATAGAAGCCGCGCGGAAAGCCGGTCCCCGCCGACACCAGCACCGCCATGCGCGCTTCGGTCGGACGAAACAGCGTCGCCTCCAGCGGCCAGCCGTCGCTGGCCTTGATGATCCGATCTTCAACCCTGACCGTCACGGCGCGTCCCCATAGTCGTCTTCATGTCCGTTTTTATAGAATACGGACTATGGCTGATTTCCCTCGCGTCAGGTCAAGCTTCGTCGAAGCTTTTTACCAGCCGTCTAGGCGCCACCCTGCGCCAGCGCGCCTCCAGCATGACCTTCAGCCAGACCGGATCGACCGTGGCGAGGCGGGCCAGCACAAGGGCGTGGTCGCGGTAATGGTCGGTGAAATGAAAGGTCGCCGGGTCCATCTCGATCAGCAGATCGCGCTCATCGCGGTTGTTCAGATGCACCACGATGCTGTCGTCCAGCCGGGGACGCATCCACGTCAGGAACTTGCCCGCCACCTTGAACGACGGCTCGCCATAAGACACTCCGTCCTCGACGCCCGGAAAGCCGAACAGCAGGGCGCGCAGCTCGTCGTGGGTCATCGGCTGCGGTCGTCGCCGATGACGATGGTGGTGGATTTGGCGTTCTCGGCGGTCTTCAGCAGTCGCAGTTGCGCCAGTTCGGGGTTGTCCTTCAACAGGCGCGCGGCATTGGCCAGCGACCGCAACGACGCCTGTTCGCCCCGCGCCCGCTCCAGCGCCGCCAAACCTTCCAGACGCGCCCGCTCGACCTCGCTCATCAACCGGCGCACCTCGGGCGGCAGGGTGACGGCGGTGATCTCGACCCGTTCGATGCGGGCCGCCCCGACCGTGTCCGTCAGTCGTGCGCTAAAGGCTTCAGCGGTTTCGGGCGGCTGCGCCAGCAAGGTCTCCAGCGGCGTCTCGCCCGCCAGTCGCGTCAAGGCCGCCTGCACCGCCAGATCGATCAGCGGCTGGACCGGCTCGCGCAGGGATATCTCGGCGTTTTCGATTCGAAACAGGACCGTGGCGGTCAGGCGCAGCGGCATCCGCTCGGACGACAACACATCGGCGCGCACCTGATGCACCCGCTGGTCCAGGCTGATGGGCGAAACCATCAGATAGCCGCGCCCCTTCCACAGCCAGTGGACCCCCGGCTCCAGCAGGCGTTCGAACACCCCGTCGATATAGACCGCCGTCCGCTCCCAGCTGTTGACCCGCACCCGTTTGCGCGACCGCAGAATGACGACGGCGGCGACGATCACAGCCGCGCTCAGGATGACCAATAGAATCTGCGCCGCGCCCATTCATCACCCTCTGCGTCAAAAGGAGGCCCGACGCCGTGGCGGAGGGGCGGGGGCTCTAAACCCACATGGCCCATCCACGACTTGCCTTGCGGCGGGCGTCGGGCGCCCAGTTTTGTTGTGACCAAACATTAGAAGGCCGATCCTTTGCGGCTGACCGCGCCCCGCAAGGGGCGTCGCGCCGGACTGACCTTCAAAGGGGATCGAACCCCAAACCCAGCCTAGCCTGATCATCGGCCAAAGAAAAAGGCCGCATCCCGAAGGATGCGGCCCTGATCGTTTTGGCTGAGCCTGAACTCAGGTGATGTCTTCGTTCAGCAGGCCGACCTTGAAGAAGCCGTTCTTCTGCATCTCGTTCATGACTTCCATGAACTGCGAGTACTTCACTTCCGGCTGGGCGCGGACGAAGACGCGCTCTTCTTCACAGCCCTGACCGGTGGGGTTGCCCACGGCGGTGCAGACGTCTGCAGCCAGTTTCTCGATGGTGGTCTGCTTGTCCGCGATGAACAGCGAGCCCGAGTCCTGGATGGTGATGTAGACCGGGTCCTTGGGCTTCTCAGCCGCGTTCTCGGGCGGGGTTGCGGGCGGCAGGTCCAGACGGATCGACACGGTCGCCATAGGTGCGGCGACCATGAAGATGATCATGAGCACCAGCAGAATGTCGATGAACGGCGTGATGTTGATATCAGCCGTTTGTTCGATCGTGTGTTTGCTTCCGCCGGAACCACCGAGCTTGGCAGCCATGCATCGTCTCCGTTACTCGCCTGACGCAATCCGCGTCGACATTTCCCTATGGATCGCCCGAAGGCTTGCAGGGTTCTTGGCGTCCCGATGCGCGCTTGTAAAGCGGTTCTAAACGATCTGCCGTTCCCGAACGTCAATTACACGCAGGAAGCGCAGCGGTTACGCCTTCGCGAGCTTCAGAAAACGGTCCATCAGGGCAGGATCGTCCTTGAAGGCGCCGGTGAAGCGGGTCGTGATGGTCGAAACATGCCGGTGATGCACCCCGCGGGTGGTCATGCACTGGTGTTCGGCGTCCAGCATCACCGCCACGCCCTTGGGCTGCAGGTGCGATTCGATGGCGTCGATGATGTCGTTGGTCAGGGTTTCCTGATTCTGGAGCCTGCGCGCAAAGATCTCGACCACGCGCGCCAGCTTGGAGATGCCCACCACCTTCTCACCGGGCAGATAGGCGACATAGGCCTTGCCCAGGAAGGGGGCCATGTGGTGCTCGCAGTGGCTCTCAACCTCGATGTCGCGCAGGATGACCATGTCATCGTACCCGGTCACGTCCTCGAAGGTGCGGCTCAGCTCCTTGGCGGCGTCGGCCTCATAGCCGTCGAACCATTCGCCATAGGCGTCCACGACCCGCTTGGGCGTGTCGATCAGGCCGGGGCGTTCGGGGTTGTCGCCAGCCCAGGCGATCAGGGTCCGCACCGCTTCCAGCGCCTGTTCACGGCTGGGGCGTTTCGAGGTCGCTTCGTTGGCGACAAGGACGGGCGTGGCGGGCGTGGCGCTCATAGGACTCGATTTCCGGCCGGGGCGGGGAGGACCGCTCGGGGTTTACCTTCTACAATCCATCAGGACTGTATATCAGGCCGCTATATGGGACGGACCCTCCGTCCTGCAAGAAAACCCGCTGAAGACTGATCCATGCCGCTGCACATCCACGACACCCTGCGCCGTGAAAAGCGCCTGTTCACGCCGCGCGACGCGAACCGGGTGACCCTCTATGTCTGCGGCCCGACGGTCTATGACTATGCCCATATCGGCAATGCGCGCCCGCCGGTGGTGTTTGACGTGCTGGTGCGCCTGCTGCGCCGGACCTATGGGGCGGATCATGTGATCTACGCCCGCAACGTCACCGACGTGGATGACAAGATCAACCAGAAGGCCGCCCGCGAAGGCGTGCCGATCGGCGATGTCACCGCCCGCTATGAGGCCGCCTATCTGGCCGACATGGGCCTGTTGAACGTGTCGCCGCCCGATATCGCCCCCCACGTCACCGAACATATCCCGGCCATCGTGTCGCAGATCCAGTCGATCATCGACGCGGGTTGCGCCTATGCGGCCGAGGGGCATGTCCTGTTCGATGTGTCGTCCTACAAATCCTATGGCGCGCTGTCGGGCCGGAATCTGGACGACATGATCGCGGGCGCCCGCGTCGAGGTCGCCCCCTACAAGAAAAACCCCCACGATTTCGTCCTGTGGAAGCCGTCCAAGGCGGACGAACCGTCATGGCCTTCGCCGTGGGGCGAGGGGCGTCCCGGCTGGCACATCGAATGCTCGGCCATGATCGAAGAGAATCTGGGCCTGCCCATCGACATCCACGGCGGCGGCATCGACCTGGTCTTCCCGCACCATGAGAACGAGATCGCCCAGGGCGTCTGCGCCCACGGCCATGCCCATGCGGACGGCGCCCACGACGAATACGCCCGCTACTGGATGCATAACGGCTTCCTGACCGTGGATGCCGAGAAGATGTCCAAGTCGATCGGCAACGTCCTGCTGCTGCATGATCTGGTTCAGGCCATGCCGGGCGAGGTCGTCCGCTGGGCGCTGCTTAGCGCCCACTATCGTCAGCCGCTGGACTGGAACCAGTCGCTGCTGGATCAGTCCAAGAAGTCGCTGGATCGCCTGTACGGCGCCCTGCATCGTTCGTCGGGCGTTGCGGCGCTCGATCTGGACCCGCCCGCCGACTTCCTGAAGTCCATTGAGGACGACCTGAACACGCCCGGCGCCATGGCGTCGCTGTTCGCCCTGTCCAGCGAGATCGAGCGCGGCATGACGGCGGGCGATCTGGACGCGGTGGCTCAGGCGCGCGGCCGCCTGATCGCCTGCGCCTCGATTCTGGGCGTTCTTCAGGCCGATCCCGCCGCCTGGCTGGAGGGCGATGTGTCAGACGACCTCCGCGTTGAGGTCGACGCGCTTCTGGAACAACGCGCCGCCGCCCGCGCCGCCAAGGACTGGGGCGAGGCCGACCGCATCCGCGACCGTCTGAACGAACTGAACGTCGTCGTCATGGACGGCCCCGACGGCGCCACCTGGCGCATGAAGGGCTGATCCACCTTCTCCTCCCCATTTCATGGGGAGGTGGCGCGGCGCGTCTTCGCGCCGTGACGGAGGGGTTCTTCCCGCATCCCCGGCGCCTTTCCGCGTCCAGAACCCCTCCACCGCTCCGCGGTCCCCCTCCCCATGAAATGGGGAGGAGAAGCATCGTGCGACTGATGGGTATTTTCCTCCAACCATCACAATGACGCTGCTCAAACCCGGCCTTTCCAAGCGTCTAGCCCGATCTCGACCCAATCGACGCGCCTGACCACCCACATCCCCTATGCTGACAAGGTCCCGTCGCCCGGAGGGCTCGTAAGGCCTGCGACCTTGCGGCGGCGGGAGCGGA
>NZ_JABAZW010000010.1:15116-61862 GCF_018608325.1 Brevundimonas sp. | reverse complement strand
CCACTTCCAGGAAGCCATGACCGCCCGTCGGCACAATCAGCTCGCCCGCCGTTTCGATCCGTGGGCCGACCGCCTCACCACGCTCAATGGCGCGGCGCAGGGCGAAATCATTGCCGTGGCTCTCGGCGACCAGACGCACCGTGGTCACGCCAGCATGCAGGGACCGGCGCGCGTTCGCCGCCATCCGCAGCGCCTGCTGGGCGTCGGTTTCATTCTGCAGTTCGGCGCCCGCCGCACCCGGCAGCTTGAGCCCGAAATGGACGTGCATGTTCATCAGGCCGGGGATCAGCCAGCGGCCGTCCATCGGCACGACCTCGGCGTCCTGGGGCACGACGACCGAGGCGCGCGGGCCGATCTGGACGATACGCTCACCCTCGATCAGGACCACCGCGTCATTCAGCGTTGTCCCGTTTTCAACGGACACCACCGAACCGCCCACCAGAGCCACGCGCTTATCGGCAGGCGCGGCGACCGCTGTCGATGCGGCGAAAGCCACCACGACGGCGCAGCTTCGCAACCAGCGATTTAGGATCGATTTGCTCATTTTCCCCTCCGAAAACAGACCGTCTTTACGCGACCCGCAGGATCACTTTAAAAGTCCGTTCGTAAGTAACAATGCAACAACAAGCCTCATGAAGTTGCGTTTTTCGCAACATACGAGGCGCGGCTTTCCGGCGCACCTGATCAGGCCGCAGCGACCGTCAGCCCGTCTGTTCGCAGAAATCCGCCCAGGCAGGCCGGTCACGCCGCACCATGTCGGGCCGACGCGCGTACCAACCCGCGCCATGCATCCGCGCCACCAATCCCATTGCGGCGGCATCGACATGCAGGCGCTCGCCGTCAACGAAACGGTTGTCGATATGGAAGACCGTCACCTCGCCCAGCACCACGGTCGAGGCGTCGCTGACGTCGATCCGATGCTTCAAACGGCACTCCATGCTGACCGGCGCCGAGACGATGCGCGGCGGCGCGACATCGACTGACGCCACGGTCTCGATGGCCCCCACGTGCAGTTCATCAATACCGGGCGGGGCGTCGATGCAGGTGAAGTTCATCGCATCCAGATCGGCCTCGGCCACCAGGTTCACGACGAACTCGCCCGTCTCCAGAATATTGGCGCAGGTGTCCTTATAGGCGCCGTCAGGCCGCCGCATCAGCCCCAGAGCCACCAAAGGCGGCTCCGCCGACATCATGTTGAAGAAACTGTAGGGCGCCGCGTTCCTGACGCCGGCCTTCGACAGGCTGGTCACCCAGGCGATGGGCCGGGGCGTGATCGATGCGCTCATCAGCTTGTAACGATCAGCGGCGGCCAGACGACTGAAGTCGAACTGCATCAGCCCTTGCCGCCCTTCCAGGCGACCGGCGCCTGCGGCGCGGCGTTGACGCTGAGCTGGAACACATCCGGCCGCGAATAATGGCCCGCCACGTCGAAATCATATTTGCCGCGCGTCACCGCCGACAGATCGATGTCGGCATAAAGGATGGTCTCGCCCGAATAGTCAGGCCCGGCCAGAACCTCACCCAGCGGCGCGACGATCATGCTGCCGCCGCGCATCAGGATCGTATCCGGGTCATCGCCAAGCGCACAGTCATAGTCGGCGGCGTAGGCGCCCCGACGAATATGCTGACAGGCCGACAGGACGAAGCACCGCCCCTCCAGCGCGACATGCTGCATCGTCGCGGCCCAGCCGTCGCGGTCGTCCGCCGTCGGCGCGCAATAGATGCTGATCCCCTGATCATACATCGCCATGCGCAGCATCGGCATATAGTTCTCCCAGCAGATCACGGCGCCGATCCGGCCTAGGCTGGTTTCGATCACCGGCAGGGTCGAGCCGTCGCCGAAGCCCCAGATCAGACGCTCTGCGCCCGTGGGCATCAGCTTGCGGTGCTTGGCGATCAGACCCCGCCCGCCGTCGAAGAACAGGGCCGTGCAGTACAGGGTGCCGCCGTCGCGCTCGATCACTCCCATGACCACGAAGGCCTCGGTTTCAGCGACCGCCTCAACCACCGCGCCGACCTCGGGACCGTCCAGATCGACCGCCCCTTCGTAATAGCGCTGATAGTCCGCGCGCCCTTCCGGCTTGCGCATGCCCACAGGCGTGCCGAACGACGCCCCCTTGGGATAACCGCCCAGGAAGGCCTCCGGAAATACGATCAGCTTCGCGCCCGCAGAGGCCGCCTCGCGGATCAGACCCGCCGCCTTGTCTGCTGAAGCTTGAGGATCATGGGGCGAAGATGCGGCCTGGACGACGGCGGCCTTGTAGGACGGGCTCATGCGGACTCTCCGATACCTCGACTGACACTGTGCAGATTAGTTGCATTTGACAGTAAATGGAAGATATTTTAGACCTATAATATATTGACCGAAGGGAGGCGTCCATGTCCGTTGGCGGATATGATCAGTACCGGGAGGACGTCATTGGCCGCGCCAATGTCGCCGATACGCCCGCACTGGTCGACTATTACAAACAGCTTTCCGGCCTGGGCGTCGGCGCCCTGTGGACCGTCGCCAACAAGATCGAACCGTGGGAGCCGGTCTCGACGTCAAAGCCCATGCTGTGGCGCTATGACGACCTGCGCGACCATGTGCTGAAGGCGCTGGAGCTGGTGACGCCGGAACAGGCGGGACGCCGCGTCATCTATCTGGAGAACGAAGGCCGCGCGGACGTGGTCGCCGCCGTCGGCTGGCTCTATTCCGGCCTGCAGGTGATGAAGCCGGGCGAATGCGCATCCAGCCATCGTCACAGCGCCTCGGCCTTGCGGTTCATCATGGAGGGCAGCGGCGCCTTCACAAATGTCGACGGGCACAAGATGACCCTCGGCGCCAACGACTTCGTCCTGACGCCCAACGGCACATGGCACGAACACGGCGTTGATGAATCCGGCACGGTCTGCATCTGGCAGGACGGGCTGGACATCCCGCTGATGAATGCGCTGGAGGCCAACTTCTATGAGGTCCACCCGGACCTGAACCAGGCTATCGCCTATCCTATCGACGACAGTACGGCGACCTGGGCGGGCGCAGGCCTGCGTCCGGCCGAACACGGCTGGACGCGCCGCTATTCGCCCCTGCTGAAATACGAATGGGCGCCGACCTATGAGGCGCTGGAGAAGTTCGCCCGCGTCACTGACGGCTCGCCCTACGACGGCGTCCACATGGAATATGTGAACCCGCACACCGGCGGTCCCGTCATGCAGACCATAGGGGCGGCGATGCAGATGCTGCGCCCCAGCGAACACACGCGCGCGCACCGCCACACGGGCAGTATTGTCTATCAGTGCGCCAAGGGGGCCGGATATTCGGTCATCAACGGCCGCCGCTTCGACTGGAAGGAACGGGACATCTTCGTGGTCCCGTCCTGGGCCTATCACGAGCATGCCAATGCGTCAGATCGCGAAGACGCCTGCCTGTTCTCCTTCAACGACCTGCCGTCCATCCGCGCCCTGGGCCTCTATCGTGAGGAAGCCCTGGGCGAGAACGACGGCCGTCAACCCATTCTCTCTCGCTAGCTCCTTCCAGAAAGACCAGATCATGCGCCTTGTAACCTACCGCGCGTCCGTAGAGGCCGAAGCCCGACTGGGCGCCATCAGCGGCTCCCTGGTGGTGGACCTTCAGCGACTGGGCGCGGCGACCAACACGCCGCTGCCGTCCACCATGCTGGAGTTCATCGACCTGGGCCCCAACGCCGTGACGGTCGCCAGCAACCTGATCGCAGCGGCCAATGACCTCTTCCCCGTTGGCGTGGCGACGCCTCTGGCCAATGTGAAGCTGCTGGCCCCCATCCCCCGCCCGCGCAAGAACATCTTCGGCATCGGCCTGAACTATACCGAGCATGTGGCGGAATCCGCCCGTTCGCTGGACACGTCCGCGGACCTGCCGCGCCAGCCGGTCATCTTCTCCAAACCCCCGACCACGGTCGTCGGCCCCGGTGATCCCATCGTCCACAACGCCAAGATCACCCAGCAACTGGACTGGGAAGTCGAGTTGGCCGCGGTCATCGGCGTCGCCGCCAAGGGCGTGGCGCGTGAAGACGCCCTGACCCACGTCTTCGGCTATACGGTGCTGATCGACATGAGCGCCCGCGACTGCCGCCGCGCGGGTCAGTGGATCTATTCCAAGGGCCAAGACACCTTCGCCCCCATGGGGCCGTGCATCGTCACCGCCGACGAAATCCCGGACCCGCAGACCCTGGACCTCAGCCTGTCGGTCAACGGCGTGCAGAAGCAGTCCAGCAACACCGCCTATATGCTGTTCAAGGTCGATGAACTGATCGCCGACATCAGCCAGGGCATCACCCTGGAGCCGGGCGACATCATCGCCACAGGCACGCCCGCAGGCGTCGGCGCCGGTCTTGATCCGCAGGAATGGCTGTGGCCCGGCGACACCATCGAGGCCGAGGTGCAGGGCATCGGCCGCCTGCGTCACGCCGTCATCGCCGCCTGACAAAAAAAGGGGAGGACACCCGTCCTCCCCTTTCTTCTTTTGCATGGTCCGCTTCGACGTTCAGTTCGCCAGCAAGGCTTCAATCCGCTCCCGGATGTCCTGAGGCCATTCGACGGCCTTCTGACGATCCAGGTCCATGCAGACCAGAACGGCGGACGCCCGGATGCGGTCCACGCCGCCGCCGGTGATCCCATATTCGATATTGCAGCTGCTGCGTCCGATGCGGGTCGGACGAACCGTCACCGACAGTTCATCGCCCAACAGGCCCGGCGCCATGAACTCGCACTCCAGCTTGACCGTCGGCACGCCGATGCGACGCTTCAGATGCATGGTGGCGAAGTCGGCGCCCATGTCGGCAAACCAGTCCTCCAGCACCGCATTCAGCATCTCGAAGTAGCGCGGATAGAAGACGATCCCCGCGGGATCGACGTCGGCGAAACGCACCTTCAGTCGGGTCTCGAAACTCATCCTTGTCCTTTTCCGGCGATGGACGCCTTTAGTGTCGCCAGCAGCCCGTAGAGCTGCGCCTGATCCTCGACGCCGACATCGGCGAACACCTCGGCGATCCAGCGATGGTGCGCCGCCGCCAGCAGGTCGAACTGGGCCTTGCCCGCAGCGCTCAGCTCCACGATGGACGAGCGCCTGTCCTCGGGATCAGCCCGCGCCTCAACCAGACCCTGTTCCTGAAGCTGGCGGACGATGGCCGTCACATTGCCGTTGGACACCAAAAGGGCGCGCGACAGTTGGCCCATGGTCTGACCTTCAGGGTGACGGTTCAGCGAGGCCATGACATCAAAGCGCGGCAGGGTCGTATTGAACTGATCCTGAAAATTGCGCCGCAGCATCTTCTCGATGGTCATGGAGCAGCTGAGCATCCGCAGCCACACCCGCACGTCCATCGGCCCGCTGGCCCCGCCGTCCAGCTTCTCCGGCATGGAGACCGAGGTCGGTCTAGTCTGTTCGTCCATCACCCACGCGCCATTTCCGCCTGTTTCTGGAACTGGCGAATAAGCTGATCCTGACCCGAGCGATACGCTGCAGGCGTGCTGATCGCGCGCCCGGCCTGAGCCGCCGCCCGCAGGGTCCAGACCGGGTCGGCCAGATGCGGACGCCCCAGCGCCACCAGATCGGCGCGGCCCGCCGCCAGAATGGAGTTGGCCTGATCCGCCTCGGTGATATTGCCCACGGCGATCACCGGCACGCCGACCTCATTGCGGATCTGATCGGCCATCGGCGTCTGGAACATGCGGCCATAGACCGGGCGCGCCTTCGGATCGGTTTCGCCCGCTGACACGTCGATCAGGTCAGCCCCAGCCGTCTTCAGGCGTCGGGCGATCTCGACCGCCTCGGTGATGGTGACGCCCGCCTCGCCCGCCCAGTCCGTCGCCGACAGACGCACGGCCAGAGGCTTGGCCATCGGCCAGACCGCACGAACCGCCGCGACCACCGCCAACGGGAAACGCAGACGGTTATCCAGGTCGCCGCCGTGGGCGTCTGTGCGATGGTTCAACAACGGCGTGATGAAGCTGGACAAGAGCCCGCCATGGCCGGCGTGGACCTCAAGCATGTCGAAACCCGCCGCATCCGCTCGCTGCGCCGCAGCCACGAAGTCAGCCGTGATCCGCGCCATGCCCGCCTCATCCAGCGACTGAGGCGTCAAACCACCCTCACGCCACGGGCGGTCGGATGCCGCGACCACCGGCCACGGCTGGGCCAGAGGAACATCGATCCGACCGCGCGCATCGGGCGGCTGGCACGAACCGCGCGGTCCGGCGTGACCGATCTGGGCGCAGGTTGCAGCGCCGTCATAGCTGCGGGCCAGAGCATTGATCCGCGACCAGACATCGATCTGGGTGTCATCATACAGACCGGGGCAGGCCGGGGTCATCCGCCCCTCGGGCGACACCGCCAGCGTCTCCGTCATGACCAGCCCCGCCCCGCCCAGCACGCGCGCTCCATAGTGGGTCAGGTGGAAGTCTGTGGCCGCGCCGTCATCCTGCGCCGCATAGACCAGCATGGGCGGCACCACGACACGGTTGCTCAGGGTCAGGCCGCCGACCGTGAACGGTGTCAGAAGCGGCGGGACGACATCGCCATTGTCGGGGTCGTCGGCGAACCATTGCTCGATCTTGGACAGCCAGGCCTCATCCCGCTGTCGCAGGTTCTCGTGGCTGACACGCTGGCTGCGAGTCAGCAGCGAATAGGCGAACTGACGCGGGTCAAACCCGGCGTACCGTTCCAACGTCTCGAACCATTCGGTCGAGTTGCGGGCGCTGTTCTGGATTTTCAGAACCTCGACCTGACGTTCGTCCTGATACTCCGCCAGCGCTCTGGTCAGGTCGTCTCGGCCCTCCAGCCCCTTCCGGCTCAGCACCTCGGCCAGTTTGATCGCATCCTCCAGCGCCAGCTTGGTGCCCGAGCCGATCGAGAAGTGCGCCGTGTGCGCCGCATCGCCCAGCAGGACGACATTGTCGAACGACCACCGCCCGCAGATCACACGCCGGAAGTTGATCCAGGCCGCCGAACCACGCAGGTGCGAGGCGTTCGTCAGCAGGGCATGTCCATCCAGATGACGGGCGAAGATGCGCTCGCACAGGGCGATGGTCTCTGCCTGATCCAGATGCTCCAGCCCCAGCGTCTCCCAGGTCTGGGGCGAGCACTCGACGATGAAGGTCGAATGGGTTTCGTCGAACCGATAGGCGTGCGCCCAGATCCATCCCGCCTCGGTCTGTTCAAAGGCGAAGGTGAAGGCGTCGAACTGTTTGGTCGTGCCCAGCCAGATGAACTTGTTGGCCCGCGTCTGGATGTCGACGTCGAACCGGTCTTCATACTGCGTGCGGATGCGGCTGTTCACGCCGTCGGCGGCGACGATCAGGTCATAGTCGGCGAAGGCCTTCAGATCGGCGCTGAACTCATGCTCGAAATGCATGATGACGCCCAGCTCACGCGCCCGCGCCTGCAGGATCTGCAGCAGCTTCAAGCGCCCGATGCCGATGAAGCCGTGCCCGGACGACCGCTCGGAGGCGCCGTCGATGGCCACCTCGATATCGTCCCAGTGCGCAAAGCTGGACATGATGGTCTCGGCGCTGACGGGGTCGTTCCGCGTCAGATTGCCCAGCGTCTGGTCCGAGAACACCACCCCCCAGCCGAAGGTGTCGCCCGCGCGGTTCCGCTCGAACACATGGACCTCGTGCGAGGGGTCCCGCAACTTCATCGAAATCGCAAAATAGATGCCGGCAGGTCCACCGCCGAGACAGGCAACACGCATTTTCAGGCCCTCAAGTTAGTTTAGGCCTAAAATAGTTTTTCGCAGGAGGCAAGCCTGTCGCCGCGCTCAGCCCAGATTGGCGTGCAGACGGTTCAGCATTTCCAGCAGGCGTGTGAACTCGTTCTGCGAGAAGCCCGAGATCACCTGGCGATACAGGGGCGCCGTCAATTTTCGCGCCGCCGCCAGCTTCTCGCGCCCCAGATCGGTCAGGATCACATTGGTGACACGGCCGTCCTGCGCATCCGGCGCACGCTCGACCAGACCCGCCTTCATCATCCGCTCGATGATGCGCATCATCGTCGACAAATGGATGACCGCCGTCTTGGACAACTGGCCGATCGAGCGCGGCGATTCCTCGCCCAGAACCATCAGGACGCGCCATGTCGGGATGTCGATTTCGATGGCCCGAAGCTGCGCCTCGATGATCACATTGTACCGGCTGACAGCTCGGTTCAGCAGGTAGAAGGGGTATGAATCCACACGAAAAGATTCCGAACCCGGATCGCCCAGCGCCCTGGGATCATCCGCCATGTCAAACTGCTCCCGTCATGATGGCCGTCGAATTTTTGTTGCGTTTGCAAGTTTATTGGACAAGGCTTGAGGTCTCACTGGGATAGAGGAGGGCAAGATGTCTACCCCAACGAGCCAAACCCTAAATCAATTCGCCGCAGCAATCGCCACCGGCGACATCCGGGTCATCGACCTGACCCAGACCCTTTCGGAAGACACGCCGACGCTAGTGTTGCCGCCCGAGTTCGGCCAGTGCGCGCCGTTCAGCCGTACCGAAATCTCGCGTTACGACGAGCGTGGCGTCGCCTGGTACTGGAGCAATTTCACCGTCGGCGAACACACCGGCACCCACTTCGACGCGCCGATCCACTGGGTCAGCGGCAAGGACCTGGCGGACAATACGGTCGACACCCTGCCGCCCCAGGACCTGATCGCCCCTGCGGTCGTCATCGACTGCTCGAAAGCGTGCGCCGCCGACGCCGACTTCCTGTTGACGGTCGACCACATCACGGCCTGGGAAGCCGAGCATGGCCGCATCCCGGCCAGAAGCTGGATTCTGTTCCGCACCGACTGGTCCAAGCGCACCGGCGAGGCCTACACCAACCGCCGCGAAGACGGCGCCCACACGCCCGGCCCCTCCCCTGACGCCGTGCGCTTCCTGGTCGAAGACCGAGACGCTCTTGGTTTCGGCGTCGAAACCATCGGCACGGACGCCGGCCAGGCCCACCTGCTGACGCCGCCCTATCCGGCGCACACCCTGTTCCACGCGGCGGGCCGCTATGGCCTGCAATGCCTGGAGAACCTGGACCTGCTGCCGCCGACAGGCGCCGTCATCATCGCCCCGCCGCTGAAGATCCGCGACGGATCAGGCAGTCCTTTGCGCGTTCTGGCGCTCGTCGGAGCCTGAGTTCATGGCCGAGCGTTCGTTCAAGTCCGAGGTCCTGAAGCTGACCGCCTCTGAAGGGGAAACCTTCAGGGGCGAAGGCATCCTGGCCGTCACCAAGGCCCTGCTGCAATCCGGCGTGGCCTATGTCGGCGGCTATCAGGGCTCGCCCATCAGCCACCTGATGGACGTCTTCGCCGACGCAAACGATCTGCTCGAAAGCCTGGGCGTCCACTTTGAGGCCAGCGCGTCGGAGGCCACCGCCGCCGCCATGCTGGCCGCCTCGGTGAACTATCCCCTGCGCGGCGCCGTGGCCTGGAAGTCGGTCGTCGGCACCAATGTCGCCTCTGACGCCCTGTCCAACGTCGCGTCCGGCGGGGTGAAAGGGGGCGCCCTGATCATCGTCGGCGAAGACTATGGCGAAGGCTCTTCGATCATGCAGGAGCGCACCCACGCCTTCGCCATGAAGTCGCAGATGTGGCTTCTGGACCCGCGCCCCAACCTGCCCAGCATCGTCGACATGGTGGAGAAGGGTTTCGAGCTGTCGGAGGCCTCCAACACCCCCGTCATGCTGGAGCTGCGGGTCCGTTCCTGCCACATGACGGGAGAGTTCACCGCCCGCGATAATCGCCGTCCGCCCCTGACCGTGTCCGAGGCGGCGGCGGCCCCGACGCGCGATCTGAACCGCATCGTCCTGCCGCCCGCCAACTTCCTGCATGAAGTCGAGAAGATCGAGAAACGTTGGCCGGCAGGCATCGCCTTCGTCCGCGACAACCATCTGAACGAACTGTTCGGCCCAGAAGAGGGCGACATCGGCGTCATCGTTCAGGGCGGCCTCTACAACAACCTGAACCGCGCGCAGGAGCTGCTGGGCCTGTCCAACGCCTATGGCGACAGCGAACTGCCGATCTACTGCCTGAACGTCGCCTATCCGCTGATCCCGGAAGAGGTCGTCACCTTCTGTCGCGGCAAGAAGGCGGTTCTGGTGCTCGAAGAAGGCCAGCCAGAGTTCATCGAACACGAACTGAACACCCTGGTGCGGCGCGGCGATCTGCAGACCCGCATCGTCGGCAAAGGCGTCATGCCCCGTGCAGGCGAATACACCAGCGACGTCATCCGCAAGGGCCTGAAGAAGTTTCTGGAGGAATGGCGGCCATCCCGCGCCCTGCCCCAGGGCGAACAGGCGCCGCTTGACCCCACGACCGCATCCCAGATTCCGGCACGGCCTGCAGGCTTCTGCACGGGCTGCCCCGAGCGTCCGATCTTCACCGCCATGAAGATGGTCGAACGTGAGATCGGCCCGACCCACGTCTCGGCGGACATCGGCTGCCACCTGTTCTCGATCCTGCCGCCGTTCAACATCGGCAACACCACGATGGGATACCCAAGGACCGCCGGGCCATCGCCGTCATGGGCGACGGCGGCTTCTGGCACAACGGCCTGACCTCGGGGATCGGCAACGCCGTCTTCAATAAGGACGATTCCGTCACCCTGATCGTGGACAATGGCTATTCCGCCGCGACCGGAGGTCAGGACATTCTATCGTCCCGCGCCGACAATCGCGTCCGCAGCACCCGCAACCCCATCGAGAAAGCCGTGCGCGGCATTGGCGTCGACTGGGTTCGCTCGATCAACCGCACCTATGACCTGCGCAAGATGCGCGACGCGTTGAAAGAGGCCCTGACCACCAAGGAGACCGGGCCGAAGGTCATCATCGCCCAGTCCGAATGCATGCTGAACAAGCAGCGGCGTGAAAAGCCGCTGGTGCGCGCCGCTATCAAACAGGGCCGTCGTGTGGTGCGCGAACGCTTCGGCATCGACCCCGACACCTGCACCGGCGACCACAGCTGCATCCGCCTGTCGGGCTGTCCTTCGCTGTCGATCAAGCCGAACCCCGACCCGCTGCGTCAGGACCCCATCGCCCATGTCGACAACAGCTGCGTCGGCTGCGGTCTGTGCGGCGAGGTCAGCCACGCCGCCGTCCTGTGCCCCAGCTTTTATCGCGCTGACATCGTCTCCAATCCCGGCGCATGGGAGCGGTTCACATCGCGCATCCGTCAGGCCGTGATCGGCTTTCTTCAAACCCAGGACAACCGCGCCCGCGCGGCCAGAGCTTTCTGATGACCGACCAAAGACAACGTATCGGCATCGCGATCCTGGCCCTGGGCGGTCAGGGCGGCGGCGTGCTCGCAGACTGGATTCAAGAGGTCGCCCGCGCAGAGGGCTGGCTGGCCCAGGGCACCTCGGTGCCGGGCGTGGCCCAGCGGACCGGCTCGACCGTCTATTATGTCGAACTGGCGCGCCAGACCGAAGAACGCGCGCCGATCATGGCCCAGATGCCTGCCCCCGGCGACGTCGACATCGTCATCGCCTCAGAACTGATGGAGGTCGGTCGCGCCCTGGTCCGCGGCTTCGCCAGCTCGGACCGAACGACCCTGATCGGATCGACGCACCGTATCTACGCCATCTCGGAAAAGTCGGCGATGGGCGATGGTCGCGGCGACGGCGACAAGATCATCGAGGCGGCGCACAAACGCGCCCAACGCTTCATCGGCTTCGACATGGAGGCCGCAACCGATCGCTCCGGCAGCGTCATCAGCTCAATCATGTTCGGCGCTCTGGCGGGCAGCCGCGCCCTGCCCTTCGCGCGCGAAACCTTTGAGGCCGCGATCCGCCACAGCAAGATCGCCGTGGAGAGCAATCTCAAGGGGTTCGACGAAGGCTATCGCGCTGCGCAGGCCCCGGTCGCCCTGCCCGAACAGGTCGACCACGACACCCCGACGCCCTCCACCGACGCCGGACGCGCCCTGTACGCGCGCGTACAGAAGACCCTTCCCCGCCCGGCGCATCGCAATACCCTGCACGGCCTGCATAAACTGCTCGACTATCAGGGTCCGCAATACGGAACCCTCTATCTCGACCGGCTGGAACGGATCGCGAGACTGGACGGACCTGAGGCCCTGATCGTGGAAACCGCCCGTCACCTGGCGCTGTGGATGGCCTATGAAGACACCATCCGCGTCGCCGACCTGAAGACCCGCGCCAGCCGTATCGACCGCGTCCGCACCGAGGTGAAGGTCGGCGACAGTCAGCTGCTGGGAGTGACCGAGTTCATGCACCCGCGCCTTCAGGAAGTCTGCGAAACCCTGCCCGCCGGGCTGGGCCGCACGGTCCTGAAGAATGCAACAGCGCGCCGCATTCTGGAGCCCTTCTTCCGTGAAGGCCGCTATGTGAAGACCAGCAGCCTGCCCTGGTTCCTGGTCCTGCGCACCCTCGCCAGCCTGCGCCCCATTCGCCCCCGCTCCCTGCGCTATGTGGAAGAACAGGCCCGGATCGAGGATTGGCTGGAATGCATCGAACGCGCCGCGTCGACCGATCACGACCTCGCCCTGGAGATCACCCTGTGCCAGCGTCTGATCAAGGGATACGGTGACACCTTCGAACGCGGCCTGAGCAGCTACAACCGCATCATGGCCGTCAGCGCCCGTCCCGACGCCACCGCCCAACAACTGCGCACCCTGCGCGACCTGGCGCTAAGCGACGACCAGGGCGACGCCCTGACCGCCGCCTTGGGCTAAGACGTCGCCGTCACGCCCGTCACCTCGGGAAGCACGCGAAACCTTCGGTCGTGACCCGGTCCAGTTCGGCGCGGTAGCGGGCGTAGTCGGGGTGGTCGGGTCTGATGCGGCCGAACAGGTTGTCGGTTTCGGTCTTCAGGCGCAGCAGAACAAACGGCGCGGCGGCGGGGATCAGTTGTGAACCATGGCCGATCATCAAGGTCGTCAACAGGCCGTAAAGAGCGCCCTGGATCGTGGGGCGGCCCAGGACGGCCAGCCGGTATTGCCCCTCGACATTGGTCACCAGATAGATATGGCCCGACAGGTGGGGCAGTGACACCTTGCCGGTTTGCGAGAACGAACTGTCCATGCGTTCGGACTCGGAAAAGATCAGGCAGCCCTGCTCGGCGTCCCACTGGATCAGGGTTGCATAGGCATAGATATCGCCCGGCGTACCGAACGACGGCCGCAAGGTCAGGTAACGCCCCTCCAGCCAGCGGACCGCATTCTGGGAATAGGCGCCCAGACTTTCGGGCGAGGCGGCCAGGGGATCAGGCGAAGTGACCGCTTGCGTCTTCTGCAGCGGCACCCCCAGTGCCTGCTCCAACCGGATCACCGTGGCCAGGGTAAAGGCGCGTCGGCCGGACAGGGCCTTCTCCAGTGTGGAAATACTGACCCGCGCCATATCCGCCAGGGCCTGACGCGACAGCCGACGCCGCGCCAGTTCTTCGCGAACACGGCGGGCGATCATCTCCGCTTCAGCATCATCCATACGCGCACCACCCAGATTGATGCTGAACTACGCACATTTCCGCACATGGCGTCAATTCAGGGACAGAAGCCCGCACTCCGTGCGGACATTGGCGAAGATGTGCCTCGATTTCGCGTGGCTGTGCGCACCGGTGACTGCCTAGTGAACAGGCTCCACCAAGGAGCATCGCCATGATCCCGCCACCTGCCCGCAGACCACGTTCCGGCTTTCGAGCCGCCTCCCCTGCTGACGACCCGTTCCCCCATCATCGCGCGCGATCGCCGCTAATCGCAGCCCTGTCGGTTCTCATTCTGGCGGTGATGATGTTCGCTCTGGCGCCGCACGCCAACGCCCGCCAGCTGGCGCCGGAAGATGAGGTCACCTCGGGAACCCTGGTCCTGAAAACCCGCAACGGTGCGTCGCCTTCCGCCGTTCAACTGGGCACCGACATGGATGTCACCATCACCGGCCAGACCGCGCGCGTGAAGGTGGTCCAGGCGTTTCGCAACACCAGCCGCGACTGGGTCGAGGCGACCTATCTCTATCCCCTGCCCGAAGACGGCGCCGTCGACAGCCTGAAGATGGTGGTGGGCCAGAGGGTCATCATCGGCCAGATCAACCGCCGCGACGCCGCACGCCAGATCTATGAACAGGCCAAGGCCGATGGCCTGGCCGCAGGTCTGGTCGAGCAGCAGCGCCCCAATATGTTCACCAACCGCGTCGCCAATATCGGCCCCGGCGAGACCGTGCTGATCGAGATCGAATATCAGGCGCCCGTGCGCCGGACCGCTGGCGAATACGGCTTCCGTCTGCCTCTGGTCGTCGGCCCTCGCTATGCGCCGCCCGGCGCCTCTGCCGCCGACGTCACCGCTACAACCGCGCCCGTGCTGAACCCGCGCCGCCATGCCGACATTAATCCCGTCTCCATCACGGTGCATCTGAACCCCGGGTTCGCCGCGACCGGCATCACCAGCCCCTATCACCCGATCCAGATCGCCAATGGCGCCGGATCGACGCGCACCATCACCCTGCGGGACGGCGCCGTACCCGCCAACCGCGATTTCGAGTTGCGCTGGCGCTCGGCTGACACCGTGCCCAGCGTGGAACTGTTCCGTCAGCGCCTGCGGGCCGACGACTATCTGATGGCGCTGATCTCGCCGCCAGTCGCCAACCGCCACCGCACCCCGCCCGCCCGTGAACTGATCTTCGTCATCGACAACAGCGGCTCGATGTCGGGCGACTCGATGCGTCAGGCCAAGGAGAGTCTGAAACTGGCCCTGCGCAGTCTCGCGCCGACCGACCGTTTCAACGTCATCCGCTTTGACGACACCCTGACCGAACTGTTTGACAAGCCGGTCTTCGCCACGCGTGAACAGATCGCGCTTGCCCTGCGCTATGCTGATACGCTCGAAGCCCGCGGCGGCACCGAAATGTTGCCCGCGCTCAGAGCCGCGCTGGTCGACGACACCCCCGGCGACACCCAGCGGGTGCGTCAGGTGATCTTCCTGACTGACGGCTCTATCGAGAATGAAGACCAGATGCTCGCCGCCCTTGGCTCAAGCCGTGGCCGCAGCCGCGTCTTCATGGTCGGCATCGGCAGCGCGCCCAACAGCTTTCTGATGAACCGCATGGCCGAGGTCGGACGCGGCGCCTACACTCACATCGGTAACACCAGCGAAGTCATCACCCATATGACGGACCTGCTGGACCGCCTGACCCGCCCCGTCCTGACCGACCTGCGCATTGTCAGCCACGGCGTCGACGCCCAGTTCGCCCCCGCTGATCTGCCCGACCTCTATGAAGGCGAGCCGCTGGTTCTGTTGGCCCGCACCTCGCAACTGCGCGGCGCGATCACCGTCTCCGGCATGCTGGACGGACGCCCCTGGAGCCGCCGCATCAATCTCAATCAGGCGGTCGAAGGGACGGACGTCGCCAAGCTATGGGCCAAGCGCCGCATCACCGATGTCGAGATCGCCCAGCGCCTGCGCCAGATTACCGACGAGGCCGCCAGCCGCACCATTGCCCAACTGGGGCTCGACTTCTCGATTGTGACCCGTGAGACCAGTCTGGTCGCCGTTGACCACACACCCAGCCGCCCCAAGGGCGCGCGACTGACCGAGGAAGAGCTGCCGCTAAACCTGCCTGCGGGCTGGGATTTCGATCGGATCTTCGGCGCCCCGACTGCCGACGGGGACCAACCGGCCGAAGCCTCTGCGGATGACCCCAGTGTTCCCTTCGACCTGCCCCAGACAGCAACGACGTGGAAACTGTCGCTATGGGCCGGACTGGGCCTCTCCTTGATCGGCGGACTTGGCCTGATCCTGCAGCGTCGTCGGCGGACGCCCGCATGAGTGGACCCGCTCCCGCCAGAGCAAAAGGAGGGCGCCGCTGGCGCGCCCTCCCGACGCTCGCCTTCCTCTCAATCGCCGTTGCGGGTGTTGGACTGGCAGCGCACGGCGCCATCATTCCAGCCAAGGCCGCCCTGGCCCAGGTACTGCTGGATCGCGCGTTTGAAACGTCGCGCTCGACCCATGAACAGGTCAAGGCCTGGCCCTGGGCCGACCACACCCCGGTCGCGCGGATTACCGTCCCGCGCCTGAAGGTCTCCGAAGTGGTGCTGTCCAGCGGTTCCGGCGAGGCGCTTGCGTTTGGTCCGACGCTGATGCCGGGCGGCATGCAGCCTGGCCAACCCGGCACGGCCGTGATCGCGGCACACCGCGACACCCATTTCCGTTTCCTGCAACAGCTTCGGCCCGGTGACGTGGTGACCGTCGAGACCATCGACGGGCGTCGCAGTTCGTTTCGTGTTCAGGGCGGCTATGTCGTCCGCAACGACCGTTTCGGCATCCCCGCCAACGCCCCCACGCCAACCCTCGCCCTCAGCACCTGCTGGCCCTTCAACGCCCAAACGCGCGGCCCATGGCGCTACGTCGTGATAGCCAACAGCATAGCCTGAACCTTGGTTACACTGCACATGCCGGAGTCATTTTGTCTTCCATAATATGCGGAAGCAGATTTTAATCGGCACCTAACACCGCGCTTGATATTTTCAGCACGAGAACAGTTTTCTGAAGTGATGAGAGGCAAAAATCGAACAATCATCCTATGCCAAGTGAATATGATGAGCGAATCCGCCATGATGCTTCTTGCCCACATCAGTGCATCTTCCCCATTCATGACCGCTGCGGTAAAATGCGGCGTTCAAATCTATAACTTGCGCGTGACATGTTTCTTCACTGCCTTGATGCTGAGCCCAGTTCAGCGGCGATCACCGCACAGCTCTGGCGGCATGCGTCAGCGAATAATGATCTCGCGGCGCAGACGCGGCATATTCTGCAAGGCCTTCTTCAGAGTCTCAACGGCCTTACGCCCTTCGACCACACGATCAGTGGCAGGTTAAGCGCTGATCAGCACGAACAAGACGCCGTCGTGCCAGCCGACGCACGAAGCCAAGCACCAGCGACCAGTCCTTTATCAACGCCCCCTTGCCTTCTTAGGCCACGCCTCACACCTCACTGAACGCCAACCATTAACGGGATCTGATAACGCCTGAGTGTCACCGTGAGGCGAAGATAGACGGTCCAGGGAACGGGATGGTCTCTATTCAGTCCGTTTCGGAGAGAGCGTGACTTCCAGCGTCTGATTGCCGCGCGTCAGGCAGACCGAGACGGGGTTGTCCGGCGTCAGCTCGCGCAGGATCTGAGCGTAGTCCCTCAAGTCCATGACGGAGCGCCCGGCGATGGTCATGATGATGTCGCCGGGGTGGAGGCCGGCGTGCGCGGCTGGGACATCGGGTGATGTGATGGCTTCAATGCGAACGCCGGGACCGACATGGTTGAAGTCCGGCATGACGCCGAACGAACTGCGTCGGGGACTGCCAGGGTCAGAAGGCGGCGCCGCCTGCTCGAACACGCCGGGGCGCAAGGTTTCATCCCGCGCGGCCAACTCCCGTGTCAGGGCGACCACGAACCGCTCTATGGCCGCCAGACCTTCGGCGTCGATACGATCCACAGTGTCGCTCGGTCGATGGTAGTCATCATGCCCGCCGGTGAACACCTGAACGGCGGGGATGGACCGGGCAATAAAGCTCTGCTGGTCTGAACCGCCTCCACCGCCCGCGAGCGCCCGGGCGGGAACCTCGCTGTCGCGCGATGCAGCCTCGATCACCAGCGGCCAGTCCGGAGAGGTCGCTGTGCTGAGAACCTGCACAGGCTTGCCGTTCAGTCTGCCGACCATATCCAGATTGATGTTGGCGACGATCCGTCCCGGGATCGCGCCCTGAGCATCCGCCACATAGAAACGGGAGCCGACCGCCCCCTGCTCCTCCCCCGTGAAAGCCGCGAAAACCACGGTGCGCGGCAGAGCGGTGTCAGCTAGAGCCGCAGCCACACCCAACAGAACCGCCACGCCGCTGGCGTTGTCATCCGCACCTGGATGAACACTGCCGCGATCCGCCGCCAGACGCGAATGCTCGCCCAGACCGAGATGATCGTAATGGGCGGAAACCACCACGATCTCGTCCTTCAGTTGGGACGAGCGGCCTGCCAGCACGCCGATGACATTGGCGGCGACGGCAGTCCGCCTCTGCCCCAGGGGCACGGTCAATGGCTGAGCATAGTCGCCATCGGCGCCGCTGGTCTGAAGACGC
Organism: Brevundimonas sp.; assembly: GCF_018608325.1. Classification (GTDB taxonomy): domain Bacteria; phylum Pseudomonadota; class Alphaproteobacteria; order Caulobacterales; family Caulobacteraceae; genus Brevundimonas. The sequence continues at coordinate 43,801 of NZ_JABAZW010000010.1, read as the reverse complement.
AGGGCGTGAAAGGCGTCGATCAGGTGATCGCGCACCTGATCGTGTCCGGTCTCGCCGGGCAAGCGACCTGCGCGGGCTTCATCCGACAACCAGCGCACCTGCTCCAGAAGACGCTCTGCCGCTCCGACCTGCGCCTGCGCCCGGCCACTGGGAACTATGACCGCCATGACCAGCACGGCTGCAGCCGCCATTGCCCCCCGCCACCTCATCGCCGTCAGCGCCCGGCGGAGGCGCGTTGGACCGGCTGACGACGGTCCAGTTGGTCAGGATCGCCGACGACCTTGGCCCCCCAGTCCGCGCCAAAAGCCTGTCGACTACGCGGTCCGATGTTCAGCGACGACACATCCTGCACAAAGGTCGCCAACCCACGCTGGCCGTCCTTGTCCACGGCGAAGCGGGCGAACAGAAGCTTGGTCCCGTCAGGAGATATCGACGGGAAGCCATTGAAGCCCGGAGCAAAGGTCAGACGACGCGGCACACCCCCAGCGAAATCCCCCAGATAGATAGCCCAGTTCTGGGCATCAAGCGCCTGAACATAGACATAGTGACGACCATCCGGCGCGGGGAACGGCGCCCAGTGCATGCCGTCGCCGCTGGTGTGACGACGCAGGTCCGTGCCATCCTTGCGGATTGTGAACAGGGTCATAGGAGTGGGGCGCACCTGACCGAACTCGCTTTTCTTCCAGGCCCGAAGCAGAATGCGGTCGCTGTCCGGAAGGAAGAAGGCGCCGCCCTCCTGCCATTCGTTCGTGAAGGTGATCTGGCGCTGGTCGCCGCCTTCTGAATTCGCCGTCCACAGGTCGACTTTGCCGTCGATCTGACGCGCGAACAGGACCGTCTTGCCGTCTGGCGCGACCGAAACCTCAGCGTCATAATACTCGTTGTTCGTGATCCGACGCACGTTTCCGCCTGTCAGATCAGAGATGTAGATTTCAGCCCCACGCGGATAGTCCTTCTCATTGGACCAGTCGCCTGCAGGCAGATCCGTCCGGTCCCGCGTCGAGGTCCAGATCAGACGCTTGCCGTCCGGGAAGAAGAAGGAGCAGGCGTCCTGACCGCGATCATTGATCCGGCGCACGTCCGTGCCCTCGTCTGTGAAGGTGTAGGTCAGCGAACCCAGACCGCGCGACGTGCGGCCGGCGATCGGGTCCTGCGTCTGGGCGATGATGTGGAAACTGTCGGGACCATAATAGGCCTCAGCTGCAAACGGGATGTTGGGAATACGCCGGGTCGGCAGTTCACCCTCTACGCCGTCATTCCATTCCAACACGATAGTTCTGTGCAGCGCGGCCGCAGGTTCGAACGGAGCCGGAGCGACACTGCAACTGGCGGCCAGCGCCGCCGCCATCAGCACCGCGAGCGAGGAAACGGTTGAGAACTTCATGAGGGTTTTGATCCGTTCTGGGATGAAGGCACGCCCGTAGGCGGCAGGAAGCGCCTGTCGGTCAGGGCGTGCAGGAAGGCTTCCAGGTCCTGCTTTTCCTGTTCGGTCAGGTTCAGGCGGGCATCGAGCAGTGGGTCGCGATTAATGCTGGCGATGCCGAACTGCGAAGGATCGTCATAGTAGTCGATGACTTCGCGCAGGGTCGCGAACATGCCGTTGTGCATGTAGGGCGCTGTAACGGCGACGTTGCGAAGGCCCGGCACGACGAACAGCCCACGATCCGCCGGATCGCCGGTAACGGCTTCCCGCCCGTGATCGTTCAGGCGCCCGCCGTCATACAGGCCGATATTGCGCGCACGGGGTGAGTTGAAGTCTTCACCATGATGGCAGCTGAGGCATAAGGCCTTGCCACGAAACAGGTCGCGGCCTCGCATGGCGGCAGGCGACAGAGTTGTGCGATCACCGCCCAGATATCGGTCATAGGCGGAATCGGCAGTCTCCAGCCTACGCTGGAACGCAGCCAGCGCCTCGGCTAGCGCCGCCGCATCCGGCGCACGTCCGAAGATGGACCGGAACCAGACCGAATAGTCAGGATGCGCCGTCAGACGCCGCACGGCCTCATCAATCGACAGGTTCATCTCTTCGGGATTGATGATCGGTTGCAGCGCCTGTTCTTCCAGCGTCGCCGCCCGACCATCCCAAAAGAAGCCGCCGACACGGCCACGGACATTCATCACCGACGGCACGTTGCGGTGGGTCAGATGACCGTCGATGCCGGGGCTGAAGGCGACCGTATCGGCATAGGCGTGCTGCGGCTTGTGACAGCCCGCGCAGCTAATCCTGCGATCACGAGACAGGATCGGATCATGAAACAGGCGTGCGCCAAGGGCCGCCTGATCAGCGGGCGGACGCTCCGCCGCCGTCAGGGGCTCCGGGTTCATTACAGAGAAAACCGCCACGCCCGCCAGTGCGGTCGCCAGCAAAACCAGAAGCTTGCTCACGCCTCAGCCCTGTGGCCCAGATGGAACCCCAGCCTGGGCTACACTGACGGGTTCATTCAGCAGGGCGTCGACCGTGGCGTTGAAGCGGGCCACGAACGCCTCATAATGGACGCCTGTATCGGGGCTGGAGAAACCCGAATGAATGGCCCTGACGCGGCCCTGACGGTCCAGAAACAGCAGGGTCGGATAGGCGTTCACGGCGCTGAGCTGCGGGAAATGCGCGCCAGCCGCCACCTTGTCCTGACCGCCGCCGTAAAGCAGCGTGTGCTCCACGTCCAGCTCGCGCCGATAGGCTTCCAGCGCAGGTCGTGCGGCGTCCAGTTCGCTGGCGACCTCGAACGCAGCCGAAACCACCTCGACGCCGCGCCCCAGGTTCTTCCCGCGCCAGTCGGTCAAGAAGCGGCTTTCGTCGATCGAGTTCGGGCACCAACTGCCGAGTATCTGCAGCACCACCACCTTGCCACGGAAACGCGGGTCGGAAAGGGCGGTCTGGCGTCCCGTCACATCCGGCAGAATCAGATCTAGCGGCGTTGCGCTGTCTCGGATCTCCGTCACGGTGAAGGGATCAGGCAGAGCGATGGCGTCATCCTTCGCGCCGGTGAACTTCAGCGTGACAAAGGCGCCGAACGACAGCGATCCATCCAGCGTTCCGTCGGGCTTGACCTTGGCCCGCAGGTAGACCGGCGCAGGACCGGTGAAGGTTGACAGGAACAGCTCGTCCCCGACGATATTGCCCTGTAGGCGCCGTGAATCCCCGACGACGGTTAGCAGGACGCCGGTCACCCGGTCGCCATCCTGACGCAATTCCGCGACCTGATGCGGCGCAGGGCGTTTGGAGACGACATCAATACGCCAGGCGCCGTTGACGTTGACCGGAGCGCGGGCGGTCGAGACGGCGAACCGGTCGGTCCGCCCATGACCGGCGGTGAACGGCAGGTCGAACGCCTGCCGGTTCGAGGCCAGATTGCGGAACGATCCGGTCCAGTTCTCACTGTCCGCACCGGGCCGCAGCACCAGTTCGGAACTGAAGGTGCCCAGCACAGCCCCCCATTCGCCGTTCGGCCGCTGGGTCAGTTCATAATCGTCGTGGCGGTCGCCGTTTACCAGGGTCAGGGTGCGCCTGGCTCCCTTGCCTGCGATCTCGAAATTGAACGGAACAGGATCTTCGTTGATCCGCAGTTCTCCGCGCCACGAGCCGTCGGGCGGCGTCTGCGCGGCGGCGAAGCCAGTGGAGATCAGAGCGGCGGCCAGGGCCAGACCCGATGCGAACTTGAAGTGCATCATCCCCTCCCTAGAACCGGACGCGCAGGGTTGCGCCGACACTGCGAAGGTCGCCGTAGCTGACGGTGTAGCGCCACGGGAAGATCGTGCTGGTCGTCGATGTCGTGCCGTTGATGGTGTTGTTGAACGCCACCTCCCGATAGGCTGCCACCGGCTTGCGGTCGTTGAGCAGATTGGTCGCCCAGAGCTCAAGCGTGTAGCGCCCGGCCTCCAGCCCTGTCCTGAGATTGACCAGAGTGCGTTCCGGGATCCAGCTGTCGTTGTCAGGACCGATATATTGTTTGCTCTGATACGAGACGTCAGGCCGGACGAAATATTCAACATCGCCGAAAGCATGGCGCTGCCAGTTCAGGCGGGCGTTGAACTGCCATTCCGACTGGCGTGGCAGCCGTTGGCCAGAGATGTTTCCGTTTGGTTTGAACGCGGCGAAGTTCTTGAATCCATCCATCTGGGCGTCGCCGAACCGCGCATCCGTATAGGAGCCGCCGACAAGCGCCGTCAGACCTTCGAGCAACGAGACACGGACAGAACCTTCGACCCCCTTCGAAACCGCGTCGCCAGCATTGACCTTCAGCACTATGGGCGGAGTGAAGGACACATCGGTCTGGGGCAGGACGATGTCGGTCCAGTCGATGTAGAAGGCCGACACATCAGCCGCGACCCGCCCGTTAGCGAACAGGCCCTTCAGGCCCAGTTCGTAGCTCCAGTTCGTTTCCGGGTCATAGGGCCGATAGACAAAAGAGCCCGTATTGGTGCTGCTGGAGAAGCCGCCGCTCTTTACGCCCTTCGCTGCTGAGGCATAGACTAGCAGATTGTCGGATGCGCGGTAGTCTAGGCTAAAGCGCGGAGTCACGAACTCCCAGTCGCCCTTGCCCCGGTTGCCATCCAGATTGTCAAAGAACGAGCGTTTTTCATGGGTGTAGCGCAGCTCAACGCGCCCTGTCAGACGATGCCCCAGGTCGCCTTCGACATGACCGAACAGGGCCAGGCTCTGTGAACGGTCGATGGAGTATTCGTTCGGATTGAGGCCATCGCCGGGACCGAACCAGGTCCCGAAGATGCCGTTGCCGATGGAGATGAAGAAGGGCACGCCCGGCACGCGCGGATAAAGACCCAAACTGTTGGCTGGCAGCGGACTGACCGCCTTCACTCCGCCCCCGCCCGCCTTCTGATGCGCACGGCCGTAATAAAGGCCGACCGAACCCCGCAAGGGACGATCAACGGGGGTGGTGAAGCGGAACTCTTGGCTGAAGTCCTCCGTCTCCTTGGGCGCATTGGGCTGCAGCAGGCCGGTGTAGAAGGTCGCCGGACCAGACGCCGTCTGATAGACGAAGGGCGTCGAAGCGTCCCCGCCGTTGCGCGCAAGATCCTGCACCGCATAGTGGCTGACCCACGAATAGCCGGTCAGGGCTGTCAGCGTCCCGTAATCCGTATCCCATGTGACATTCAGTTGCGCGCGCTTCAGTTCGCGGCGGTCGCCTATGGCGCCGGACAGCACACGTCGGTCACGCCCGCTCAGCGAGGGCAGTTCTCCGCGCCAGTTCAGCGGCTTGCCGTTGGCGTCAAACTCGGTGTCGGCCAGGATCGCCTGTTGCGGCCTCTCGTCCAGCGCATCGCGCGAATAATCGGCCGAGGCGATGACATCCAGATTGTCTGACGGCCGCAGACGAAGCGCGCCAGACACGCTCTTGTAGTTATGGCCGCCGACATCGCCGCCGCCGCTGGGGTTCACATTCCGGTACGAACCGTCCCAGTCGCTCTGATTGACGGCCAGCCGTCCTGACAGAAGGTTCGGGACCAGCGGACCTGATACGGCCAGAGTGGAGGCGAAACGATTGTTGTCGCCGACGGTCACCTCGGCATTGGCGCGGAAATCATCCGTAGGCTTGATGGTGACGATGTTGATCGCACCGCTGAAGCTGTTGCCGCCGTAGAGGGCGCTCTGCGGCCCCTTCACAACCTCGATACGTTCGACATCCAGTTGATTAAAGCCCAGTGCGCGGCGGGCGGGCACCAGAACGCCATCCACAAAGATCGCCGTATTAGGTTCGCTGTCGGTCAGATTAACCTGAGATATGCCCCGCACCACCGGCGTGGGCAGAAAGCCGCCGGAGTAGTTGGCGAAGGTCAGCCCTGGCGTCTGCTGGGCGATGGCGTCCAGCGAGGTGATGCCGAAGCCCTTGATCTCCTGCTGACTGAAGGCGGTGACGGCCAGCGGCACCTGCAGCAGACTCTCCTCCTGACGGCGCGCGGTGACGACGATGTCCGCCAATCCGGCGACTTCGCCCTGCGTCGTCGGCTTCTGTTCCTGCGCCTGTGCGCCCGTGGTTATAGAAAATGCGGCTGCGCCAACGCCCGCCAACCAGGCGATGCGCCAGGTTCGGCTGAAATGAATGCTCATGGATCCCCCAGGAAACCGGCGCGCCCCAGTTCCGTCGCGCCGTCTTCATCTTGGGTAGAGCGTCAGCCGCCCCTCAATCCATGCAGTTCGATAGCGTTGTTGTTTAGGAAAAATCGCAAAATACACCAACGCCAGCCCCTCAAGGGAGGTCAAATTGACGGGACTTGAACATTCAACTACGAACCACAAAACCAAAATAAACAAACTACAACATTCACGCATCCATGATGATGGAGTCAACATATCAAATAAATTATTACTCTATACTTTGAACTTTAATGTTAAATTTTCAACATTAATTGATAATGGAAATTTCCTTATTATAAAATAATTCCAAAAATTTGAACATTGCACGTTATCAAAAAAACCGACCCGCCCGCAGGGGCGGGCAGGACGGTCGCCAGCGACAAATGGCAGTTACTTAAAGAACAAACGCGCCAGTTGGTCGGGGAGCTCACCCAGGTCGGAATCGGTCAGATTGGTCTGCATCGCGAAAACCGCCTTACGATCAGGATAGACAATCAGCATGGAGTTCCCGCCGACGGACGAACCTCCATGGGAATAAGTACGTTCACCGTTCTTTACGCCGACTGACCAGTTCATGCCGTAGCCGGTCGGTTTTCCGTCCGACGTATGCTGCTCGGTCACAAGCTCATTCAGGGTCGCCGCCGAATAGAAGCCAGGCGCCAGCATTGCATTTCCGAACGTCACCATATCGTTTGGCGTCGTCAGATAACCGCCCGACGGGAACTTGTTGGTGTTGTCCGCATAGGGAGCATTCAAAAGGACGCCACGCCCCCCCTCGCCCTGCCCCCAGGAGGTTTCGCGGATACGATAGGTGGGACGTCCCGAGGTCCGCTCATAATAGCGCGTACGGTTAGGAATGATGGCGTCATTCCAGTCAGGAGTGGTCGAGACCATCCCCAGCGGGCCAAAGACCAATTCCTGCATCAAAACCGGAAAAGGCTTACCGCCCGCAGCCTGTGTCATGGCGCCCTGCAGGTTGGTGCCCGGGCTGGAGTAGGAATAAGTCGCGCCCGGCTCAGCGATGAGAGGATCGTTCTTGAACGTCTCCACATACTGCAGAACATTGTCGTACTGGGTCGGATTGAAGAAATCATCCGTACCGATGCGATAGTGACGCAAACCACCCAACATGCCGGCCAACATGCGGAAGGTGATGGGGCGGCTGTGAACGGGGAAGTCAGGCACCAGATCCTGAACAACAGCATCGAAATTCAGTTTGCCCTGATCATGCAGGACAGCTGCGGCTGCCATGCTCATCGGTTTGGCGGTGCTGCCCGAACGGAAACGGGTCGACGGCGTGACCGCCACGCCCTGCTCGACATCAGCGAGGCCAAACCCTTCAGACCATATCAGACGACCATTGACGGACATGGAGACAGAAGCGCCTGGAACCCCACGCTTGGTCATGAACTCGGCGACAAGACGCCGCCCTTCAACGATCGCATCTCCATAGGCCGGAACCGTGGCCTCGACATGTGTGCCATAAGGCCCTGCATGGGCGAGAGGCAGAGGTTGGGTGGCCTGAGCTGTGGCGATAGCCGGCAGACCGATCAGGGCGGCTGCAGCAAACCATGCGGCTGGGTTACGACGGGCATATAGGGCGGGCATGACGTTCTCTCTCTATGCTGGCCGCCGTTTCAGGCTAGCGGCTCTGGTTACGACTATGCGGTGATCAGGCGGCGAAGGGGAACAGGCCCAACATCAGGGCGGCGGTCATCAGCAGCAGGCAGATCAACACCGCCCACAGCATGGTGAACTTCTGATGCTCTCCGAACTCCACGCCCGCGAGCCCCACCAGAAGATAGGTCGAAGGAACGAGCGGGCTGAGCAGATGCACAGGCTGCCCGATCAACGAAGCGCGCGCCATTTCGACGGGCGTGACGCCATAGGCGCCCGCCGCCTCCGATACGACCGGCAGCACCCCAAAGTAGAAGGCGTCGTTCGACATGAAGAAGGTGAAGGGCATGCTCACCAGAGCTGTGATGGGCGCAAGATAAGGCCCCGCCTGCGCCGGAATCACGGCGATCAGGCTCTGGGACATGGCGGTCACCATGCCGGTTCCCGAAAGAATGCCTGTGAAAACGCCAGCCGCAAAAATCAGGGAAACGACGGCGATGACATTCCTGGCGTGCTCCGAAATGCGCTGCCGTTGCTCCTCAAGCTTTGGATAGTTGATGAGTAGAGCGATGGAGAAGGCGGCCATGAACAGCACCGGCAAAGGCATGACGCCCAGGATCAGACAGACCATCAGCACTGTCGTCAGAAGAGCATTCACCCACAGCAGGCGCGGGCGGCGCAGATTGGACGTCTGCACAGCGCCTGCCGCAAGACCACCGCCCGCAGCGACCGTTTCCGCACTATCACCCGTCAGAAACTGGGCATCGAAACCGAGTGGAGCAGGCGCCAGTCGGACATATCCCAGCCTGCGGCGCTCCGCCCGCCCCAGCCAGAGAGCAATGGCGAAAACACCCAAAACCCCAATCGTCATGGCCGGGATCATGGGGACGAAAACCTCAGCGGGGTCGATGTGAAGCGCGCTCGCCGCCCGCGCCAGAGGCCCTCCCCACGGCGTCAGGTTCATGACGCCGCTGGCCAGTATAGTCACGCAGGTCAACTTGAGCGGATTCATGCCAAGCCGTTTGTAGAGCGGCAGCATGGAGGCGATACAGATCATGTAGGTCGTCGATCCATCACCATCGAGCGAAACGAAGGCGGCCAGAATGGCCGACCCTAAAACGATCTTCAGAGGATCATTTCCCACAAGCTTCAGAATCTGACGCACGACCGGATCAAACAGACCGGCATCGATCATCAAGCCGAAGTAGAGAATCGCGAACATCAGCATGACCCCGGTCGGTGCCAGCTTGATGATCCCCTCCAGCATCATCTTGCCCAATTCTTGCCCGCCAAAACCGGCCAGAAGCGCAAAGACAATGGGAACAAGCGTCAAGGCGACCAGAGGCGATAGACGTCGCATCATGATCAGGGCCATAAATGTGGCCACCATGCCGAAACCCAGCAAGGTCAGGATCACACTACTATCGGTCACTCACGTCGCCTCCCCGTTTCCAGAAAAGCGATCCGTGCGACCCCTCCCCTGTTTCGTTCTCGGGCGCAGACAACCGCGCCTCATTCGTTGGGAGGAAAATGACAGCCTAGGCTGTCAGCACCCTGTCATTGAACGGAGACAACCGAATTCGCGGTTGTCCGGCCTATCGAGGTGTTCCAGCTTTCAAGCAGTTCCGTACGTTTGCGCTGATCCTGATAAACCAGAAGTCCCGGCCCCAGTGCTATAGGTTTGAGCAGGCCGATCTGGGCCGCACGCGCGCCCATATCGAGATACGGGCCATCCAGCTCAGTACGGACAGCATTCAGTTGCCCTCGATCCGTCAAAACCTTCTGCCCCCGCAGGGACAGCAGATATTCCATGAAAAGATGGGCCTCCACGGGATTGGCGGCACTGCGAGGTATGATGGCGGTGCGTGAAATCGCCAGCGTGTATTCCTGCGGATAGACGATGGTCAGTCGGGCGCCGTCCTCAACGCGTTTTCGCGCATACGACCCCAACAGATTATAGCCCATGACCAGCTTTCCCTGCTCGATCATGTCCAACAAGGGCCAAGTGTTTTCATTGGCGACCACGCCGATATCGCCAAATGCATCCACCAGCACGGCGGCGTCACTGTTCAGCCGCGCATCCTGGGAGGCCACCAGATAGCCCACACCGCTGCGCGCAATATCATAGGTGCCGACCCTCTTTCGCCAGAAGCCCGGATCGCGCCGCAGGTCGGCGAGCAGTTCCGAACGGGACGCCGGAATGGGCCGCCCGCGCATGAGATCGCTATTGAAGACCATCACCACCGGCTCAAAGGTGATTCCGAAAGCTTCATTGCGCCACTGCGCCCATTGCGGAGACGCGGCGGCGTTTTCAGAGAAGTGCGGCGCTGCATAGCCGTCGTTCACCAGCTTGACCTGCAGGTCCATCGAGGTGCTGAGCAACAGGTCGCCTGCGCTTTTGCCGATGCGCGCCTGCGATAGAAAATGAGCATGCAGCGGCTCGGCGTCCATCAGCCGGTACCGGACCTGGATATCGGGGTGCAAACGCCGAAAATCCTCGATAACCGGGGCAAAAACAGCTGTATCCGTTGTACTGACGATGACCAGTTCACGTGAGCGGGCCTGTCTGGATTCAACAACTGGCGGCGGTTTCACACTCCACGACAACAAAAGCGCCAGGCCGACCAAGGCCGCCGCGAAGGCCATGACAACGACACGTTTCATACCCGCCTCGGCGCATGCAGACGCACCTGCAACCCACCGCCCTCGCGATTGTTCAGCGTGACCTCGCCGCCGTGGGTGTCCATGGCCCTGCGCACGATCGCCATGCCCAACCCCGCGCCAGACGTCCGCGCGCCGCCCGCAGAGAACCGCTCAAAAATCCGCCCCGCCAGCGCGGCATCGACTCCGTCGCCACGATCAGACACCGTGATGACATAGTCGCCGCCTTCGGCCTCGACCTGAACCTCGACCCCTTTCTCTCCCCCCCGACCATGAGTGAAGGCATTGTCGATCAGATTCTTCACGGCCTCCCCCAACAAAAGCGCATCGCCATGGAAGGGCGCAGACTTGAGCGAGGTCTGCACCTTCGCCTCACGGTTCAGGGCCATGGGGGTGCTGTCCCTTACGGCGGCCCGCACCACGCGCAGAAGATCGAAATCCTCAAAGGCGCGGACATCGGCCCGATGCGCCACCGTGGCGTCACTAAGCAATTGCTGCAGCAGGCGCGAAAGCTTGGCGCTGCTGCGCTCAATGGCCAGCAAGCCGCGCCTCCGATCTTCATCATCACCGCCCGAGGCGACCTGAGCCTGAGCATGGATGACGGCGAGAGGCGTACGCATCTGATGCGCCGCCTCGGCGATAAAGGCCTTCATGGCCTGAATATTGGCGTCGAGCCGACGCATGAAGTCATTGAGAGACTCCACAAGCGGTGCGACCTCTTTCGGCACAGGCGCCGTAATGGGATGCAGATCTGACGGATCGCGTGCCTTCAATTCCCGCCCTATCCGGGTCAGTGGCATCAGGGCGCCGCCAATGCCCAGCCAGACTACTGCGAACGCCAAACCGCCCATGGCCGTAATCGGCGCCAGAGCATTCAGGATCAACTCGTTCTTCAGTTGATCACGCGCCCGCCGGGTCTGGCCGACCTGCACCAACAGCCAGCCTGTGGCGCCCGGCTCTGCGACCTGACGGCCCAGAACGGCAAAACGAACCGTCTCTCCACTATAAACGGCGTCAAAAAAGATCGGCGCGTTGGCCTCGACCCGAACCGCCGAAATCGCCAGATCATGCACGACCGGCGGTGCAGGCAGGTCGCCCGCACCCGTGACCAACTGACCGTTCGGCCCCGTAACGCTGTAGAAGACGCGATCTTCCGGCGCGGCAGACAACATGTCGAGCGAGGCATAGGGCAGGTCCACACGGACACGCCCGCCGGACACGGCGATCGTTTCCGTGATCGACAGCGCCGATCCCAGCAGAAGCCGGTCAAAGGAACGGTTCGCAGCAGCTTCAGCGGATGTGCGCGCCGCCACATACAACGCCAACATGCCGACCAGAAAGACCGCCCCCATGATGGCCGACAGCCGGATTTTCAATGAAAGCGGACTAACTGGCCAGGTGAACATTGGCCTCCGCGACATATCCGAAACCGCGCTGGGTGGAGATGCGGACATGCTCGTCGCCCAGTTTTCGGCGCAGCCGTCCCACATATAGCTCGACCGCATTGTCCCCGACCTCGTCACTGAAATCGAACAGTTGCGAAGCGATCCTTTCCTTGCTGAGCACCCGCCCGAGATTGCCCAGGAATATCTCCAGAAGCCGGTATTCTCGATTCGGCAGGGGCAGCAGATCGCCATGCAGACGTACGGTCTTGGCGGAACGATCAAACGTCAGGCCGCCGATCCGGCTTTCGCTGCTGGCGACGCCATGGTTGCGGCGCATCAGACTGCGGCAACGGGCGTCAAGCTCACGAAAATCGAACGGCTTGGACAGGTAATCATCGGCGCCCACGTCCAGCGCACCGACCTTGTCCTCAATCGCCGAGCGCGCGGTCAGGACCAGAACCGGCGTGCGATTTCCCTGCCCTCTCAGGCTTTTTAGAACAGAAAAACCATCCCTGCCCGGCAGACCGATGTCCAGAATGATTAACTCATAGGCCTGATACTGCAGCAAGTCATAAGCGTAGTCGCCATCGGGCGCGACATCGGCGGCGTGCCCGTCACGTTGCAGGTGACGCTGGATGGCGTCAGCTAGGTCAGGATCGTCTTCGACGACCAGGAATCTCATCGGCGATCCTCCCCCACCGATCAAGAACTGAAGGCCCCGCGATCTGCGCCGCAGTGAGCCTCTGCGCTCATGGTAAGATCGGCGACCACCCGCCTGTCAACCACCGTTGTTTTTGACACATCAGGAGCGTTCGTGAGGCGGAACAGCACCTTGGCCGAGCCACGGTAGGATTTATTTATTTGTTTTTGGACGATTTTCTCTTCATCGCCAGACCAATGCTCGCTTGACAGGAACATGACAGGCCTGATCGCTACTCTTCCCTCCAAGAGAGCACAAGGCGGGAACAACCCGCCTGAACCCGAGGGAAGAGGAGGGAACCCAATGATCGGATCAATGGGAAATCAGACTACAGAAATCATGACCGTCGGCTCTTCAGCCATCAGGCGGCGACGGCTGGTTCAAGGACTTTGCGCAAGTGCTTCCGCCCTCTCACTTCTGTCGGCAGGAGGAGCCATCGCCCAATCGCACACGCTTGGTGACGAGACGCTTCAGGAGGAAGCCGCCGAGGTGGATTCCATCGTCGTCACCGGCTCCCGCATCGTCCGCAATGGCGAACAGGCGCCGACGCCCTCGACGATCATCGGCACTGAGGAACTGAACGCCCAGGCCATCACCAGCATCGTCGATATTTCACGCGCACTGCCGCAGTTCCGCAACCAGAGAGGTGCCCAAGCCGGAGCGAACAACAGTCAGAACGGCGGCCAAGGGTCGCTTGACCTGCGTAGCCTGGGCGCCAACCGCAACCTGATTCTGCTGAACGGACAGCGCATAATTCCCTCCACCGGAAACGGCATCGTCGACACCAACATCCTGCCCAGCAGTCTGATCTCACGTGTGGACGTGGTCACGGGAGGCGCCTCGGCCGCCTATGGCTCCGACGCGATTTCAGGGGTGGTGAACTTCATCGTCGACACCAAGTTCAAGGGCGCCAAGCTGGATATCGTGACCGGCGCCTCGCAACACGGCGACAACGAGGAGATTTCCGCCAACTTCGCCTTTGGTCGAGCCTTCCTGAATGATCGCCTGCGCGTCGTGGGATCTGCGGAATACTACTGGTCAGACGGCATGAAGATGTTGAGCCGCGACTTTCTGAAGGCGCGCGGGGGCATCATCAACAACCCCGCCTACACCCAGGCCAACGGCCAGTACCGTAACATCGCGACGGACGGTAATATCGTCGCCGCCTATATGTCGACGGGCGGACTGGTGAACGGATGCCGCACGGCCAGCGGCGCCAATATCGCGAACTGCGCCCTGCGCGGCACGGCGTTCGGCCCTGACGGCAAGCCTCATGCCTTTGTTTACGGCGACTATGTCAATCCGACCGGCAACATGGTCGTGCCGATCGGCTCCACCAATCCTGATTATGCCGCCATCTACGACGGGGTCATGGCCACGCACCCGTCCGAACGCCTCTCCTTCTATGGACGCGCTGAATACGACGTGAGCGACAAGCTGACTGTCTTCGCCGACATCATACAGGCCAAGGCCCAGATCGGGCCGACGGGCAATGTGCCGCCCTATCGTTTCGGCACCAGTTCAACGACCTGGCTGTCCGTAACCGCAGACAACCCCTATCTGGACCCGACCATCAAGACCCAGATGTCCGGGCCGGGCGGCGGGAACGCGGCTGGTCCCCACTATCTGAATGTCGGGCGTTTCAACTATGACTGGGGCGGCGTGACCGTTCCGGTCAATACCAACGAGACAACGCGCTTCACCATCGGCCTGCGCGGCGACATCGGACGTGGCTGGACCTATGATGCCTATTACGCTTGGGGCAAAAACGACTACCTCGGCACCGGAACCAACAATCTGCTGACCTCGTCCAATGGCGTCACGTCTCTGGGACGGGTCAATCTGGCGGCCGATGTCGTGGCTGCACCCGCGGGCAATGCGGCAGGCATCGCTGCCGGAACCATCGTCTGCCGGTCGACGCTGACGGACCCCGGCAATGGCTGCAAGCCGCTGAACATCTTTGGCGTAGGAAACGCCTCGGCTGAAGCCATCGCCTACATCATGGGCGAGCACTTCCTGGCGACCACCTATGAGCAGCGCTATGCGGAGGCCAGCATTCAGGGCAAGCCCTTCTCGACATGGGCAGGCCCCGTCGGCGTGGCGGCAGGCGTGTCCTATCGCTCTGAAGAGGTTGAGGCCAAGGTCGACGCCAACTCATTCGCGGGCAACTTCGGCATCGCCAACAGCAAACCCTATCAGGGCGAGCAACGCGTGATCGAAACCTTTGGCGAAATCAGCATTCCCCTTCTGGAAGACTTGAACCTGGATCTGGCCGGGCGGATCACCGACTACGACACCAGCGGTCAAGTTGAGACGTGGAAGGCGGGCCTGAACTACCGGCTGCCAGGCGTCCTGTCAGACCTCAAGCTGCGCGCGACCAGTTCCAGAGACATCAGAGCGCCCAGTCTGTCGGAGCTGTTCACCGGCTTCAGCCAGAGCCGAGGCTCCGTGATCGACCCGTTCGCCTCCGGCAATGCGACGGTGAACATCCAGACCTACACAGGCGGAAACGCCAAGCTGACGCCGGAGATCGCCGACACCGTCGCCCTGGGCCTGGTGTACAAGTCTTCGCTGATCCCCGGCCTGTCCGGCTCGATCGACTATTATGACATCGAGATCGCCGACGCGATCAGCACCATCAGCGCCCAGAACACGGTGGATCGCTGCCATCAGGGCAACAGCGCCCTCTGTTCCCAGATCGTGCGGGACTCTGCTGGCAGCATCATTTCCATCTACGTCAACAATCTGAACGTCGCGGCGTTGAAGACTTCCGGCTTTGACATCGAGGCCAACTACGTCCGCGAAATCGCCAGTCCCTTCAAGAACGGTCCGATGACGGTCGGGGCGCGTCTGTTCCTGAACTACGTCGATCAATTCGCCACGATTGACGGCATCGGCGTCGAATATGACACGACCGGCAGCATGGTGGATCAGCAGCCCCAATGGACCGGACAGGTCATGTGGTTCGCCTCAACCGGCCCATACCAGATGACGATCACCAACCGATATGTCGGGTCAGGGCGTTACAACAATGCGTTCGAACCGGGTCACCCCAGCTATGTGCCGAACGCCATCGAGAACAACCATGTTGACGCCCGCCTCTATACGCACCTGAACCTGAGGTACAAGTTCAACAGCTACGGCGCAGACGCTGAGGTATTCTTCAACGTCAACAATCTGTTCGATGTGACGCCGCCCTATGGTTTCGCCTTCAACTATGGCCTGACCGCATCCCCCATGTACGACGTGGTGGGCCGGATGTTCAAAACGGGCGTCCGAATGCGATTCTGATCTACTCGGTAAAACAAATAATTATTGGACCTGCCTTCGCTTCAAGCCCATTCGCAAATGCGAACGTTCCTTTTAGGATCGACGCCGAGAAGGCAGGTTCAATACAATATTTCAGCCAACGCGATCACTAATCCGGCTGTTTCAGAGCAAGCGAACGACCATATATAAATGATCTGGGGGCCCACGTATAGACTACTCTTTAACCGCCACTTGTAAACATTCGCAGTTGATTTCAGTGACAGCATACCTGCCAGCAAAAATAAATCCTACCCAACGCGTTCGCCTGAAAACTAGGTCGACTTTAGACCATAGAAACCGCGCGCCATTGACCTCTGCAGGACACCGCAACTGTCGCAGGGACAATGCGTACCGTATCAGCCGGAAACAGACGTAGATGCTGAAAATAACGCAACGAAGCTGGACGCGCGCTGGGACAGATTGGCCAGCATATCCAGCCCTTTACGCTTCGTGCCGCAGATCGTCGGTGATGTCTGCTCTCGTCATGAAGGGGGCCCCTTCCTGCGCGGCTATTTGCGGAAGGATTGCGACGCCCGCATGATCAGGAACTGGTCAAGCATCAAGATCCTGCATTCAGGACAACAAAACAGGCTACATGAACCGCCTATAGGGAGCAGACAGGGCGAGAAACCAACGGTGATTACTCACGCGCGTCAATGGAGACGTATCAGGCGGCCGACGCTGCTGCGCTCAAGCCTGCCCGTTAATAAAATCGTCCATTCTACAGCTTAGGGAGAATGAACACAGAAACCTCTTCTACGGCCGCCAAATCATCATTACCACACAGCAGAACGCCCCCGGCTTTTTGTGCACGGGGGGGATATTTTGGGTGCGGGAGCGCGATGGTCGAAATAGTACAACTCAAACATAAATGTTTCAGTGTGATTGCGGCGACCAGCCCTTAGACTGGCCACGTTTCTCAGCGCAGTGTGAGCAACAGGCCGTCCCGCGCAAGTTTCAAGTCGCGCAGCGGGACGGCCTGTTGCAGTCAGCCTCGCGGCTAGGCCGCAGAGGTGAGACAGCCGATCAACGAGTGCGGACGGCCGTCACTCAGACGGCCAGATTCGGGCGGAAACAACTATAGATCGCCCCACCTAGAGCCGCACATGATTTGTCAGAATTTTTGAGTAAAACTGACGTACCCGAACCGGCCAATGACATCGAACGTCGATATCAGGGCGTTTTTCAAGAAGTTAAACGCGTAAGGCGGATCCTTGTCGAAGAGGTTGTTCACACCTACTGTCAGCTGAGCAGAATCCGAAACATCGTAGCGAACCAAGACATCCATACTCGTATAGAATGGCGTTCCAGAGTAGTTCTTGAAGTTGTCAACCGGTATGGAAATACCTACATTGGCGTCCTTCATGGCGCTGACATAGTTCACCCTGGTTTGAGCCCCCCAACGATCAGCGTCATAGTTGACTGTCAAACTTCCCCGCACGCGAGGATTACTGACAGAACCAGCGAGACTTTCGTTATAACGACCGGCAAGATTGCCGCGCCCGAAATCCGCATTGATCAGATAGGCGCCCGAAAGACTGACATCGACGTCGCCCCCCAAGACACCAGCGACCTTATATTGGAAGGTATAATCCACGCCAGACGTTGAAAATGTCCCGATATTTGTTTGCCGCGCCTGGATACGTGCAAGAGTGCCATCGGAGTTGCGCGAAGCAAACGTGAAACAAATATCATTTGGGTCCTGCGCACGAGTGCGCAGGTTTGGATCGAGATAGCAGCTATTCAGATTGTCTTGTACAATCGACCCTATCGCATCCGTCACCCTCAGATCGTAGTAGTCCACAACGGCCGTAAAACCGGCGAAGAAGCCTGGCTTATAAACCAGACCCAGATTGAAAGACTTTCCACGCTCAGGCTGAAGAGAAGGACTCCCTCCCGTCAAGCGGGGGATCGTGTTCCCAGGATTAAAGGTGCTTGGAACGCCCAGAGCAACGCAGTTTGCGTCAACGGCAGGATTACTCTGACGGAAAGTATCTGAACGGCAAGGATCGTTATATCCGCCGTAATCAGCGACACCGCCTCCATAGACTTCGATGACGTCAGGAGCCCTGAAGGAGGTTCCGTATGAGGTTCGGATACGCAGTTCGTCGCTGACGGACCAGTTCAAACCGACCTTGTATATGTTGGCCGATCCAAAGTTAGAGAAGCGCGAATGCCGACCTTGAAGATTGAGATCAAGATTCTGGGCGAATTGCACTTCTGACAACAACGGGATTGTCGCCTCGGTAAATAGCTCCCTCGTCGAGAAATGTCCGTCCGTCGGCAAAATCGTGTTCGACGCAGCATCACCGGACTGTGTAAAGGCGTCCGGCATGACTTCGCCGGTTTCCTTCCTGTGCTCTAGGCCGATAGCCACCATGACTGGACCGGACGGCAGCGTGAATACTGGACCGCTGATCGTCGCCAAAGACTGCGCGCTGGTGAACTCGAGCTTGGCCGTCTGGTCGTAGAATAGATAATTCTTCTGAGCCTCAGTCAGCCGTGTTTTTTTCGACAGCAGATCATCGAGATTCGAAATTGCCCCGATCCCGGCGCAACGCTGGTCATTTGCGCAAATGTCCGGGTTGAGAAGGCCACGCAGCGCAACTGCGTTCACGCCATTGTCGGTCACGCTAAGCGTGCTGTTCCTGCCCACGCTGTGAGAAACATCCCACTTGAACCGATCAAGCAGTCGGCCTTCCAAACCTGCGCTCACAAACGTCATGTCGACACTCGTTCGTGTTGGCCGCGAGCCGTAATCGCTCATGCGCCAGTTCAGCGAGACATCCCGCCCGTACGGATTATTCGGGCTGGTAGAAGGCACGACCAGATTCTTGAACGGACCGACAAAACCGGCAGTGTTAAGTTGAAAGCCGGAGAGGCTCTGGAAGCCATCGCGGTGCGACAGCAAAACATCAGCCTTCAACCGAACATTGTCGCTAATATCGTACCGCGCAGCACCGCCGAAACTGCGGATGGTGAAGCCGGCCACGAGTGATGTTTCACCGCCCGTATCATACCGCTCACACGAAGGCGCGATGTTTTGGCCGCCTGTTATCGGATAGCAAGCAACCAGCGCTCCATCCGTACCGCGCACCGCCCCGCCCGGCGTACTGTCAGAACGCGTGATCCCAGATGCTCCCCCGAGAGAAGAATAGACGTCGCGTGCCCAACGGCGCTCGATCTGAGCGATGTCGTCCTGCCTCTGCTGCTGAGCCGATACAACGATTGAACCTCGATCGAACTGATGGCCCAGGATCGCGGAAAACCGATATGACTGACCGTCACCACGAGAAGACAGACCGCCATATCCGCTGACCTCCAGACCCTCGAACCGATCACGGGTCAGGAAGTTTACAACACCGGCGACTGCATCCGCGCCATAGGTGCTCGCCGCACCATCTCTCAAGATCTCAATCCGCCCCACCATCGCCGTAGGGATGCCGCTGACGTCCTGCGAAGAGAGGCCATTGATGTCGGAGTAAAGCGGGAACCGGCGCCCGTTCACCAACACCAAGGTTCGCCGACTTCCCGCGTTGCGCAGGTTGACTGACTGCACCCCGGCGCCGCCGATGCCGAATGTTTGGCCAGAGCTTGCCGTCCCCACCGCCGGCACGGTTCTCAAGACCTCCAACACGGATAATTTGCCGGATTGCATAAGTTCTTTCGCGCCCACCACCGAAACAGGTTGAGAAGCACTCGCGTCCGTCCGCCCCAAAAGCGACCCTGTGACGACGATTTCGTCCACTGTACTGGCCTCATCGGACGCGTGCGCTTCTTGGGCACTCGCGCTCGGACCATACAACGCAGATACACACACTCCGGCCCAAAGAACGGCCGAGAACTTACCACCAACACTCATACGCCTCACCAAGACCTCCCACAGAGCGATTATTATTTATTTCAAATTTACGAACAAATATTAGAAAGCATCGCAAATGTACAAATACAGTCATCAAATATGTCGATGTAAATCGACATATTTGGAAAAATCATCAGACCCAATATTGATGGTTATCTGGCGCACGAACAAACACGTCCATGCGAGACCGCAGAGCGACGTTTTGTCGGCGCACTCCGCGATCTTCCATTAAAAACTCACTACTACGATATCACCGACGACCGATTTAACGACAACAAGTCAATCCGGCTCTAATCATTGTTAGCACCACAACAGATCAGAATTTTGCATTCAGACCTATAAAGTACTGTCTACCCGCAATATCTCCAAACGAACGACTGGGATATGACGTCATCTCATCGGTAAGATCAGATACGCCCGCACGAACGGTGACATCTCCAAAATCATAAGCTCCGGATATGCTATGACGAACATTGGCCCGGAGCACAGGATCGGCCGAGTTTTCGATAGTTGAATAACCCGTTACGTTCGTTCTGGGCATATAGTTTACAGAATAGAATAGCTTTAGCTTGTCGCGCGACCAACGAGCGTCAAATCGTCCAACCCATTTCGGCATGGCTTCACTACCGTCGAGACGATTGTGGTCGAATCCAGTAACAGAAGTCTCGAACTTACGGTTATGCGTCGCCTCGATGCTAAGATCGAACCGTCCAAGATTCACGCCATCCAGCACGTCGTCGAGCCTGAAGCGATAATTGAGGTTGTAGACCTCGCCTTGGTAGGCCACTTGGCCAGCATTATAGGTAGTCGACAGAGCCGTCTCGATGTAACCTTTATCGTCTCTCGTGAAGGTCTCGCACACCGACGCCGCCGTTGTCGCTGAATCATAGCAAGTCGCCATGAAATCAAGGGGCTGAAAGGCGGACAGGCCGTTTTCCAGATCAATAGAGATGTGGTCAACGATCAGGCTCAAGCCAGAAACAAAGGTCGGCTGATAGACCAATCCGAACGTCGTGGTGTTCGAGACTTCGTTCTTTAAATCCGGATTTCCCCGGCTCGTCACCATGGCATTGTTGAAATTCTCGGACGGGTCTTGGAACGTCTCAAGCGGACCATATCCGGGATTGGCGTCAAACAGCGCTTTACAGTTAGCCAGACGCGTGGACGGCGAAGGACCAGCATTGATGCGGTCAGCATCGCAAGGATCAACAAGTATAGCGGCCAGCGCCGTTCGTGACGGTGCAAAAAGCTGGTCCAGCGTAGGCGATCTGAAGTTCCGGCTCTTGGAGCCGCGGATTACGAGCCCCGCCCCGATTTCCCATTGCAAGCCAGCGCCCCAGACACTTTCGACGCCTGTGATTGAATGATCGACGATCCTGTAGGAGCCGTCGAAATCAAGCCGCTTGATACCGGGCAGACTAAAGTCGCCGCCAAGCAGCGGCAGCGCGATTTCAGCTGAGACCTCATTCGTCTCGAACCGGCCGGACGTGGCCACGACAGCAACCTTGGACCCGAGGATGCCCGCCTGGTCGGCGGCGAACGGATCAAACCTCGCTGTTTCCTTCCTGTACTCATAGGCTAGGCTGAACTTGGCGGCGCCTGCCGGCAAAGCGAAGAGATCGCCCCCCAGCGTCGCCAGAATGCCGTCCTGTGAGTTATGATAATTCTGACCGCTGGCGGTTGTTACGTAGTCTCGGGCCTCCGCGCTGACATTTCCTTGACCGAAGATGTTCAGCGCGACGCATGCAGGCTCGTCGTTCGAGGTCACGGCGTCGACATTGACGGCGCAGACAGGCGTTCCGCCTGGTCCCGCGACAGCGTTCACAGCGCGATTGAAATTGTCCGTGACCACGCCCCACCCGGCTTTCTTGGCCGATGTTTCCCCTCGAGACGCCGACAAGCTCCAGTAGAACTGTCGCCCGCCATAGTCGAAGTCGCCTTCAATGGCTGCCAAAGCGCGCCAGGTGTCAGTTGTGTATTTGACTTCCCGTGTCGGCAGAAGGTCACGCCAGAACTTGGACAGGAAAAGCGGAGAGCCGGCGCCGAACGCCGGTCGCGCTGCAATGATGCCCGCACGCGCCGTTTCAGAGAGAAATGGATTGTTGGCAAAGAAGACAATTGGGCCGATGCCGCTATCGGCTGAGTTGAGAATGGTGTTCGAGACCTGCGGACCGTTTGCACCATACGGGTCTCTGGCGACGGTGTTGGAGTAAAGCAGCTCGACCGATGCTTTGACGCGTTCAGTCAGCTCATAACGACCGATCGCATTAAAGTTCCGCCGCTCAACGCCGGTCCGTAGTGCAGCCAACTCCCGGTATGAGAGACCGTCACCGCCAAGTGCGAATGGCACGCTGACGACCTTGCCAGTGTCAAAGCTCGTCAACTCGCCGCGGGCGTCGAACTGCTGATAGACCCCGTTTTTCGACAGGATGAACTGCGGCACAGGTGCAGGCGTAGTGAAGATCAGTCCGTTGGGCGAGAACGGAAAAAGCGTAGCGTTATTCCCAGAGATCAGCGCAGCCACGCCGTCGTTGGGCCCACCGTCAGCTGGATTTGTATAGGTGATGCGGGCCAGGTTCGTCAGAGGTCGATCCTGATCAAAAAGGGCATGGGTGCGCGACCATTCGCCGTTGAGTGCGATATTGCCGCGTCCGTCCGCAAAATTCTTGCCGTAGGTCAGGCGCAGGCTGGGCTTTTCATTATCCCCTCGCGAGGAGACGCCATATTGGGCATCCAGCTCCAGCCCCTCGTAATCCGTCTTCAGGACGTAGTTCACAACGCCCGCTATAGCGTCCGAACCATAGACCGCCGCCCCACCCGCCTGAATAATATCAACGCGGGAGATGAGGCCCACAGGCACGATATTGGTGTCCACGATGCGATCGCCCAACCCCGTGGATGTCGTCACCGTCCGACGCCCATTGATCAGGGTCAGGGTGCGTCCAGCGCCCAGATTGAACAGGTTTGGGAACTGTTGGCCCGATCCCGCCGGTCGGCCGATGCCGTCAGCCTGGCCAAAGCTCGGAACAGCTGATGTAACTTGATTTAAGGCGTCCCCGGCCTGAACCAGCCCTCGCTCTTCAAAAACCTCCGGATTGATGAAGGTCACAGGTGCGGCTGAAGCAGCGTCGGATCGCCTGATCCGGGAGCCGGTCACAACCACGTCGTCGATTGTGGTTCCAGATTCTGCGCCATCGGCCTGGGGGCTGGCATCTGCGGTCGACTGCGCTGCAGCCTCTGACCATGCCCCCGCCCCGATAGCGATCGTCAGTCCCGCCACCATCGTGGTCGACAACAGGCGTGCACGTTTCGATTGAACCATCATTCTTTCCCCTCACTAGCTTTTATTCTGTCCCCGGACGGCCCACCGACTTGCTCCGAAGCCGTCAGCAGACCCGCTCCAAGGCAGGCTTGATTGGGTGAAATGATAGGCACGAGCTGCGCGCTTTATCCTTGCGTTCTCTCCCCTGTCTTCGCCCCGCCCGACATCATCAAGTCCGATGGCAGGATCATTTCGGGATATATATGCGGACGATATTCTGCTCCCAGCGCGTACGATCTAATCCGTCGAGCTTTAGACGAGCTCCCGAACTGAGATATCGGAGCTGCAGTCGCGACAGCGCGCCTAGTCGCGTTTGGCGCCTCATCTGCATTGCTCATGTCGGATGCGCCCAGGTTCCGCCCTGAAACGCATAAATGGAGAATCCCGCATGCGTTACTGTCGCTTCAGGGCTGGCGCCCGACGATCGTCCGCCTTGCCGCTAAGGCTGCGGCTTGCCGAACGCCCGCTCCAATAAAGAACGGGAGGATTCAGAAAACATGTCGAAGCTTAAATTCGCCGGGGCAGTCGCCGCGCTTGTCGTGGGAGCCGGCACACCCTTGTGGGCGGTTGCAGCGGGTTCACAAGCCACCCCCACGCTTGATCTTCAGCTCAAACCAGTCGCTGAGAGCGGACAAGTCGATCATGTCGATGTCCGTCTTCGCATCTCGAGTCCGAACATCGACGCGGGCGGCGTCGTGGCGCGTCTGCCGCTCATTGTCGCCTCCATTCCCACGGCGCGTTATGACGGCGACGCCTTACAAGCCTTCGACGCCGCTGGCGCGCTGCCGCTGACGCTCCATGACGAAGATCCGACCCCGTCAGGCGTTTATCGAAACTGGAAAGCGACACGTGCGACCCAGGGAGATGTCATCCTCGTCTATCAGGCCAAGCCGAGAGAAGTTGGTCCCAATACGCGCCCGGGCCCTCTCTTCGACCTGCGGCGCGAAGCTGGCGGGATCAATGGGTCGGGCCTGACGTTCCTTGCCTTGCCCGACACCACGACCGTTTACGACATCAGCCTGACATGGGATTTGAGCGCCATGGTGCCTGGTTCTAGCGCCGCCTGGTCGCTGGGAGATGGCGCGGTGAAAGCCCACGGGCCCGCGTCTGTTCTGTCTGGCACCTACTATGCTGCAGGCCCCCTCAAACGATACCCGGAGCAGCAGCCTAGCGATTTCGCCATGTATTGGCTGAGCACGCCCAACTTCGACACAGATGCTGTGGGCCAGACCATTGAGACGCTTTACGCATACATGTCGCATTTCTTCCGCGACGACATGGGCTCTTACCGCGTTTTCATTCGCAAAAACCCCTACCGCAGCGGCGGAGGGACCGCGCAAAACCGGTCCTTCATGTTTGGCTACAATGATTTCGCCCCAACATCGTTGAAGGCTCTAACGGGTCTTCTGGCGCACGAGATGGTGCACAACTGGCCGCGCATGAGCGGGGAGCATGGCGAGACCGCTTGGTACAGCGAGGGCGCAGCCGATTTCTACTCGATTGTCCTGTCGTACCGCGCCGGGCTCATCGACCCAGAGCAGTTCTTGAAGGAAATAAACGCGCGCGCATCCGCCTACTATACAAACACCCTTCGCCACCTCAGCAATACAGAAGCCGGGGAGCGCTTCTGGACGGATCCGCGAGCCCAGACACTGCCCTACGGACGAGGCTTCATCTATCTGGTTCAGGTTGACGCGGAAATCCGCGCCCGAACCCACGGACGACGCAGTCTGGACGACATTGTTCTGGCGATGCTCGAGAAAAACCGCGCAGACCAACCTGCTGGCATCGACCAGTTTCTGGAGCTCGTTGAAGCCGAAATCGGTCCGGAGGCCCGCAGCAGCTATGCCACGATGGCGGCCGGTGAAAACATCATGCTGCCCGAGAGCGCTTTTGGATCCTGCCTGCAGATCAAGCCGCACGATTATCGCATCTTCGATCCAGGGTTCGACTACAGGGCGTTGGCTGGCGACAAGATCGCTCGTTCAGTCGAACCCGGCGGCGTCGCTGAGATCGCAGGTCTGAGAAACGGCGACGTCATTCTGTCCGCGACCAGTTACGCCGACCTGCAAGAAGACCAGAGCAGATCCATGACCGTGCGCTTCACAAGGGACGGCGGCGAAGCCCAGGAGATTGTCTACAAACCACGCGGGGAGATCCTATCCGGCTACATGTGGGAGCGCGCGCCTGGGAAAAGCGACGCAGATTGCGCCTTCTAAAGAACCGCAGCGACAGAACATCTTTCAACGCACCATGGCCCGCGCATCCGCGCGGGCCATTTTTATTTATAGCTGAACCTCGACGTCCTCGCGCTAAACAGAAGCAACGGGCTCACTTCGGTCTTACATCCAGCAGGAAGACATCCAAAAACACTAGCCACACGACGAGCAACAGTCGGACGTTTCACCAGCTAGTCGATGACTTCGACACGCAGAGGCTTTTGCGCCATCCAGAACAGCACCGCAGCGGAGACAGCGAACAGGGATGACACGACAAGCGCCCAACGCAGGCCATCTGCATCGCCCAGGTGGAACCCATGATTGAAGATGTCGGACAGGCAGCCGACGGCGACCGCCCCTAACCCCATCCCCACCATGTTGAGAATAAACAGGAAAAGAGACGTGGTGGTTGATCGCATTTCACGGGGGGACAGCCCCTGAACTGCAGCCAACACTGGACCAAACCATAGGCCGCCCAAGAGGCTCCCGGGAATCAGGAACAGGTAGGCCGTCACAGCGGAAGGAACCAACATCGCGATGCAAAAGAACGGTATCGCCGCCAAGGCCGCAATCGCCGGCAGGATAGCGTAGAAGCCTATATCCTGAGCGCCGTACCGGTCCGCTAGCCGTCCTCCGATCCAGTTCGACGCGGCGCCAAAGACACCTGCCAACAGTCCCAGAGCCAGGCCCACGGTGCCAATCGGCTTCAACCCGATCATCTGCCCCCAATGGGCGACCTCATCGCCGTGAACCCGCAAGAAGAAGGCCGCAATAAAGGGCTGCTGGCCAAAGGCCACAAAAGCCTTGGCTGCGGCGGCAAAAGCCAACAGCCAAAAAGCGCGTTTGCTCCGCAAATGCGAGAACACGTCCTTCAGTCGCGGCTGTGGTGCAGGTTTTTCTTTGGCCTGAAGCGCGCCCTTGGGATCACGCAGCGTTGCGAACACCAGAATAGCCAGCAGAAGCCCAGGCAATCCTGCGATCAGGAACGCGGTACGCCATCCATAGATATCGGCGACGATCCCCCCCAGAGCGAGGCCCAAAAGCGTACCGATGGGCGTCCCCATAGCGAAGAACGCCAGAGCGGACGCACGTTTACCCTTCTCCGCGTAGTCCGTGACCAGGGCCATGCCGGGCGGCATGCAGCCCGCCTCCCCCACACCGACGCCCATGCGCGCAAGAACCAGAGCCGGGTAGCTCATCGCTCGTCCGCAAAGCACTGTAAAAGCGCTCCAGACCGCCAGCGAGGCGCCGACCACCCAGACCCTGTTGGTCCGGTCCGCCAGGCGGGCCACGGGAATACCCAGTGAGCAGTACACAAGGCCGAATGCAAACCCGGTCAACACCCCCAGTTGAGAATCTGACAGGCCCAGGTCCGCTTTGATCGGTTGCGCCAGAATGGTCATGATCTGGCGGTCAACGAAGTTCATCACGCTCACGAGAAAGAGGATGAATATCGCGTAGCGACCGTAAGCGACGGAATGGAGAGCATTCTTCTTCATGATCTTTCTCATGCCGCAATCTTGAAGCGGGCCAGCGCGGACATGTCCGGTTCAGCGCCCCAGCCCGGACCGTCGGGCAGTTGCAGCAATCCGTTCGTGACCACCACGGGCGAGGTCAGAATTTCGTCTCTCCAGGGCGCGCCTTCGACCTCATATTCCATGATCGTCAAGTTCGGCAGCAGAGACGCGAAATGCGCGCTCATCAACGCTGCGAGCGGCCCCGTGTAGTTGTGACACGCCACCGAAACGTCCGCAGCATCAGCGAGCGACGCCATCATCAGGCTTTCCGCCAGGCCGTTCCACATCACGTCGATAATCGCAACGTCCACCGCTCGCCGCTCAAGAAACGGCAACAGCGCGCGCCGCCCCAAAACAGATTCCAGAGACGCAATCGGCGTCCGCGTTCCCTGCCTGACAGCGGCCAAGGCCACGGGATCGCTTATATCCGCCTCAATCCATCGCAACCCCAGCGGTTCAAGCCCCCTCGCCAGCGCTAACACGCCGTCTGGCCGGAAGTTGAAATTCACGTCGAGCATGATCTCGACGTCAGGTCCCGCGCCGCTCTGAAATGCAGCGACAAGATCTGTAAGATTTCGCGTCAGGGCTGGCGTCAGGTTCAGCGCTGGGCCGCCGCCCACGGGCGCGAATCCCGGCATATGCACCACGCCGCCCCCGCGTCCGTCGAAGCTTATGATCTTGGTCTTCAACGCCGAAAAACCCTGCGCCCGAACCTCAGCCCCCAGGGCTTCAACATCTTTCAGCGACCTCAAGGGCTCCACACCCAGGCGGGCGACAAGGTCAGGCCGCCCGACCCGGCGCATCCCGCACTGCGACCAATAGACGGGAATCTGATTGCGGAGAGCGCCCCCGAACAGACCGTGCACGGGGACGCCTGCCTGTCGCGCACACACGTCCAGGCAGGCGTTCTCCAACGCGCCGATGGCCTGCGCTATCAGGCCGGGCTGAGCAAAGCGGGTTTCAGCGAACAGATCAGACACCATTCTCCGCCAGTTGCGGGGATCAGAGCCGATGATGCGTTGACACATCATGCCGATCAGCGGCGACAGGACACCCGGAAGCGGCCGCCCGTCGCCGAACTCGGACCAGCCCGCACATCCGTCGTCGGTCATAATCCGCAGCAGGTGATAGCTGTTCACCCCGCCATCGATGGCAAAGGCGTCCACACTCTTAATGCGCATTCCGTCAACCCGGACTAATAAGACGAGAACATCGGAAACCGGCCGATTCCGTGCAGAGCGTGTCCGCCAATACTGAAGCCAGACAACAACGCTCAGCGACTTCTCTCGATCAAGCGACGAATATCGTTGTTGAGACGTTCCAGAGAGCCTTCAACAGTGTAGGCCATATGGCCGCCCTGATATGAGGCTGATGTCACCCGGTCGCTTGGCCACGGCGATTGATTGACCAGATAGTCCATGGCCCCGACCGTCGTTTGCGTATCATAATATCCGTTCGCAACCATGAGGTGGAAACGCGGATTGGCCTCGAACACGCCGGTGATCAGTTTGGTGAAATCCCAGTTGCCGAAGGGAGAGCGATTAGGTCCCCAATCCCAGTCGTTGAAGCCGATCGGGTCCATGTTGATGTAGGAACCGACCTGGGCGGCATGGAGATCCTTGTCCAGGTATTCCTTAAAGGTCCGCGCATAACCGCTGGTCACGACCCTGAATGGATCGCCCCCGGCCACAGGACCGACATAGCGTGCGTCGTGCTCACCCAGAACCTGGCCGGGGAAGAGGGCGAAACGGTATTCCTGTTTAGTGATCTTCAGATCATGAGACAGGTAATAGTCTCGGCTAATGCCGGTGAATTCCTCAAGCTTCGCGGCAGCGATCCGTCGACGGTCTTCAGGCGCCTTGTCGCCGAGGAACAGCAGATTGAGGTACTCTCCACCGCCGAAAGCGCCCGCATCGGCGGTGAAGCAACTGACACGACGGATGCGCCTTTCTTTCTCGCGCGCGCGAGCTCGGACGGCCGAACGGTGTTACCTTTGGCC
>NZ_JABAZW010000010.1:12653-15106 GCF_018608325.1 Brevundimonas sp. | reverse complement strand
ACCTTGGCGATCCGCGCGGCCGTGGCTCCAGGCAATGGCGGAAAGCGTCGGCAACGACACGACGAAACTGATGATGTTGCCCGGCCGCTGAGCGTACTCAAGGATGTTGACGCCCTGGCTGATCATGACCGCCCCATCGAGCGGCAGCCCGGCCGCCTGCAACTGGCTGGCCGCTTCCGCCACACGCACAGTGCCGTAGCTTTCCCCGATCAAGTAACGTGGGGAATTCTGGCGACCATGTTTCACAGTCCAGCCGCGCACCAGCTCAACCAGTTGGGTTGCGTCGGCGGCCACAGAATGCTGGCTGTCGAGCGAAACTCCGGGCTCCATTCTGCTGAAACCCGTGCCCGGCGGATCGAAGAACACGAGGTCGGCCACGTCGAGCAGGGAATACTTGTTTTCAATCACCCGGAAATCGGCGGCAGGCGCGTTGATGTCATCCGGAATAGCCAGCCGTTTCGGCCCCATGGCGCCCATGTGCAGAAGATGGGAGGCTGCACCGGGTCCGCCATTGAATATGAAGATCACGGGACGCTCGTGTCCGGCGCCCTGATCCCGCGCGACGTAGGAAATCACGCCCAGCTGGGCGGTTGGAACGCCTTGCGCATCTCGTGTCGCCACGCGTTCGACGAAGGCGTCGTAGGCGACACGACGTCCATTAAAGCGTCCCTCATGGCGGCTCACAATCGGCCTCTCGAGGGCCACGGCCGTCTGCACTGCGCGCGGCGAAGACTGCGCATAGGCTGGCGCCGCCAGCGGCGTCAGCATGGCTGACGCCAATGCGAGACTGATGAGATTACGTCGCAACATGAAACAGCCTGCCTATTGCTGGCGACGCCTGGGTCGTCGCTCTATTTTCTGAAGTCTGCAGCAGGATGCCCAAATAGGCTGCACCTCCGCCCCCCATGAGCAGCAAGCTATCGCGTCTCGTTACGAAAATTTATGCGATTTATTCGGGTCTCAATGGAAGTTCGGCTTGTTCATGCACACATGCCCGCGATAGCGCTCCAGTTGTTCGAACCAGGATCTATGAGTTCGCTTCACCGGCGATCACCTCGAATTCGACTGGAGCAAAGCCAAGGACCTGGACTTCATGGCGACCTCTACGAAGCTCCGTCATGGGGGCTAAGGCGCCGGTCAGGACGATATCGCCTTGCCGCAGATGACGGCCTGATTTTGTCGCTGCATTCGCTAGCCAGGCGAGGTTCTCTGCGATTTCGTTCATGGGCGGATGGGCGAAAGACGCTGCGGCGATCTGAAGTCCATCTCTCAAGATGACGGCAGACATGACCGACTGCGGGATGCGGTATCCCCCTTGGAATTCGCCCACGACGGCATAAGCGACGCAACCATTGTCTGCCGCCATGTCGACAGGGCTGATCGTCCAGTCCGTTATCGCCGTGTCGACGACCTCTGCAGCCACCGCCCAGCCGTCTATGCTGCCAAGCATATCGGCAGAGGCCACAGGTCCGACCACATCGACAGCAATCCGAGCCGCGATCTCCACCTCGACACGCGGTGCAATCATGCCGTCCAGATCAAGCTCGCCCCCCGTATCAGAAACAACCATGTGATCGAGAAGGACCCCGTAGAAAGGCTCCAACACCCCCGCCTTTGCGCGTGCCGCTGCAGACGTGAGGCCGATCTTCCAGCCGACCTGGCGAGCGCCGTTTTGCTCAGCCGCCTCTATGAGCAAGCCCTGAATTCGGTATCCACGGGCAATGTCATTCGACAGGCGCGCCGACGACGAGGGCACAGGTCGACGCTCCGCCCTAGCGGTGTGCAACTCTTGCATGATGACACGATGCAGAGCGTCCTCCTCGGGCGTGAAGCCGCTCACGTCTCCGCAGACCATGCGGGGACGCTATCCGTCTGGCGCCGCATCCATTCGACCACCGCCAGATCCTGCGCCGCATGGCCGAGCGACTTGTATATCGTGATCTGAGAACCATTCTCCCGGCCGGCGAACCTGCCAGCCAGCACGTCGCCAATCTCACCGGCTATATGCTGGTCGTCGATCAACCCCGCAGCCTTTGCGCGCAGGAACTCGCCGCCATGCGCCAGCACATGTTCGCGATGATCAACGATGAAGCGACTGCGGGCGACCAGATCCGCGTCGATCTCGGCTGACAGCGGATTGCTGGACCCCACGACATTCACGTGAACCCCGGCGCCGATCCACGCGCCCTTCAGGATAGGGTCGCGCGCTCCTGTTACGGTGCACACGATCGAAGCGTCGCGAACGGCCTGCTCGACGCTCAGAGCCGTCTCGATGTGAAGTCCCGTTTTTACTGCCATCGACTGTACAAATGCGTCCGTTCGATCTGGATCGCGCCCCCACACCGATACATGTTTCAAGTCGCGCATCGCGGCGATCGCCTCGATATGCATGGCGGCTTGACGCCCGACGCCAATCACCGCCAGGCGATCTGCGTCGGGCGCCGCCAGCGCTT
>NZ_JABAZW010000010.1:0-12639 GCF_018608325.1 Brevundimonas sp. | reverse complement strand
CGCGACGGCGCTGGCGGCCGCCGTCCTGATGGCGGTCACCTCGCCGGCGTCCGCCACACAGACGGGCGCGCCGCCCTCGCCTTCAAACAGCACCACGACGCCCTCGTGAGTTCGTCGTCCCGTGCCATCACCGAAAACCGCGACCAGTTTCGCCCCGAAGACGCGCGCCCCCATCAGCGCTGCGGGCATGATCGCAAACGTCTTGTCCTCTCCGACCGAGATGAAACTGCGCAGCAGTTGACGCACTTCGCCGGATGACAGGCCGATCATCGCATGGCGCACCGCCGAGGATGCGACGGGCCAGGTCAGACGCGCTCGCACCGTTTCGGCGTCAAAAAATACTGGGTGGGGCGCTGAAGACATCCGCAACTCGTCGAACTTAGAACAAAGGCCCGAGGTGACGTCAGCGCGCCCAGAGAAGCAATTCATTACTCTGGATAATATATCCAAAATACGTGAGGCCCACGGCCGACTGCAGATCACTCATGCACAAAGACTGTTTTCAGGCCGGATACAGGGTGCGCCTGCAAGATCACACGGGCAAGGCGGTGGTGTATTTGACCTGGCTGAGCGCGAAATGAGATGCGGCGGTCGCCACATTCGGGTGGTTCAAAAGGTCCCGCATCAAGAACCGCTCATACCCCGCGACGTCTTCCGCCACGATCCTCAGAAGGTAGTCCCACTCGCCTGACATCGAGTGGGCTTCCATGACGTCCGCTTTCGTCATGAGAAAAGCTTCGAAGGCATGTCGGTCGGGCAAGGCGTGCGAGCGCATGCGCACCTGACACATTACATTGACGCCTCTCCCAACGCGCTCGGCGTCGACGAGCCTCACTGTCGCTCGAAGCACTCCCGCCTCTTCCATTGCGCGGATACGCCGCCAGCAAGAGGCGGGTGATGAGCCAACGTTTTCGGCCACCGCGACGTGGCTCAGCGCAGCGTCGGACTGAAGGAGCCTCAAAATCCGCCTATCCACGTCATCAAGTTCATTCTGTTTCAAGATAGAGCTCCAAATGAAACGGTTTCTCGAATTTCTCTTAGTTTGAGTGAAGATTGAAAAGCAATCATCATCGCTCCAGCCCCATGATCTGCCTCAAGCGACGCAGTTGAAGTTCGCGAATGAGGGAGCGTCAAAATGGGCGAGCAAACCAAAAACTCCGGCAGTGCCCCACCTGGACACGCCGCTGCGGATTGGACCGTGCCCCAGAATTGGTCGGGCTACACCGCCGATCAGCACGCCATGTGGGACCGGCTGTATGCCCAGCAGGTGAAGTTGCTGCCCTCGCGCGTCACTCCCAAGTTCATGCAAGGCTTGGAGACTCTACGGTTGTCCGAGTCCGGCATTCCGGATTTCGATGAATTGTCGGAACGCCTGCACAAGCTGACGGGGTGGTCCGTCGTAGCGGTCCCAGGCCTGGTCCCAGACGATGTCTTCTTCGAACACATGGCCAACCGCCGCTTCGTCGCCGGCAACTTCATCCGCACGCCCGAACAAATGGACTACCTGCAGGAACCCGACGTCTTTCACGACGTGTTCGGCCATGTCCCCCTGCTCGCGAACCCGGTGTTCGCCGACTACATGCAGGCCTATGGCGAAGGCGGTCTCCGCGCCGTCGGTGAAAATGCGATCCACCATCTGGCCCGGCTCTACTGGTACACGGTCGAGTTCGGCCTGATCCGCGAAGACGACGACCTTAAATTATACGGCGCAGGCATAGTCTCCAGTCGTTCAGAGTCTGTTTTCGCCCTCGACGATCCATCCCCAAACCGCATTGGGTTCGATCTGCGTCGGCTGATGCGAACGAACTACCGGATCGATGACTATCAACAGACCTACTTCGTCATCGACAGTTTCGAGGACCTGCTGAAGCAGACGCTCGATACCGACTTCGCCCCCATCTACGCCGAACTGGCTGATGGGCCGGACTATCAACCCGCCGACATCCTGCCGACCGACCGTGTGTTCACGCACGGCACGCAGGCCTGGGCCAAGAGAGGCGACGCCTTCTGATGCTGACACGACCCCACCCCGAGGGCCTGTTCGGACGCCTGTCTGAACAGGCTCCGGACCCCCTGCTGTCTCTGATCGCGCTCTATAAGCAGGATCCTCGCGCCGAAAAGCTGGATCTCGGCGTCGGCGTCTATCGTGATCATAACGGCGTGACGCCCGTCATGAGGTCGATGAAGGCTGCTGAGCGACTGCTGGAGGCAAACCAGCAGACCAAGGCCTACCTGGGTCCAGAGGGCGATATCGGCTTTGTAGACGCGATCAAACCCGTCATTTTCGGCCAACGTGTCGATGATATCGTGGGCCTGCAAACGCCAGGAGGCACAGGCGCCCTGCGCCTGGCGGCCGAATTGATCTCATCGGCCCACCCCGGCGCCACCGTCTGGCTGGGCGCGCCAAGCTGGCCCATCCACGCGCCCTTGATGGTCGCGACTGGCCTTCACGTCCGCACCTACCGTCACTACGACGCAGAAACACGTCGCTTCGATTTCGACGACATGATCGCATCGCTTCAGCAAGCAGAGCGTGGCGATGTCATCCTGCTGCACGGCTGCTGCCACAATCCGTCAGGCGCTGATCCCGACCTGACGCAATGGGCCGAAATCGCAGCGGTGATGAACCGTCGCGGCGTGCTGCCCCTCATTGATCTCGCCTACCAGGGCCTTGGCGACGGGCTCGAGGAGGATGCTGCTGGACTGCGGATCGTTCTGGCCTCCGTCGAAGAGGCCATAATCGCCTACAGCTGCGACAAGAATTTCGGCCTTTACCGTGAACG
Source organism: Brevundimonas sp. (assembly GCF_018608325.1). Classification (GTDB taxonomy): domain Bacteria; phylum Pseudomonadota; class Alphaproteobacteria; order Caulobacterales; family Caulobacteraceae; genus Brevundimonas. Next base: position 9,856 of record NZ_JABAZW010000010.1, on the reverse strand, counting down.
CACCGGCGCGCTGTTCGCCAAAACAGACCGGCGTGGACCCATTGTCATGTCCAATCTGGCGTCGCTGGCCCGCGTTAACTGGTCCATGCCGCCGGACCACGGGGCGGCTGCCGCGCGCGTGATCCTGGAAACCCCTGAACTGGCGTCAGACTGGCGTCTTGAGCTTGAAACGATGCGCCAACGGATCAGCGCTATTCGCGCTGCCCTTTCTCAAACCCACCCGCTGCTGGCGCCGCTCGCAGACCAGAAGGGGATGTTCTCGATCCTTCCCCTCTCCCCAGATCAGGTCGCAGCCCTTCGCACCGACCACGCCGTCTACATGGCCGGTTCCGGCCGCATCAACATCGCCGGCCTGAACGAAGCGGACATCCCTCGTTTTGTCCGTGCGTTCGACGCTGTTCTTTCCCACTGAAACCAGAGTTTCGATCATGACCATCACCCCGGAAAACCCAATCGGCCTCGACGGTTTCGAGTTCGTCGAGTTCACCAGCCCCGACGCCGCCGCCATGAAGGCACTCATCGAGCAGCTCGGCTTCACCGCCTTCCACAAACACCCGACCAAGGACATCGTCCGCTACAAGCAAGGCCGCACCAATCTGCTGGTCAATAACGAGGCTTCGGGTCAGGCCGCCGATTTCCGCGGCGCCCATGGACCGTCGGCCAGCGGCATGGCCTTCCGCGTCGCGGACGCCAAGGCCGCCTATGAGCTGGCCATGACGCGCGGCGCCAAGGCGGTCGACGCAGAAGCGGGCGCTCTAGGCTCCGGCTCCTATGTCTTGCACGGCATCGGCGGCAGCTATCTTTATCTGGTCGACAAGCACGGCGAGAAGGGCTCGCTCTATGACACCTGGGACGCCATTCCCGGCGCTGAAGAAGCCGAAGCCGCCAACAGCGTGGGCCTCGATATCCTCGACCACCTGACCCACAACGTTAAGCGCGGCGAGATGCGCACCTGGTCGTCCTTCTACAACCAGATCTTCGGCTTCGAAGAGCAGAAGTATTTTGACATTAAGGGCCAGGCCACAGGCCTGTTCTCGCAAGCCATGATCGCGCCCGACAAGGCGATCCGCATCCCGCTGAACGAGAGCCAGGACGACAAGTCCCAGATCGAGGAATTCATCCGTCAGTACAATGGCGAGGGCATCCAGCACCTGGCCATGACCACCGACGACATCTACGATACGGTCGAGCGTCTGCGTGCCCGCGGCGTGGCGTTGCAGGACACGATCGAGACCTATTACGAGTTGGTCGACAAGCGCGTCCCCAATCACGGCGAAGATCTGGAGCGGCTGCGCAAGAACCGCATTCTGCTTGACGGCAACATCGGCGAAGAAGGCCTGTTGCTGCAGATTTTCACTGAAAACCTGTTCGGGCCGATCTTCTTCGAAATCATCCAGCGCAAGGGCAATCAGGGCTTCGGCAACGGCAACTTCCAGGCCCTGTTCGAATCCATCGAGCTCGATCAGATCCGTCGCGGCGTGATCACCGTCGACGCCTGACACGTTCAAGCCGGGACGCATCCGAGTTTTCGGCGTCCCGGCCGATTTCTCACTTTTTATCTTCTGATCAAGGACTTCGTCATGGCGTCTGCTCGATCCCACGCGCCCGCTTATCAGACTGGCTTCGCAAACCATTTCGCGACGGAAGCCGCTTTAGGCGCCCTGCCCCGGGGCCGGAATTCGCCGCAACGTCCGGCGCTGGGCCTCTACACCGAGCAGGTGTCAGGGACGGCCTTCACGGCCCCGCGCGATCACAACTTGCGAAGCTGGCTCTACCGTCTTCGCCCCTCCGCCCAGCATGGTCCTTACCTGCCCTTCGACCAGGGCTGCCTGCGTTCAACACCGTTCAACGACGCCAAGCCCAATCCCAACCGCATGCGTTGGGACCCGTTGCCGGTCCCGACCGAGTCGACAGACTGGGTCGAGGGTCTCGTCACCTATGGCGGCAATGGGGATGTCGAGGCCGGCGCAGGCGTTGGGGTGCACATGTATGCGGCCAACCGGTCCATGATCGACCGGGTCTTCTATAACGCCGACGGAGAACTACTGATCGTGCCGCAAGAGGGCGCGCACCGTTTCGTTACGGAGTTGGGCGTTGTGGATGCTCGGCCCGGCCATATCGTGGTCATTCCGCGCGGCGTACGTTTCCGAGTCGAGGCGGAAGCCACGATCCGGGGGTACATCTGCGAGAACCATGGCGCCCCCTTCCAGTTGCCGGATTTGGGCCCGATCGGCTCCAACGGCTTGGCCAATCCGCGAGATTTCGAGATCCCGGTCGCCTGGTTCGAGGACGTTGATCGACCGACCGAATGCATTCAGAAATACGGCGGCAAGCTGTGGACCACGACCTTTTCACACAGCCCTCTGGATGTTGTGGGTTGGCACGGAAACTATGCCCCCTATCGCTATGACACAGCGCTATTCAACACTATCGGCACCGTCTCTTACGACCACCCCGATCCGTCCATTTTTACTGTCCTGACTAGTCCATCGGACACGCCCGGCACGGCCAACTGCGACTTCGTTATCTTCCCACCCCGGTGGATGGTGGCCGAAGACACCTTCCGTCCGCCCTGGTTCCACAGGAACGTCATGAGCGAGTTCATGGGGCTGATCTTTGGCGAGTATGATGCCAAGGCTGGCGGCTTCGCCCCCGGCGGCGCCTCCCTGCATAACCGCATGAGCGGCCACGGCCCTGACCAGGCCAGTTGGCAAGGCGCGACCAAGGCCGATCTGAAACCCCACAAGATCGAAAACACTCTGGCCTTCATGTTCGAAACACGCATGCCCATTCGCACGACAGACTGGGCGGAAAAGACCCCGACGATGCAGCTCGATTACGACGACTGCTGGTCCGGCTTCGACAAGGGGACCGTCGGATGAGTTTGGACGAAACACACGACCCCGCACGCGTCAGCTGGGTGAAAAGCGCAAACGGCCACGCTGACTTCCCGATCCAGAACCTACCCCTGGGCGTATTCAGCAGTGATGGGGTCTCTCCTCGTGGCGGCATCGCCATCGGGGACTCAATCCTTGATCTTCGGGCTCTCTTCGAAAGCGGTCTGCTGAAGGACGACGCGGGTCGGGCGGCGCTCTTGGCCTTCGGAGACAGCCTCAACCCTCTCCTGCAGGCCGGAGGACAACTTCGTCGGGCGCTTCGCCGACAGGTTTCCGAACTGCTGTCGGATCAATCTCAGCGCAGCCTGATCGAGCCTATGTTGCATGACGCTGGTGATTGCCGCATCCATCTACCGGCTTCTATCGGCGACTACACCGACTTCTACGTCGGGATTCACCACGCCCTGAACGTCGGTCGCCTGTTCCGCCCGGACAATCCGTTACTCCCGAACTACAAGCATGTGCCCATCGGTTATCATGGGCGCGCGTCGTCAGTTCGCCCATCTGGAGCCGTGGTTCAACGTCCGCTTGGTCAGCTTAAGGCAGCTCAAGAGGCCGCTCCAACCTTTGGGCCGACCCATCGCCTTGACTACGAGCTTGAGCTTGGTGCCTGGATCGGCGCAGAAAACGACCTCGGCAAGCCCGTGCCCCTGGCGCAGGCCGAACAGCATCTTGCCGGGCTTTGCCTGCTGAACGACTGGTCGGCGCGTGATGTCCAAGCGTGGGAGTATCAGCCGCTTGGCCCCTTCCTTGCCAAGAATTTCCTGACGACGATCTCCCCATGGATCGTCACCGCCGAAGCCCTCGAGCCCTATCGGATCGCGCCAGACCCGCGCCCTGAGAGCGATCCAGCGCCCCTTCCCTATCTCGATGATCCAACTGATCGGTCCCGCGGCGGCTTTGCCCTTGCTCTCGAGGTGCGGCTGTCGACGCAGAAGATGCGTCAGTCCGGCCTGGATGATGTCGTCATCAGCCTATCTCACGCCAGGCACATGTACTGGTCCATCGGGCAGATGATCACACATCATACGTCCAACGGCTGTAACCTGCGTGCAGGCGATCTGCTCGGAACCGGCACCCTTTCAGCGCCCACGCCCGACGGCTTCGGAAGCCTGCTAGAGTTGACCAAAGGCGGCGCCGAACCGATCACGCTCCCCAGTGGAGAAACACGAACCTTCCTCGAAGATGGCGATGAAATCGTCCTGACGGGCCGGCTGGATGCGCATGGGCGCGTCGCCATTGGTTTCGGCGAATGTCGCGGTCGCATCGCGATGGCTGACGTCACATGATCGTACTCGTCCCGTCAGTTCGTCTCTGGGCGTTGGCCGCCCATCCGGATCGAAACACGTCAACCGGATGAAGGACCTCCCTCGCACGCTGACGACACCGTCTGGCGTTGACCTTGGCCCGGTGACATCTGTCGCTGATGGAGCGAGCCGCAGCATCGTTCTCGTCACACGATCGTCTCGTTTTCACGGCTTTGTGGTGCGTCGCGGCAACGCACTATACGGCTACGTCGATCGTTGCCCGCACGCGGGACTGCCGCTCGCACAGGCGCTGGACCAGTTCATCGCTGCAGATGGGCGTCATATACAGTGCTCCTGGCATGGCGCCTTGTTCGAACCCGACACGGGACTTTGCGTCGGCGGTCCCTGCGTCGGCGCCCACCTGCAGCCCTGGCCCCTGAAGACCATCGACGGTCATATTTTCACGGCCTGACCGCCTCTCGGAAACATAGGTTTTTCATGCGTATTTGTCTGACAGGCGCCAATGGCGCCCTGGGACGCGTCGTCCACGCCGCCTTACTGGAGGCAGGCGATCAGGTTGTCGGCCTCGCGGGCGAAAATTCGGTCGCGACGTCAAACCTTGACCTGATCATCGCAGGCGATCTGTCCGACCCCGACCAGGCGCGCGCTGCTGTCGAGACCGCCGCCAGACGCATCGGAGGTTTCGACGCGCTTGTGCATCTGGCCGGGGCGTTCCGGTGGCTGCCTGTCGCCCAATCCTCTCCTGACGATTGGCGCGCCCTCTATGCCGCCAACGTGGAGAGCGCAGTCTGCACAATCCAAGCCGCACTGCCGCACCTGGCTCAAAACGCGAGCATTGTTCTGGTCGGTGCTCATTCCGCCCAGGTGGCCGGAGCGGGCATGGCGCCGTACGCCGCAGCAAAATCCGGCGTGGCCAGACTTGCCGAAGCCCTTTCCGTCGAGCTTCGTCCAGCTGCGGTACGCGTCAACGCCATATTGCCATCAATCATCGATACCCTGACCAATCGACGTGACATGCCTGAGGCGGATTTCACCCAGTGGACGTCACCTGCCGCCATTGCAGACACCATCCGTTTTCTTGCATCCCCAGCCTCGCGCGCTGTGAACGGGGCCTTGCTGCCCGTTATCAATCCCGCCGTCTAGGGAGCTGCCTTGATCGCCCCAATGACACCCGCACAAATCACCGCCGCCATCGAAAGCCTGGAGTCCTGGCGCTACGATTCAGACCGGCGCGCGCTCTACCGTCAGCTTTTGTTTCCGGGCTTCCCTCAAGCACTGTCGGCGATGATGGAAATCGGTTTCGCCGCCGAACAGGCGGACCATCACCCCGAGTGGGCTAATGTGTTTGATCGGTTGGACATCTGGTTGACGACGCACGACGCCGATGGGGTTTCCCAGAAGGATGTCGACTTGGCGCGTGTCATCAATCGCCTGATGATCGGCAGATTGCGACAGTGACCGCTCCCCAAAAGGCTCGCCACCGCTCGAATAGAACTTGCGAAGAAAAGAACTAAAAACGACAATCCAGTCAGATCGAAATAATGGGACGCATGCATGATGCCTTTTGTTCTAGACCAGATCGACCTGAAGATCTTGAATGTGATGCAGAAGGATGCGTCACTTTCATCGGCTGAATTGGCGTCACGTGTGGGATTGTCGCAGTCGCCATGCTGGCGGCGAATTCAGCGGCTCCGTGATGAGGGCTACATAAAATCGGTCGTCGCCCTTCTCGATGACGAAAAGCTCGGCATTAACATGTACATCTTCGCTCAACTGAAGATGAGGACGCTCGATGACGACGAGCGCGAGCGCTTTCGACACGAAGTGGATAAAATTCCTGAGGTGCTGGAATGCTGGACCGTATTTGGCGACACTGACTGCATGCTGAAAGTCGTCGCCCCAGACGTAAAATGGTATCAGGACTTCATCTTTTACGTCTTGCTCAAGCTGCCCGGCGTTATCGATATCAGTTCCATCGTGACGCTGACGGACACGAAAAAACAAACGGCCTTGCCCCTGACCATCCGTCAATTCAGCCCATCAAAAGGACGATAGGCGCAACACAAGTCACTTTGCATCAATCCAATGGATAGTTTTGCCCCAAAGGCTCTGATTTCGTAGCTACTTCGCAAAGATGCGCTTCGCCAGCGCGCGCTATCCTCGTTCAGAGGCGGCCCGGCCTCACTGACAGGACCCCTTCAATGCCTCTCACCCGTCGCGCACTGTTCGCCGCCGCCGCTATTGCGCCCGCCACGTCCGGCGAAGCTGTCAAAGCCGGCCTGTCGGACGCCTTGCAAAGCGCTCCTTTGCTGCCGGCTCGCTCGGCGTTTGCTGCCATGCCGACAACCTATCTCGACTCGGGATCGACCCACCCTATGCCTCTAGGCGCACGCCGCGCCCTTGAAGAATACCTGCGGTTTAAAACCAAGGACGGATCAACCCCGAACTACAGTATGCGCCAGAAACAGGCGGACGTGGTCGCGGGCCTGGCCAGGCTGATTGGCGCTTCGCCTGACGAACTGTGCATCACCCAATCCACCACCATGGGCGAAAACCTGGTCCTCAAAGCCCTGGGATTCCCTCAAACGGGCGGTCGGATCGTAACTGACGCTCTGCATTTTTTCGGTTCCTTCTACACCTATGGGGAGTTGAAGAAGGCCGGGATGGATGTGGTGACACTGGGCATGACCGTCGAAGGCCGCATCGACATGGACGAGATGGAGGCCTCGATCACCAGTCAAACCAAGCTGGTGTCGATAAGCCTCGTTTCCACCGTCAATGGCTTTGAACATGACCTGAAGAAGATATGCGACATCGCCCATGCACGTGGCGCCTATGTCTATGCAGACATCGTCCATGCCGCCGGCGCAATCCCGGTAGACTTGAGAAGCAGCGGCGTCGATTTCGCCTCTACCTCAAGCTACAAATGGCTAATGGGCGATTTCGGACTTGGCTTCCTGTACGTCCGAAAAGAAATCCAGGAGCGCCTGCCCCGTCCGTGGTGGGGTTATGAGCAGGTCTCAGCCTTTCAATCCCATGTCTTTCCCTATGACGAGAGCGGCGGCGAGCCAGCGACTTACAGAACCTTCGATAGCGCAACCGGCCACTTCGGCATGGGAACCACGTCCTGGACGGGCATCGTCAACCTCTCCTACTCCATTCCATGGATCCTTGAGGTCGGCGTCGAACAACTCCATGCGCATCGCCAGCCGTTGGTGGATACGGTCCAGTCAGAACTGCGCCGTCGCGGCTACCAACCCCTGACTCCGCTCGACAGCCGCACCCAACTGGTGGCCTTCGCGCTGAAGGACGCCAGGGCGAAGCTTACCGACCCCTTGGCCCGCGCCAATGTCGCGATCAGCGTTTCCGCCAACCGTTTCCGCATTTCGTTGGCCGCCTTCAACGACGAAAATGACATTGATCGCCTGTTGAGCGCCCTGCCCGGGGCCCCGCCGTCATGAAGCGCCAGATTCTGGGCGCTCCATGACGGAACCCACAGCTTAAGTCAGCGCCGCCCCGCGTGAACGAACTCACGAAGAGCCCTGTTGAAAGCTTCAAGATTCTCCTCGCCTTCATAGACGCCATGCGGCCCCTCGAAATAGAGTGCGGTCAAGCGATCTGTCGGCACGCCAGCGTGATCCAGCGTGTAACGGCCCAGATAGACCGGCGTGCTTAGGTCATAGAGCCCTGCGGCCCAGAACACGCGCATCGCGCCGTTACGCGCCAGCGCGTCGCCAATCGCGGAGTTCGCGTCGAACGAGCGACTGTTGTCCCATGCTCCGTTCACAGCCAGATTCAGCCCGTAATAGGGCTCAATCGATTGAAATTTCAGCTCTTCATTCAAGTACTTTTTCAAGACTGGATTGGCGATGGGGCCTACGCTTTGCGGCGTCGGAGGCGTTGCCGGCGTTCCTGCGCCGCGACTTGGGACGACGCCCAGTGCGGGATCATCAATCCCCCCCAATTGTCCAGGCTCCAAGGGCCCTGTGACACGGACGTCAAGAGAACCGGTTCTAAGGCCATCCGTTTTGAGCAGATTGAACATCAGGTCATTCTTGCTGAGACGCAGGTTGCGCGCCTCAATCAGTTCCGCCGGAAGTCCGATGAAAGCAGACATCTTCACCGCCGTATCGCGACGTTCCGCCGACGACAGACTGTCGCCTTTGATCAGGGCGCTGACATATTCAGTCCTTGCGAACTCCAAAGCCGCGTCGAAGGTTTGCCGTAACGAAGCAGTGCGCTCAATACGACGGTGATACCAAGCCGCCGCCGCCATCGTGGGGAAGGTTACCACATAGGGCATTTCATTGCCCTCCGGCCGCCCCACCAGGCCGATCAGTACAAGGCCGTCAAACGACAGGTCTGGTCGCTCCTTCAGAATAGTCGCAGCCCGCACCGTGCCATAGCTCTCCCCCGTCAGATAGATCGGTGAAGCCTCCCGACCGTTCGCGACAAGCCACCGCTCGATAACCGATGCTGCGGCGGTCGCGTCGCTCGACTGAGAAAACCATGACTTGGCGTCCACACCTGAAAATGGACGGCTGAAGCCCGTGCCGACCGGGTCGATGAAAACCAAGTCGAACTCATCCAACGGGCTGAACGGATTATCGCTCCATCCTTGACCGTCCTGCGGTGTGCGGCGCACTGGGCCCAAGGCCGACAGATGCAGAGGCGACGAAGAAGCACCTGGACCGCCATTAAACGCAAACATGACGGGGCGATGCGCGGCGGGCTGCCCTTCGCGCACATAGGCGATCGTGACAACCGCCGCCCCGTCCCGACCGTGCTCATCTTGAACATAATACTCAGCGACGATGGCGGAATACGCTAGCTCTTGGCCGTTAAAGCGCCCTGTGTGCCGCGTCGTAACATTCTGAGGAACACGCTCTGCCAGTTCGACCACATCGGTGAGATTGTGAGCCTGCGCCGAAAATCCGCCAGCCATCGACAGAAAGATACATGAGGCCAAAACGCCTGCACGCTTTCGTCCGAACACCCTAAGGAAAGTTGACCCGCACTCACAGTTGGAAGGGTCACTCCGCGTCTCAATAGCCATCCATTCGCTCCCCATTCTGTTTGGGGCAAGCTTAGAGAATGGTGGACGCATTGTTCTTGCAAAAACCCTACGTCAATGCGCAACGCCGCGATCAGTCATGCAGAACCATCGCTGACGCCACCCATCGAATGCAGAACCTAACCGAAGTCCCCCGGCGTCAAAACGCTCTGAGCTCAAAGCAAGCCAAACAGCGCGCTCCTCCCTCTTTTTAATGCCCTACCAGCGTGCCTGAACCATGGCAGGGCCCCGCTACGATGCGCCAAGCCGTCCACCGCCGACCACAATGCGTACGCGCCGACGCAGCCATCGCCATTATCAAACGACGTTATTCACTAGGCTTAGGACTCATGGGCAGAAGAGCACGCTTGCGGCGAGGGCTATGGCCGCACTTGAAGTTGGGATGGCTGACGCAGCAGGCTTATGCAGATGCGCTCTACGGACCGAAACGTCTCTGGAACCTGATGATCCTGTCACGGATCATGATCGATGCTGGAGCTGCCCGTCCCGCCGCTCGCGATCACGCGGATGGACGCAACTAGGCTGCATCTGCACCCGGCGGACAGCAGAACGCCCCCGGCTTTGTGCACGGGGGCGTTTTGGTATTTTGGGTGCGGGAGTAGGATTTGAACCTACGA
>NZ_JABAZW010000137.1 GCF_018608325.1 Brevundimonas sp. | reverse complement strand
TTTCGGCATCGGCATGAACACCGACCACACGCTGGAAGAAGTCGGCCAGCAGTTCTCGGTGACGCGCGAACGGATCCGTCAGATCGAGGCCAAGGCGCTTCGCAAGCTGAAGCACCCGTCGCGGTCGCGCAAACTGCGGTCCTTCCTGGACAGCTGAGGCCGAACGGTCTGAAACGAATGAAGGGCGGCTTCGACGGGGCCGCCCTTTTTCTATGGGTGCGGCTCGGCGCCGCCCTTTCACCGCCACGGAATCAGTTAGGCTGGCGCCCATGATCCAGGCCGTGCGATCCCGATGGCCGCGAGCGGTGCTGCTCGTGGCGCTGGCTGTCCTGACGGGGTGCGGGCGTGTCGCGCCGCCGCCGACCACGACCAGTCCCAGCCGCCCCAGCCGTTATGAAGCCCCGCTGGTCGGCGCCCTGATCGACCAGCGCGTCACCGACCAGACCCGTGCGGCCGTGATCCGCGAGGGCGCCAGCTATGGCCAGTGTCTGGCGCAGCTCAATGCGTCTCGCGTCACCTTCAACCCGGTGCCGAACCGCACCAACTCGGCGGTCTGCGGCCTGACAGAGGGCGGGGTGCTGGGGCCGGACATGGGCACGGTGGCGCGGATGGCGCCCAGCGATGTCGAGATGACCTGCCAGACGGCCCTGGCGCTCAGCATCTGGCGACGTCAGGTGGTGGAGCCTGCGGCCCGCGAAATCCTGGGCTCCGACGTGGTGCAGATCGACCATTTCGGCGCCTATGCCTGTCGCAATGTGAACAATGGCGGGGTCAGCAACCGCGTCAGCGCCCACGCCCAGGCGGCGGCGTTCGATTTCTCAGGCGTGCGTCTGCGCGACGGGCGCCGGATCACGGTCCTGGCCGATTGGAACGGCAATGGACCGGGCGGCGCGGCAGGCGGGCGGTTCATGCGCCGTATCCGGGATGACGCCTGCCGCATCTTCGGCACGACCCTCAGCCCCGACTATAACGCCGTCCACCGCGACCACCTGCATCTGGAAGCCACGAACACCCAGTTCTGCCGCTGAAGCTCAGCCGTCGATCAGGGTTTCAAAGCCGCCGAAGATCATGCGCTTGCCGTCAAACGGCATCTCCGCTCCGGCAAGACGTTCGTCCTGCATCATCTTCTCCCAGGCGGCGTCGCGGGTCGCCTTGTCGGGCCAGGTGATCCAGCCGACGGCGACCGTCTCGCCATCCTTCAGCGCCACGGCGCGGCGGAAGTCGGTCTGCTTGCCTTCCGGCACGTCCTCGCCCCAGGTCTCGGTGACCTTCAGCGCGCCATTCTCCTTGAAGACGATGGTGCTGGTGCGGGAGTGCTCCAGATAGGCGGCCTTGTTCTCGGTCGGCACGGCGATGACGGTGATGTCGAGGAAGCTCATGGTCGTTTCCTTTTCCAGTATGGGATCGTTCAGCGATCCGCTTGTTCGGCCAATGCGGCCAGTTGATCGGCGACCGCGCCCCAGCCCTGGACGAAACCCATCGCCTTATGGGTCTCCATCGCCTTCTCCTCCCAGTGTCGGGCGGTGGAGGTGTAGCGCGTGCCGCCTGCCTCAGCCTCGAAGGTGTCGATGCGGACGAAGTTCAGGTCGCCCGCCTGCGGAACCCAGCCCTCGGTCATGGCGCCGGTCGAAACCAGTTTGCGTCCCGGTTCGATCTCGAGAAACACCCCGGAATAGGGATGCTGCTCGCCCTCCGGCGATTGCAGAACCACATTGGCCCGACCGCCGACGCGCAGATCCCAGTCGACCACAGGCGTCGTCCAGGGTTTGGGGCAGAACCATTCGCCGGTGCGTTCGACGAAGATCCGCCAGACGGTTTCGGGCGAGGCCTTGATCAGGCGGCTGACGCTGAGTTCGTAAAGATCGGACATGGATCAGGCCTTCGTCTGGGCGGCGTCGGCGGCGGCGTCGAGGGCGGCGATGTCGATCTTCTTCATCGTCATCATGGCCTCGAAGGCGGCGCGGGTGCGGGCGGGGTCAGGGTCGTCGTAGAAGGCCAGCAGACGACGCGGAGTGATCTGCCAGTTGACGCCCCAGCGGTCCTTGCACCAGCCGCAGTCGCTTTCCTTGCCGCCGTTTCCGACAATGGCGTCCCACAGGCGGTCGGTCTCGGCCTGATCATCGGTCACGATGACGAAGGACACGGCCTCGGTATGGGGAAAAATCGGCCCGCCGTTCAGGCCCAGATAGCGGCGCCCGGCCAGGGTGAACTCCACCAGCAGTTCGGCGCCCGCAGGCGCGGAGGGATTGTCGGCAGGGCTGGCGACCACGCGGTCGATCCGGCTGTCTGGCAGGCCCAGCGAAATATAGAACTCCGCCGCCAGCCGCGCCTGTCCCAGATCGTACCAGAGGCAGGGAATGATCTTGTCGGTCATCGCATCATCTCCTTTTGATTCTGTGGGAGGGCAGTTCAGTGTCCGTCTGCCTGGGCGGCGAAGGCTTCGGGCCCGGCGGCGACGGCGGCGGGGTCCATCCACATCGGCTCCCAGATATGGCCGTCGGGGTCGGCATAGCCGCGCCCGTACATGAAGCCGTGATCCTGGATCGGATTGGGGTCGATCAGGCCGCCAGCCGCGCCCGCCTTGGCGACGACCGCGTCGACCGCCTCGCGGCTGTCGCAGGAGTAGCAAAGCGACATCTGGGCCGAGACATGGGCGTCGGGAATCTGGCGATCCGTAAAGGTCCTCCATTTGTCGTGGGTCAGGATCATGACGTGGATCACGTCCGATATGACCATACAGGCGCCGGTGTCGTCGCTGAACATCGGGTTCCTGGTCGCGCCGACGGCTTCGTAGAATGCGATGGAGCGGGCGAGGTCGGTGACGGGCAGGTTGATGAAAATCATCGGAGGCACGGCGGTTCTCCTCTGCTTGGATTTGCGAAACCTGCGCTGACTGATTACCATAGTCAACTATGAAGTTAGAAAAGATAACCGAAAAATCAGGGCGCAGATATCACGACGCCTGTGGGGCAGCCCACGGCCTTGATCTGGTGGGGGAACGCTGGGCGCTGCTTGTGGTTCGCGAACTGATGATGGGGCCGCGTCGGTTCGGTGATCTGAAGAAGGATTTGTGCGGGATTTCGGCCAATGTCCTGACCCAGCGGCTGGAGGGGTTGGAGACGTCGGGCATCTTGCGTCGTCGCAAACTTCCGCCGCCTGCCTCGGTTCAGGTCTATGAACTGACGGACTGGGGCTATGAGCTTGAGCCGGTCTTCATGGTGCTGGGGCGCTGGGCGGCGCGGTCGCCGCAGCATGACCCGACCCTGCCGATCAGCGCCGTCTCCATCATGCAGTCCTTCATGACCATGTTCGACGCCACGCTCGCAGGCGATGCGGATATGACGCTGGGCTTCGTCTTCGGCGACGAAGCGTTTCGCGTGACGGTGCGTGACGGGGTGCTGAAGGCGCGGCGCGACGCCGTTGATGACGCTGACGTGGTGGTGACGACGGCTCCGCAGGTCACGGCGGCGGCGGTGTACGGCAAGGCGCCGCTGGCGGTTCTGGAGGCCGAGGATGCGCTGGCGATCAGCGGCGACCGTGCCGTGTTTGAACACTACATCAGCTTCTTCAACCTGCCGGAAAAGGCAGGCGGTTAGGAGGCCTGATCAGCGCGCCGTCGCGCCGACCGGCATGGGCTGCAGGTCCAGCAGGGCGAACAGGCGGGCGTCTTCGTCTTCTTCGGGGTTGGGGGTGGTCAGCAGCTTGCCGCCGACAAAGATGGAGTTGGCCCCTGCCAGGAAGCACAGGGCCTGCATTTCCGGGGTCATGGTCTCGCGTCCGGCCGACAGGCGCACCATGGCGCGCGGGCAGACCAGACGGGCGACGGCGACGGTGCGGACGAATTCGATCGGATCAATCTCGCCCGCCTTCAGCACCCGCTCGCCCAGCGGGGTGCCGGTCACCGGGACCAGGGCGTTGACCGGCAGGCTGTCGGGATGAGCGGGTAGGGTGGCCAGCGCGTGCAGCAGGCCCGCACGGTCACGACGCGCCTCGCCCATGCCAACGATGCCGCCGCAGCAGGTGTTCATGCCTGCGTCGCGCACATGCTCCAGCGTATCCAGACGGTCCTGATAGGTGCGGGTGGTGACGACCTCGGCATAGTATTCGGGGCCGGTGTCGAGGTTGTGGTTGTAATAGTCCAGACCCGCTTCCTTCAACTGGCGCGCCTGATCGGCGGTCAACATGCCCAGGGTGGCGCAGGTCTCCAGACCCAGGGCCTTCACGCCCGAGATCATTTTGGCCAGACGCGGGGTGTCGCGGTCCTTCAGTTCACGCCAGGCGGCGCCCATGCAGAAACGGCTGGCCCCGCCTGCCTTGGCGGCGGCGGCCTCGGCGATGACGACGTCCGCGTCCAGAAGCTTCTCGGCCTTCAGCCCGGTCTGGAAACTGGACGACTGCGAGCAGTAGCCGCAGTTCTCGGCGCAGCCGCCTGTTTTGATCGACAAAAGCTGCGACTTCTGGATCTGGCTGGGATCGAACCAAGCGCGGTGGACGGATGCGGCCTCGAACACCAGTTCCATGAAGGGGCGGGCGAACAGGGCCTCGACCTCCTCCAGCGTCCAGTCGTGGCGCGGCTGCGCCATATTGGTGCGGGTGGTCAGGGTGCGGGACAGATCATCGGCCATGTCCGCAAATTAGCAGCCGTCCAACTTGCCGCAAAGCTGGGACTTGAAGACGGTGTTACCTGAGCTGGAGCCTGTCGGGCGAGTTCAGTGCGGTATGGGCTGGAACACCCGCACATAGTCGACTTCCATCGTCTGGGGCAGGGCGTCGTCGTCTATGCCCTGGGCGCCGCCCCAGTCGCCGCCGACGGCGATGTTCAGGATCAGGCGGAACGGCTTGTCGAACGGCCATGTCTCGGGCGCGCCCGCGCCGTCGTTGGCGAAGCTGTAATAGGGCTGGTCGTCGACCATGAAGGTCACCGCCTCGGGCCACCACTGGACCTGATAGCGATGGAAACTCTGGCAGGCGTCGTCGATCTGGATCGAGCCGCCACGTTCTGTCTTGTTGATGTGGTTATAGGCCTGGGTGTGGACTGTGCCGTGGACCGCGCCCGGCGCATGGCCGACATGTTCCATGATGTCGATCTCGCCGCCCAGCGGCCAGCCCGACGGCTGGACCGGCAACATCCAGATGGCCGGCCATGTGCCGCGCCCGCACGGCAGTTTGGCGCGCACCTCGATCAGGCCATAGGTCCAGCCGGGAGCGGTGCTGAGCAGACGTGCGGAGGTATAGGTCTGGCCACCCCAGTCGGGCGCATCCGCCAGTGTCTCGCGTCGCGCGGTCAGGACCAGTCGGCCATTCTCGACGTGGGCGTTCTCGGGCCGTGCGACGGCGTAATACTGGGCCTCGTTATTGTGCCAGCCCTCGCGGTTGCGGCTGGCGTCATAGGTCCAGCGCGAAGGGTCGGGCAGGCCGTCGTGATCGAACTCGTCCGCCCAGACCAGAACATGACCCGCAGGCGTCGGCGTCGCGGCCGCTTCGCCTGTCAGCATCAAACCCGCCAACAGTCCCATCATCATCGCCGATCCCCCTCAACAACGGCCAAAGGGATAGGGCAGGGCGACGGCGGCGGCAAACCGGCGACATGTCGCGCCGGGGGCGGTCGATCAGGCCAGCATGTCCAACAGGACGCCGGTCATGTCATCGGCGGTCTTCACCACGGCGGCGTTGGCGCTGAAGGCGGTCTTGGCCTGAATTCGTTCGACCATTTCCTCGGCCAGATTGTCCAGCGGGGCCTGCGCCGTGCGGTGTGCGCTGTTGTCGAAGCGCGTCTGGGCGTCCAGCATTCCGGCGGCGGCGATGGGCAGGGCCTGCATGGCTATGCTCGGGTCAAGGTTCGGTTCAGTCGCAAAAGTGCGCTTTTCAGGTCAACATCGCCTGAAGGAACAGGGTGAACGGCGTTTTCCGCCCCGCTTAGGCCTTTATCCGTGTATAGGGCGCTTCTCATTCGCCCGGCCTGAGGTCTGTCCTCGGCCGGGCGCGGTCGTTTCGGCGCCCGCCTTGTCCGTTGTCCCAGGTATCCGATGCCCTTTCCCGCCGTCCACCCCGCGCTCGACCGCGCCCTCATCAACAAGGGCTATGCCGAGCCGACCCCCGTTCAGGCCGCAGTTCTGGAAGGCGAGCACGCCGAGCGCGATATGCTGGTCTCGGCCCAGACCGGTTCGGGCAAGACGGTGGCCTTTGGTCTGGCCGCTGCGCCGACCCTGTTGGGCGACAAGCCCATCTTCGGCCCCGGCGGCGCGCCGCTGTGCCTGGCCATCGCCCCGACCCGCGAACTGGCCATGCAGGTCGCGTCCGAGCTTCAGTGGCTGTACGCCGACTCCGGCGCCAAGATCGCCACCTGCGTCGGCGGCATGGATGCGCGTCGCGAAGCCCGCGCTCTGGGCTTTGGCGTCCACATCGTCGTCGGCACGCCGGGCCGCCTGAAGGACCACATCGACCGGGGCAACCTGGACCTGTCGGAACTGAAGGTCGCCGTCCTGGACGAAGCCGACGAGATGCTGGACATGGGCTTCCGCGAGGATCTGGAGTTCATTCTGGACCAGGCCCCGGCCGAACGCCGCACCCTGCTGTTCTCGGCGACCATCGCCCGCGATATCGCCACCCTGGCCAAGCGCTACCAGAAGGACGCGGTCCGCATCGACGCGACCGACAAGACGCGCCAGCACGCCGACATCGAATACCGCGCCTATCGCATTGCGCCCAACGAGATCGAGCACGCGGTGGTCAACACCCTGCGCTGGTTCGAGGCGCCGCGCGCCATGGTCTTCTGCTCGACGCGCGACAGCGTGCGCCACCTGCAATCCTCGCTGCTGGAGCGCGGCTTCTCGACCGTGTCGCTGTCGGGCGAAATGGGCCAACGCGAACGCACCGATGCGCTGCAGTCGCTGCGTGACGGCCGGGCCCGCGTCTGCGTCGCCACCGACGTCGCCGCACGCGGTCTGGACCTGCCGGACCTGGGTCTGGTCATCCACGCCGAACTGCCGATGAACCGCGCAGGCCTGCTGCACCGTTCGGGCCGTACGGGCCGTGCGGGCAAGAAGGGCGTCTCCGTGATGCTGGTGCCGCACTCGCGTCGTCGCAAGGCCGAGCGCCTGATGGACGAAGCGGGCGTTGACGCTGTCTGGTCTGGCGCGCCGACCTTCGACGAAATCCGCAAGGCCGATGAAGGCCGTCTGCTGTCGCCAGAGTTCTTCGAGGCCGACGTCACCGACGAGGACATGATCGTCGCCAAGCGCATGATCGCCGAGCGCACGCCCGACGAGATCGCGGCGGCCCTGGTCCGTCTGCTGCGCAAGGAACAGCCCGCGCCGGAAGAACTGTCCGATCCGGGCGCTGACCGTGGCCCCGCAAAGCGCGACCGCATGGTCCGCAATGACGACGGCACGGCGGCTCAGCCCTGGCCGGGTGAGCGTCTGGGCGCAGACGACGTGGTCTGGTTCCGCATGGATGTGGGCCGCAACAAGAACGCCGACCCCAAGTGGCTGATCCCGCTGATCTGCCGCGTCGGCGGCATCTCCAAGCCCCAGATCGGCGCCATCCGCACCTTCCCGGACGAGACCCGCTTCGAAATCGCCAAGACGCACGAGAAGGCGTTCCGCGACGCCGTCGCCGCTGCGAACGACGAAGTGAAGATCACGCCTTCGGAAGCCCCCACGCCGGGTTCGATGAAGGCCGGTCGTTTCGCGGGCAAGCCGCGTCGTGAAGACGGCGACCGTCCGTTCAAGAAGACCCCGTACAAGCGCGCCGACGCTCGCCCGCCGTTCAAGAAGAAGCCCTGGGCGCCCAAGGCGGCTGAAGGCGGCAAGCCTTCCGGCGACAAACCCTTCGCCAAGAAGCCCTTCAAGCCCAAGCCGGGCTTCAAGGGCGGCAAGTCCAAGTCGAACGGTTGATTTTCAAAACCCCTCCTTCGCACACGCGGGGGAGGGGTTCTTGCAACCGGCCGCATACCGGCGCAACCTCACGGCATGACCAGTCCGTCCGCGCCAGAGGGTCGGTTCGCTTCGTTCGAGGCCTTCTACCCCTATTACATCCACGAGCATTCCAACCGGACATGCCGCCGCATCCATGTGGTCGGGACGTCGCTGGTGATCGCGGCCTTCGTGGCCTTGCTTGTGACGCGGAACCCGTGGTGGCTGTTGGCCATGCCTCTGGTCGGATACGGCTTCGCCTGGGTGGGGCATTTCTTCTTCGAAAAGAACCGGCCCGCGACCTTCAAATACCCGCTGTGGAGCTTGATGGGCGATTTCCGCCTTTTCTTTGAAACCATAACCGGCAAGCGCCGTTTCTGACGCCGACGAACAGCTGTGCTTCGGCCCTGCACGGCGTCGCAAAACGGGGTATGGTCGCCTGCGACCGAGGGTCGCAATCGGAGGACCATCTATGAAGACTATCGCCATCGTGACAGCGGCGGCCATGCTGCTGACGCCGGGGGTGAGCCTGGCTCAGAAAAGCGGCGGGCGTCCCGACGCCTCGCTTGAGCCGAACTACGGAACCGTGAACCTGCGCACCGGGTTCACGCCGGATCCCTACACCAAGGAGATGCTGGCAGGAGGCTCCGTTCAGGCGTCTTCGGTCAAGTCGGGCTGTGAAGGCCTGGTCAGCGCCGCGCCCGACTTGCAGGTGAATTACCGCGCGGGTTCGTCGGATCTGACGTTCAAGCTGACGGCGTCGGAAGACACTACCCTGCTGATCAGCAGCCCCAACGGGCGCTGGTTCTGCGACGACGATTCCGGCGGCGACCTTGATCCGCTGATCACGATCAGCAGCCCGGCCAGCGGTCGCTACAACATCTGGGTCGGCACCTATAACGACAGCATGGTCCAATCTACCCTGATGGTCACCGAACTGGGCGCGGATTCGCTCACCAGCTCCAGTGACGATGGCGACGGCCCGGACATCGATCTGACGCCCAACTATGGCTCGGTGAACCTGCGTGCAGGCTTCACGCCGGATCCCTACACCAAACAGATCCTGGCGGGCGGCTCCATCCCGGCGTCGCGCGCCAAGTCCGGCTGTGTCGGCAATGTCAGCGCTGCGCCGGACTTCCAGGTCTTTTATGACCGTGCAGGCGATGCGGACCTGACGTTCAAGAACATCTCCAACGACGACACCACTCTGCTGGTCAATACGCCGAACGGCCGCTTCTACTGCGATGACGATTCTGCCGGTGATCTGAACCCCAAGGTGACCATCACCAATCCTCAGAACGGCCGCTATGACATCTGGGTCGGCACCTACGGCGACCAGATGGTTCAGTCGACGCTGCAGGTCACCGAACTGGACGACTGATCCGGTTCACTGCGACTGCAATTGAAGGCGCCGGCGACCTTGCGGTCGCCGGCGTTCTGCATTCTGGAAGGTGCGCGGTTCAGCGCGAGGCGTTTTCCCAGGCCGGGGGGCATCCGTCGAAGGTGCCTGCATCGGCGATGGTCAGGGTGCGCATGTTCAGACGTTGAGCCTGGGCCATCGATCCGCGGCCGTGGCCGGTGAACAGGTCGATCTTCTCGCCCTTGATCGAGCCGCCGGTGTCGGAGGCGTACCAGTATCCGTCATGGATCGAACCATCGGCGAGGCGAAGGCCGACCGTCTCACGGATGAACAGCTTGGTGCGGCGGGGAATGATGCGGGGGTCGGTCGCGACCGTGCGCATGGCCACCGGACGGCAGCCCAGGGAATCATTGCCGGAAGCCCCGCCGCCGCCTGCATGATAGAGGCGCGCTGAGGCGGTCCAGTCGGGATCGCCGTCCATCAGTTCGGCCTGTTCTTCGTTCAACGCCAGATCGCCCGTCGAGGGCGAAACTGTGGAACCGACGTCAGCTGCAGGGGTTTCAACCCTGAACCCATCCGCCGCAACAGCGACATTGTAGGGCACTGGTCCACTCGTAACTGAGGACAAGGCAGCCCAAAACATGGCGAAGGCAGCGGTGGCGCCGATCATACGTCTGGCTCGCGGAGACACTGGCTCCCAACGCTGCCAGCGCCGGTTTTGTCGCGTTAACTTGTGGCCAGAAATGGGCGCAGCTTGGCCGTATGGCTTGCTGTCAGTGGTGCTTGTGGCCTAGTCGCTTGATTGCAAAGCGATGTTTTTTGGACTCAAGCGGCCTCTGAACGGCGGGATTCCGCCTCGCGCACGGCCTCCACGGCCCGATCCACCACCTCAATCCCAGCATTTGGACCGATCGATTCCACCGTCAGGATGCGGCGGAAGGCCCGCGCGCCGGGACGGCCGTGCATCAGGCCCAGCATGTGCCGCGCCATGGCGGGCAGGGCGACGCCCTCCGCCAGTCGCGCGACCAGATAGGGGCGATAGCGTTCGATAGCGCCATAGGCGTCCACGTCCTCGACCGCGTCTCCATAGAGGCGACGGTCCGCCTGCCCCAGCAGGGCCGGTTCGTGATAGGCGGCGCGGCCCAGCATCACCCCGTCCAACTGCACCCCGTCGGCGTTGTCCAGATGGGCCTCGGCCTCGTCCAGCGAGCCGATGCCGCCGTTGATGGAGATGCTGAGGTGCGGTCGCTCGCGCTTAAGGCGGCGCACCAGCCCATAGTCCAGCGGCGGCACGTCCCGGTTCTCCTTGGGCGACAGGCCCTTCAGCCAGGCCTTGCGGGCGTGGATGATGAAGGTGTCGACCCCTGCGGCCGCGCTGGCGTCCACTGTGGCGAACAGGCTGGTCGCCGGGTCCTGGTCATCGACGCCGATCCGGCATTTGACCGTAGCGGGGATGTCGACCGCCTCGATGATGGCGGCCATGCAGTCGGCCACCAACTCCGGCTCGCGCATCAGGCAGGCGCCGAACTTGCCCGACTGCACCCGGTCGGACGGACAGCCGACATTCAGATTGATCTCGTCATAGCCATAGGCCGCGCCGATCCGCGCCGCCTCGGCCAACTGCGCCGGATCCGATCCGCCCAACTGCAGCGCCACCGGATGCTCGACCGCATCAAAACCCAGCAGCCGATCCCGGTCGCCATGCACCACCGCCGGCGCCGTCACCATCTCCGTATAGAGCAAGGCCCGCGACGACAGCGCCCGATGAAACGCCCGACAATGCCTGTCGGTCCAGTCCATCATCGGGGCTACGGATAGTCTACACGCTTGATTTAAAAGCATTTTTCTGTAAGTTCAGGCGGTTGGCTGACGATGTTGGCCGACGGTTTTACGCGCTTTTTCGACGGTTTTCGCCCCTCTACGAAATCTCTCTGCACCCTTTTTGCACCCAAATCATGGCTTCGATCCGCAAGCAGAAATCAGGTCGATGGCGCGTCGCCTGGCAATACCCATGACGCAAGTCGTGAGATTCGCGATCGCGACCGCGATGCGGCTCGAGGAAATCTTCAGCGTAACAGGGTGACTATCATCCACGGACATGTATGCTGACGATCCGGAATCGGAAAGACCCTCGCAACAAGGATGGGAACGATCAGCGTATCCCGCTCCTAGGCTCAGGACTCGTAGCCAGAAGAGTACGGTAGCGGCCAGGGCAATGGCGGAGAGGAAGACGTTCGGGCATCGATCATAGCGAGTGGCGACGCGCCGCCAGTCTTTCAGGCGCCCGAACATGATCTCGATGCGATTCCGCAGCTTGTAGCGACGCTTGTCATGCCGGATGGGCTGGTTGCGGGTTTTGCGGCCTGGGATGCAGGGCGTGATCCCCTTGGCCTTGCAAGGCGTCCCGGAACCCGTCCGCGTCATAGCCCCTGTCGCCCAACAACCATTGCGCCTTGGACAGGCCGTCCATCATCCGTACGAAGACGCCCGCCTCGCTCCGCCGCTTCCAGCGATTGTAGAGGGTCTTGTGAGGCCCATACGCCGTCGGCGCGTCACGCCAACGCAGACCGTTGCGGGTGACGGAAATAATTCTGCTCAGCACCCGCCGATCATCCATCCTCGGTTTGCCGTGGCTCTTGGGAAAATAGGGCTCCGCCGAGCCATCTGCTCGTCCATCAGCCAATAAAGGTCACTCATATCCAGACTCCTCGGGGCCTGAAACAGATCGAGCGCCTCACATCAATGGGGCCTGAGCCTAAGGTCACGCTTGGAACCGAATGGCGCTTTGGGGCTTCACGATACATGCGGTGAGATGACCGCTCTCCCCGAACCTCACCTCGAAGATAAGGTCCAATCCCATGACTGACGAACAGATCAACGGCGCCGCCTCGCAGGTGCAGGGCAAGGCGCAGAAGGCTTTTGGCAAACTGGTCGGTGATCAGAAGCTGGAAGTCGAAGGCGCCTATAATGACGCCAAGGGCAAGTCGCTGGAGCAGTTCGGCAAGGCGATGGACGCCGTTGACCGTCTGGTTGAGAAGGCGCCGGAAAACTATCGTCCCAAGGCGCGCGAAGTCGCCGCCGCTGCCCGTGACAAGCCGCTGCTGACGACCCTGTCGGTCGCCGGCGTCGGCTTGCTTCTGGCTGGCATCGTTTCG
Organism: Brevundimonas sp.; assembly: GCF_018608325.1. Lineage (GTDB taxonomy): Bacteria > Pseudomonadota > Alphaproteobacteria > Caulobacterales > Caulobacteraceae > Brevundimonas. The sequence continues at coordinate 523 of NZ_JABAZW010000137.1, read as the reverse complement.
CGCGGCCTTCGTCGCCGCTGAAGCGGACCTAGTGGCGGCCTGAGAAGGTCGCCACGGCGTCCAGCGCCGCCTCCATCGTTCCGTCGATGACCGTCAACCGCTCGGGCTTGTCGCCCAGGGCGGCGATGACGTTTGCGGGTTCGGGATCAAAGCCCAGCACGTCCGAGACGAAGGCGCCGAACTTGGACGGATGGGCCGTCGACAGGGCGACGACGGGGCCGTTCGAGCGGTCCTGACGACGCGCGGCTGCAATGGCCACCGCCGTATGCGGGCAGATGACCCGGCCCCAGGTCTTGTAGGCGTGGGCGATCTCGGCGCGGGTTTCGTCCTCGTCGATGGAGACGGCGGAGACCTCGGACCGCAGCGCGGCCAGCAGGTCCGCATCGAAGGTCACAGTCCCCTCGCTGGCGAAAGTTTCGAACAGGGTCCGCGTGGCGTCGGCGTCACGGCCGGTGGCCTCGAACACCAGACGTTCGAAGTTGGACGGCGCCTGCACATCCATCGATACGCTGCCGCTCTCAAC
>NZ_JABAZW010000077.1:874-13050 GCF_018608325.1 Brevundimonas sp. | reverse complement strand
GCGTAGCTCGGCAGGTCCGCTGCATCACTGGGCGTCACCGTCGCCGCGCGTCTGGCCGGACCGCTCGCGTCCCGCCCATGACTCAGCAATCCGTCCCGTTCGGGAATGGCCGGCATGTCGTCTCTCCTGTTCAAAAATCCTGGGCGGCGGACAGCGCTAAAGCGCTCTCATCCTCGGTCCCGCCTTGATCGGCTGCAGCATCAGCCGCGTGATCGCCCACACCAGGGCGTCGGCGCGGTCAGGCGACTTGCCGCCCTCGCCCCCCAGCCCCAGCATCTCCTCCTCCAGGGCCGGAAAGTCGCCGCAGTGGACCACCCGCCCCTGTTCGTACAGCAGAGCCACCGGCTCGGCCCGCGCCGCCTTGGAACGGGAGGCATGGACCAGCTTCACCGGCGCCGGGCATCCGGCCTGCACCAGAACCGTCCTCACCATCTCACCGCCCTGATTGGCCTCTGCGGTCACTTCCTGAGCGTCGAACGCCTTGACCGCCGTTGTGACCGCCCCGGCCCAGCCGCCGGGTGACAGGCCCTGCACCGTCCGATCCGCCAGCACGAAGGCCCGCCCCTCGCGCCGACCAGCCACCACGATTCCGCACGCGTCGCCATGCGACGTGGCGGACGGATCGACCGCCACGACAACCCGGTCAAACTCTGCAGGCCGCGCGCCCCGCACCCTTTTCAAATCCTCGATGCGGAACAGCGCCCCCTCGCCCTCGACCACCAGCCCGTCCAGTTCCTGCGCCTCCAGCCGCGTCCCGCCATACAGCGCTTTCAAGTGGGCCAGAAAACCGGGCGACAGGTTCTGCGCATTCGCCTGCGTCCCCGCCCGATCCGTCACCGTCCCGGCCTCGGCCATCAGCGTCCGCAGCGCCGGGATCGGCCGGGGCGTCGTCGTCACCGTCAGGCGCGGCTCCTGCCCCAGACGCAGCCCAAACCTCAGGTTCGCCAGCACCGCCTCCGGGTTCCGCCATGCGCAGAACTCGTCAGCCCAGGCATAGTGAAACTGCGGTCCGCGCAGGCTGTCGGGGTCTTCCGCCGAAAACGCATAGGCCGCCGATCCGTTGTCGGGCCAAACCAACCTGCGCCGCCCCGCCTCCCAGCGCGGCCGCTCGCCCACCGGCGTCAGGCTTTTCAGCCCCGACACCCCCTCAACCATCACCTCGCGCACATCATGCAGCGCGGGTCCGATCAGGGCGAAGTTACGTGTCTCCTGCCGTGCCAGAGCGTCGATCCAGACGGCCCCGGCAAAGGTCTTGCCCGACCCGCGCCCGCCCAGCAGCAGCCAGGTGCGCCAGTCGTCGTCCTGCGGCTCAATCTGGTGTTTCGCCACCCGCCAGCGGCGCACCTCCCGCCTTAGCTCGCGCCCGCTCAGCAGCCTCGGCTCGTTTTTCCTCCAGAATCCGGTCGAGGCGTTCGTGGTGGCCGCACAGTTCGGCGCGCAGTCGTTCGTCCTCTTCGGGATCGAAGTGTTCACCGCCCATCTCATCCTCTTCAGTTTTGCGTTCGGGGCGGGACATCAGACCGTCCACCGCCTTGGCCGATCGGGCGATCACGCCTGCGGCCCGCGCCAGCTTCTCGGCCTCGGCCAGACTTGTCGGCGGCGGTGCGTCGCACACCGCCTGAACCGCCTCTTCGACCTTGGCTTTCAGTCTTTCGCAGACGTGGTCCAGCCAGCCGGCGCTCTCGCCCCCGGCCCCCGTCTCATCCCCATTTCCCGCCATGCACAAACCATAGCGCACCAGCGTCCTCAGGCGCGCAGATCGCCTCGAGAAACTGCTAAGTTCATGATTTGAAAGGGATCAGACCAGCGTCATTGCGTGCGCTGGACCGAAAAATCCATCAGCCGCGCTCCAGCGCCCATTCCGGAGCCTCGAAGTCCAGCGCATCCTCCGGCTGGGCCAGCGCCAGTTCCGAGATCGTCTGCCCCCGCACCGACACGCCCGCCGTATGCACCGTCTCGCGGCTGCCCGAAATCAGGTGATGCCACGCGGCCAGCGGGCGCCCCTCATTCAGACGGCGATAGGCGCAGGACTTGGGCATCCACGCCAACCGCTCGATATTGTTCGGCGTCAGCTTGATACAGTCCGGCACCTGGGCGTTCCGGTTCACATAGTCCGAACAGGTGCAGGCGTCGGGATCAAACAGCTTGCAGTGAACCCGCGTCGGAATGACATCGCCCGTATCCTCATCCTCGAACCGGATGACGCAGCACAGGCCGCACCCGTCGCACAGGTCCTCCCACTCACGCGGGGACATTTCGGCCAGGGTCTTGGTCTGCCAGTAGGGCTGCATGGCGCGCCTCATACGCGCCGATCCGCCCCATGTCGCCCCCTCACTCGTCAGCGGCGCCGCAGGATCAGTGCGACACGGCCTTGGAGAACAGGTTGATCACCACCACCCCGCCGACGATCATCGTCAGGCCGATCACGGCAGGCAGGTCCAGCCTCTGCTTGAACACCACCAGCCCGATCACCGAGATCGCCACCACGCCCAGCCCGCTCCAGATCGCATAGGCGATCCCCACCGGCATCTGTTTCAGCGCGATCGACAGCAGGTAGAACGCCAGCCCGTAGCAGAGCGCCATGCCCGCCGTGGGCCAGGCCCGCGTGAACTGCTGGCTGTGGTTCAACAGGGTCGTCCCCACCACCTCCAGCGCGATGGCGCCCGACAGAGCCGCCCATGTCACAGGGCTCATATGTCGTTCGCCGTCAGCAGTTGGCCGGGCGTCAGCAGCATCAGCAGCGCCTGTCTCTGCTCCTGCGACACCGGGTGGGTGCCGAACAGGTCCGACATCCACAGCCCGTCCGCGATCAGCCGCAGCAGCAGGGCGTCATCCGCGCCGACCGGATCGGCAGGGTCACCCAGCTGTTCCAGCGTTGCGACAGCGACGGATCAATGGCGCAGGCGGCCAGAACCACCCGCCCGATGCTCACGTCCTGCGGCGTCACCGGCTCATTCACCACCGAGCGCAGATAGGCCCGCGCATTGCGGCCATAGGGCTCCGGGTCGCGCGCCGCCTCGGCCAGAACCGCGTCGCTGTGCATCTCGCCCAGATGGTCGATCATGCCCGCCAGCAGCGCCTTCTTGGTCGGAAAATGATGCAGCACAGCGCCCTTGCTGACCGTCGTCCGCGCGGCCACGGCATCCAGCGTAAAGCCCAGCACCCCCAACTCCGCAGCCACTTCCAGCGCCTTGTCCAGGATTTCAGTTCTCGTCGTATCGGGCGCCCGGCGGCGTGTCGTCGTGTCCATTTCGGCCACATACCGTCTGGACGGTAACATATCAACAGCCCCGATCAGCCCCACGTCCGCAGCCTAACTCCCGAGCATTGCTGACGTTCCCAGGCCTCCAAACGCCTTTCCGGTGGAAACTGCGCCTCACAACCCTTAGATCGCAGTCGTTCCTTCCCTTCCGCCTCGCTACGCGCGGCCCCCTCCCCGTTCGCGGCGGAGGATCGAAAGTCAAATGGCAGCCAGACCCCCTCTCGTCGCGCTCAAGGACGTCCGTCTTCAGGACGGCCAGCGCCCCCTGTTCGACGGCGTCGATCTTGCGGTCGAACCGCGCAGCCGCGCCGCCCTGGTCGGTCGCAACGGCGCGGGCAAGTCCACCCTGATGAAGGTCGTCATGGGCCTGATCGAGCCGGACAGCGGCGACCGTTCGGTCCAGTCCGCGACCCGTTTCGCCTATGTGCCGCAGGAACCCGTCATCACTGGCGAGACGCTGCTGGACTACGCCTCATCGGGCGAGGCAGAGAGCTGGACGGCGGAATCCTGGCTGTCCACCTTCGGTCTTGATCCGGCGAAATCGACCCAAGGCCTGTCGGGCGGCGAGACGCGTCGCGCGGCCCTGGCCAAGGCCTTCGCCGAAGAGCCCGATCTGCTGTTGCTGGACGAGCCGACCAACCACCTCGACATTCTGGCCATCGAACTGCTGGAGAACGAGCTGCTGTCGGCCCGGTTCGCCCTGCTGGTCGTCAGCCACGACCGCGCCTTCCTGAACCGTGTCACCAATACCGTCCACTGGCTGGAAGGCCGCCGCGTCCGCACCCTCAGCAAGGGCTTCGTCGAGTTCGACGAATGGTCCACCAAGGTGCTGGAGGAAGAGGCCGAATCCCTGCGTCGCCTGACCAAGACCATCGAGCGCGAGACGGCCACCTTCTACTCCTCCATCACCGCTCGTCGCAGCCGCAACGAAGGCCGCGCCCGCTCCCTGATGGCCCTGCGCGCCGAACGCGCCGAAAAGATGAAGGACGCCCCGCGCGAGCTGTATCTGGGCGTCGATTCCGGCTCCACCTCGGGCAAGTTGGTCGCCGAGATCAAGGGCGTGTCCAAGGGCTACAACGGGCGCACCCTGTTCAAGGATCTGACAACCCGCATCATCCGCGGCGACCGTCTGGGCATTGTCGGCCCCAACGGCGCGGGCAAGACCACCCTGGTCAAGACCCTGCTGGGCGAACTGGCGCCGGACGAAGGCACGGTCCGCATGGGCGCGAACCTTGAAGCCGTCTATCTGGACCAGTCGCGTGAGGGGCTGAAGTCGGACATGACCCTGTGGGACGCCCTGACGCCGGGCGGCGGCGACAGCATCATCGTGCGCGGCTTCTCCAAACACGTCGCCGCCTACGCCAAGGACTTCCTGTTCTCCGAGGCCCAGTTGCGCCAGCCCATCTCGACCCTGTCGGGCGGCGAACGCAACCGCCTGCTGCTGGCCCGTGCGCTGGCCAAACCGGCCAATCTGCTGATCCTCGACGAACCGACCAACGACCTGGACATGGACACGTTGGACAAGCTGGAAGAGCTGCTGGAAGGCTATGACGGCACCCTGATCCTGGTCAGCCACGACCGCGATTTCATCGACCGCCTGTCCACCTCGACCCTGGCCCTGAACGGGCGCGGCGACATCGTCGAGACCCCCGGCGGCTGGACCGACTTCATCCGCCAGAACCCCGGCTTCCTCCAGCCCGGCTCCAATCCTCGCCCGCAGGACAAGGCCGCCGCCCAGCGCGCCGCCGACAACCCCGCCCCGGCTGCGGTCAAGAAGGCAGGCAAGCTGACCTTCAAGGACGCCCATCGCCTGAAAGAGTTGGAAGGCCTGATCGACAGCCTGCCCGGCGTCATCGCCAAACACGACGCCACCCTGGCCGATCCCGGTCTCTACAGCCGCGATCCCAAAGCCTTCGACGCCGCCATGAAGGCCGCCGACAAGGCCCGCGCTGATCTGGAGAACGCCGAAATGGAATGGCTGGAACTGGAAGAGAAAAAGGCCGCTTTAGCCGGTTGATCCTGAATGGGGCTTACATGACGCTGCGCACCCACACAGTCGACTTTCCGGCGCCGCAGTTAGCGGCGCAGCGCCGCCTCAACGCCCTGCTGAACCGCGCTCCGCGTTTTCGGACCGATCCCTGGCGGGTCGAGGCGGGCCAGCAGTTGTCCGTCTGGCTGGAGGCCGCCGCCGCGGCCGTCACCACGCCGCGCCTGAAGAAGCGCGGCGTCACGGTCGAGATCGTCCACACAGACGGCGACCACCCGGTGCATCTACGCATTCTTCGCCCGTCCGGCACGCCCCGCGCCATTGTTCTGGACATCCACGGCGGCGGCTGGGTTCTGGGCGGCGCCAGCCTGAACGACCGGCTGAACGGCTATCTGGCGCACAACGGCTATTGCGTCGTCTCGGTCGACTATCGCCTGCTGTCGGAACGCCGCCACGTCTATATCGACGCCGCCATCGCCGACTGTCTGGCCGCCGCCTACTGGACCGTGACCAATGTCGACAGATTGGGCGCCTCCAGCCTGTTCATACTGGGCGAGTCTGCGGGCGGGCATCTGGCGGCCCTGACGGCGCTGGCCCTGCGTGATCAGGGGTTGATCGATCTGGTGAAGGGCTGCGTCCTGGCCTACGGCGTCTATGACCTGTCAGGCACCGACAGCGTGCGCGCGGCGGGGCCGCAGGTCCTGCTGTTCAACGGCCCGACCATGCGCGCAGATTTGGCCAGACTGGCCCCCGACCGTGATGAAGCGGGTCTGCGCCAGCCCGATGTCTCGCCCCTCTACGCCGATCCCACCGGCCTGCCGCCCGCCCTGTTTCTGGCCGGCGAGTTGGACCCCCTGTTCGACGACAGCCTTCTGATGGCCGGCCGCTGGGGCCGGATCGCCGATGTCGACCTGATCCGCGTCCCCGAAACCCCGCACGGCTTCCTCCACTTCGGCGGCCCCGCCGCCCGTGGAGCCAGCACCGCAATCCTGCGCTGGCTGGACGCGCGGCTGTCCCGAAATTTGGACGTGGCGGGCGAATAGGCGACAAAGCGCGTCACTTAATCCACGCTGGCTTCACCATGTCCCACCCTCAAGACTACAGCCGCAGTTTCGGCGGTGCGGCTCTGGGCGCACGGTTGCGGCGAGCATCAGAACGGATCGACCGCGAAAGCACCCGCGTCTATGCCGCCCTCGACGTCCGGTTCGAGCAGCGCTGGTACGGCGTCCTGCGCCAGTTGATCGAACACGACCGCCCCATGGCCGTGGGCGAAATCGCCGCCATTCTTCGCATCACCCACGCCTCGGTCAGCGAGACCAGCCGCTCGATGGAGAAGGCGGGCCTGATCGCCTCCTCCCCCGCGCCTGAAGACGCCCGCCGTCGCCTGCTGAGCCTGACGGATCAGGGCCAGGCGCTGGTCGCCAGAATGACGCCGTTGTGGGACGCCTTCACGGCCGCCGCTCAGGATCTGAACGACGAGGCGGGCGACGTGGTGCGGCTGCTCGACCAACTGGATGAGGCTCTGGATCGTCGCTCGGTCTTCGACCGGATCATGTCCAGAATTTCATTGGACGACGTGGACCCGGCCACAGATAAGTAGGCCCCTACACATTCTGCATTCACGCGGAGACCTCCGGCCATGATCACCACCCGCCGCATCTTCCTGGGCGCCGTCGCCGCCTCGTGCCTGGCGGCCTGTGCTGGCCTTCCCCGCGCATCGACCACGACCTCCGCCGCCCGTCTCTATCGCGACGCCGTCGTCATCAACGGCAATCTGATCCTGCCCATTGATCCAGACAAACCACTGGATCAGGAAACCCGCGACATCATCAAGGCATCAGGCCTGACCGCCGCCAAACTGACCATCGGCGGCTCCGGCAACGAGAGCCGCGCAGAGACAGCTGAATCTATCGCCGCCATCGACAAATGCGTCACCCTGAACCCCGACCTCTATACCAAGATCACCAGCGTCGCCGACTTCGCCCGCGCCAAGGCCAGCGGCAGATTGGGCATCATCTATTCGTTCGAAGCCGCTGAAATGCTGGAAGGCGACCTGGACGCCATCGACCAGTTCCGCGCGGCGGGCGTGCTGGTCATGGGCCTCAGCTACAACCGCACCACCCCCTTCGCCTCTGGCACCATGTCCTCGCCCTCCACCGGCCTGACGCTGCTGGGCCGACAGGCGGTGGAGCGGATGAACCGGCTGGGCGTCTCGGTCGATGTCAGCCACAGCGATGAGGCCTCCAGCCTCGGCGCCATCGCCGCCTCCAGAAAGCCGGTCCTGATCACCCACGCAGGCTGCGACGCCGTTCACGCCCACCCGCGCAACAAGTCCGACCGCCTGATCCGCGCCCTGGCCGACCGGGGCGGCGTCATCGGCCTCTATGAGCTCAGCTATCTGACGACGGCTCCCGCCCAGCCGTCGCTGGACGTCTATTTCGCCCACCTGACCCACGCCCTGAACATCGCAGGCGAAGATCACGTCGGCATCGGCAGCGACGCCCTGTTATGGCCCTTCGACACCTCGGCCGAGAGCATGGCCGAATGGAACGCCAGCCTTGAGGCCCGCAAGGCCGCAGGCGTCGCCGCCCCCGGCGAAGGCCCGCCGCCCTTCGTCACCGGGCTGAACCGCCCCGACCGCTGCGCCGTCATCGCCGAAGAACTGCTGAAACGCGGCTATTCCGCCCGCGTCGCTGACAAGGTTCTCGGCGCCAACTTCGCCCGCGTCTTCACGCAGACATGGACGGCCTGAGCGGCGCCGCGTTTCTGTGGACAACGCAAATCGCTGATCCGCAAAAGCGAATTTGATCCGTCCACCGATGTTCACAGGTTTGTCCACCGCCGCCGGGCCAGTCATGCACATCGGGACGATTTGGGACGCTTGCCTCATAGCGGGTTTCATCGGAACGTCAACGGGCCGAGGGACACGGCGGCGCGGAAATCCGGGGAGACCCGGAAATCAAGCGAACCGGCCCGGCTCTCCGACCCGACGCTTCGGGCGATCTTCGGATCGTAACGTGCGGCAGGCGGGATCAAGGCTCCAGTCTTCGACCGGTCTTCGGATCGTCGAAACAGGGGAACCGGATCGGGATCGACGGACGGCGTGGGTGCAAACCTGCGGAACGCCGAAGACCAGGAGCGCGACAGGATACAGCCGACCACCCTTTCAGGTTCGCCTGCGACGGCGCTGACGCCGAGGTCCAGACCCAGAAGGCCAAGTCCAACCCGGACTTGGCGAGGGGACGAAGAGCACGGGTCCGCCCGAACGCTTCGTCCCCTCGCTCAATTCCAGGGTCCGTCACGAAAACACGCTAGACAGGCCAGCGCCGCCCGCACACCCTGTCCGTGCAGACGGAGACAACCATGCGTGCACCCCTGATCCTGCTGGGCGTCGGACTGGCGGCATGGCCCATAACGGCGTCGGCCGCCCCCCAGTCTCTGCCGCCCATTCCTCATCCCCCGCCCATCGCGCCCTCATTTCAGCGCGGCCCAGTCATTACAGCCGATGTCGAAAACATCAGCCTTCTGCTGCCGACAGCTCAGGCGACCTGCGGTGGCGAAACCGTCCATGCGGCCTACAGCGACGACCTCGCGGTCCAGAGCGTGCAATCCGCAGGCGCAGTCGAAACGCCGGATACGCTGATCCGCTTTTCCATCGCCGAGGATGGCCGCACACGCGACATCAAGCCGATCCCATCCCCCCACGGGCGCTTCACCAGCCATAGCGCCGATCCTCTGGCGGCGCTGGCGGCCTGGCGGTTTGCGGGTGGCGCACGAAGCGACTGCTTGCTGACCGTCAGCTATCGGCCCGTGCCCATCGCCGAGGCGGCCAGCGGCGACCTGCTGCGTTATTTCGCCGTCACCCGCACCCGAGGAGCAGTTCGCGACGCCGTCGGCAACCGCCTGGCGGGTGCGGAGGCGAACTGCGGCGGCGACCGTCGCGGCGGGCGTCGTCCGCGCACGGTCTCATACCCTGACAACTTGGTCGGCCAGCGCCCGCCGCCGGGCGGCAAGGCCTGGACGGTCGTACGCTGGGACATCAACGCGCAAGGCCGCGCGACCAATGTGCGGACCCTGGGATCATCAGGCGACCGCGCCTTCGACGCCGAAAGCCGCCGCGCGGTGTCCGCGACAGTCGTCGAAGGCGGCGCCCCGCTGAAGGGCTGCGTCTATAATTTCTACCGTACCGGACCGACCCTGCCCGCCCCGGCCATGCCGGACAGGGCGGACGAACCGCTGGGGTCCTGCCCTACGGATGTCAGGGCGCGTCTGCAGATCCGCCCAAACCCCGACACCTACCCCAAGGGGTTCAATGACAGGCAGATCGAAGGCTGGGCTCTGGTCCGGTTCGATGTCGCCACCTGGGGCCAGTTGGGCAATGTGACCTTGCTGGACGCCCAGCCCGCGTCGGCTTTCGGCGAGGGCGGCATGACCACTGTGCGTTCGTCCCGCGCAGAGAGCGGAACAACGCCCGGCGTGGGCTGCATCGTGCCGGTGCGTTATCATATCGGCGCCCGGGGAAACGGCGAAACGACACAGGCCGAAGCCCCAGCCGAATAAACCGCCGCCTTCCCAACGCCGCCTTCCCCCCGTAAAGCATGGCCTATGAATGCGCGCGGGAATCGCCCCCTTCTGAACCGTCGCCGCGCCCTGCTTGCAGGCGGCGCGGCTGCGCTTGGCGTTGCGGCTCTGGGTCTTCAGGCCTGTGACCGGTCGCCGGCCCCGGTGGATGAGCAGGGCCGCGTGCGCCTGCGTTTCGCGACCGACTGGCGCGCCCAGGCCGAGCATGGCGGATTCTATCAGGCCCTGGCCTCCGGCGCCTATGAGAAGCGCGGCCTGAACGTCCAGATCATACAGGGCGGGCCGGGCGTGAACGTGCCGCAACTGCTGGCCGCAGGCGCGGTTGAGCTGGGCATGGGCTCCAACAGCTTCATCCCGATGAATCTGGTCGCAGCGGGCGCCCCGGTGAAGGCCGTCGCCGCCTTCTTCCAGAAGGACCCGCAGGTCCTGATCGCCCACCCCGATCCGGCGCTGAAATCCATTGCTGACCTGAAGGGCCGCCCGATCCTGCTGGCCGACGCCTCGGTTAACGCCTTCTGGGTCTGGCTGAAGGCCAAGTACGGCTTCACCGACGACGAGGTCAGGAAATACACCTTCAACCTGGCCCCCTTCCTGTCGGACAAGCGGGCGGTGCAGCAGGGCTATCTGACCAGCGAGCCCTACACCATCGAACAGCAGGCCAGGTTCGAGCCCAAGGTCTTCCTGCTGGCGGATGAGGGCTATCCGTCCTACGCCACCATGGTTCTGGCCCCCACCGCCTTTGCGCGCGACAATGGCGCCACCCTGCGCAGCTTCATCGCCGCCTCGGCCGAGGGCTGGCGCGACTATATCCGGGGCGACGCCTCGGCGGCGGACGCCCTGATCCGCAAGGACAACCCCGACATGACCCAGGACATCCTGGATCAGGCCCGCGCCAAGCTGCGCGACTATGACATTGTCGATGGCGGGGATGCGGCCCTGTATGGTCTGGGCTCCATGACCGAGGAACGCTGGAAGGCCTTCTTCGATGTGACCAGTCAGGCGGGCATCTATGACGCCAATCTGAACTGGCGTGACGCCTTCACGAACAACTATCTGCCGGGCCGTGGCTGACACCGACCCGATCGCGGCGCTGCATCAGGTCGTCGTCGACTGGCCCTCGCGTGCGCCTCTGGGGCCGCTGGACCTGACCGTCGCGCCGGGTGAGATCGTGGCTCTGGTCGGGGCCTCGGGCGCCGGCAAGTCGACCACCCTGCGTCTGTTGGCGGGGTTGGAGCAGGCGTCATCGGGCAATGTGATCCGCGCCGCCGCCCCCGGCCGCACCGGCTTCGTTTTTCAAAGCCCCACCCTGATGCCCTGGGCCGACGCCCGGACCAATGTCGCCCTGCCGCTGGAACTGGCGGGTGCCTCAAAAACCGAGGCCCGCGCCCGTGCAGACGAGGCCCTGAGCGCCGTCGGTCTGGGCCAGCGTCTGACCGCCCGTCCGGCCCAACTATCCGGCGGCATGACCATGCGGGTGTCGCTGGCGCGTGCTTTGGTCACCCGCCCTGACCTGCTGTTGCTGGACGAGCCGTTCGCCGCACTGGACAGCGTCACCCGCCGCCGTCTGATCGAGGATCTGCACAGCCTATGGGCCGCCGCTGCTCCACGCCCCGCCATCGTCTTCGTCACCCATGATGTCGAGGAGGCCGTCTATCTGGCCCAGCGCGTCGTGGTTCTGAACGCCGCATCGGGCCGCCCCGCCGCCGACCTGACCACGCCCGGCGCCGCTCCGCGTCCCGATCACTGGCGCGCCGATCCCGCCTATCGCCAGACAGTCGAGGCCGTCGCCGACGCGCTTGCCGCCAGCATGGCCGCCAACCTGACCACATCCGCACAGGCGGCGTCATGAAGCGCCTGCTGGACTTCGCCCCGCCCGTCGGCCTGACCCTGATCCTGCTGCTGGTCTGGGAAGCGGCCTGCCGTCTGCTGCACCTGCCGGTCTATTTCCTGCCGCCGCCCAGCGATGTCGCGGTCGCGCTGGTTCAGGCGGGACCGCGTCTGGCCGCCTCGGCTCTGGTCACCTTCCGCATGGCCCTGACCGCACTTCTGGTCGCCGGGATCATCGGCACAGGGCTGGCTCTGGCCGTGTCCCTGCATCAGGCGGCTGAGCGGGCCGTGCGGCCTCTGGCGGTCGTGCTGCAGGTCACGCCCATTGTCGCCATCGCCCCGCTGGTGCTGATCTGGTTCGGCATCGACCATGCCGAGCGGGCCGTGGTCGCTCTGGCCGCCGCCGTCGCCTTCTTCCCCATTTTCTCCGGCGTCCTGACCGGCCTGCGCTCAGCGGACCCGGACCTTGAGCGGCTGTTTGATCTCTATGCCGCCCATCCGCTGCAACGGCTGTGGCGG
>NZ_JABAZW010000077.1:0-864 GCF_018608325.1 Brevundimonas sp. | reverse complement strand
CTGCGCCTGCCGTCCGCCCTGCCCTTCGCGCTGGAAGGCCTGCGGGTCGCCGCGGGACAGGCCGTCATCGGCGCCGTGGTGGCCGAGTTCGTTTCCGGCTCAGGCGCGACGCAAGGTTTGGCCTGGCGGCTGCTGGAGGCGGGCAACCGGCTGCGGACGGCCGAAATGCTGGCGGGGCTGGTCTGTCTGGCGGTGCTGGGCCTGTTGTTGAACGCCGCCGTCGCCTGGATCGCCCGCAAGATCACCGGCAGCGCATTACGTTAGCGCGCGATTAAGTGCTGAGCCGCTAACGTCTTGGTTGTTCTTCCCACCGGAGAGCCGCCTTGCGCAGCGCCCTCGTCTTCACCACCGCCCTGTTCGCCGTCAGCGCCGCCGCTGGCGCAGCGTCCGCCCAGCAGGCCGAGACCAACAGCGCCGGACTGCGCTACCTGTCCTGGCCGGGCAAGACGACTGCGTCCCAGCCCGCGACGCCTCAGGCCGCGACACGCCAACCTGCCGCCGCACGCAGCGAGCCCGCTCTGCGCCCGGTCCGCACAGCAGCGACACTGGACGCGCCCTCCGCCGTGCCCCTGGCCCGCATCGCCGCGCCCAGCCGCGAGGCGCCCCGCCCCGGACTGACGCCCGCCACCGCCTTCTACAACCCGACCTATGGTTCTGCGTCCGCGCCCTCCAACACCGCGCCCCAGGCCTATGTGACCGCGCCTGCGCGCCAAGCCCCGGCGCCCGCGCCTCAACCTGCGCCCCAACCTGCGCCACAGGTCGCGGCGCAACCCACGCCTCAGCCCGCCCCTCAGCCCGCGCCGCGCCCCGAGCCCGTCGTGGCGGCTGTGGTGAACACGCCAGCCCCGCCGCCGCCCGTCCAGC
>NZ_JABAZW010000113.1 GCF_018608325.1 Brevundimonas sp. | reverse complement strand
CCGATACCATCGGCTATCCGGTGCTGATCAAGGCGGTTGCGGGCGGCGGCGGCAAGGGGATGAAGCGGGTCGACGACCCGGCTGACTTCGCCGCCGGTCTGGCCAGCGCCAAGCGCGAGGGGGCCGCGGCCTTCGGTGACGACCGGGTGCTGATCGAACGCTACATCACCCGCCCGCGCCACATCGAGGTGCAGGTGTTTGGCGACAAACACGGCAATGTCGTCCACCTGTACGAGCGCGGCTGTTCGCTGCAACGTCGCCACCAGAAGGTGATCGAAGAGGCGCCTGCGCCGGGCATGAGCGAGGCCGTGCGCGCCGCTGTGACCGGGGCCGCGATCAAGGCGGCCAAGGCGGTGAACTATGTCGGGGCGGGCACCATCGAATTCATCGCCGACGCCTCTGACGGGCTGAAGGCGGACGGCGTCTGGTTCATGGAGATGAACACCCGCCTGCAGGTCGAGCACCCGGTGACCGAGAGCGTGACCGGCGTCGATCTGGTCGAATGGCAGTTCCGCGTGGCGGCGGGCGAGCCGATCCCGCTGAAGCAGGATGAGATCCAGTTGAACGGCTGGGCCATGGAGGCGCGGCTGTATGCGGAAGACCCGGCCAACGGCTTCCTGCCCTCCATAGGCAAGCTGGAGCATTTCGTCATGCCGGACGGCATCCGCGTCGACACGGGCGTGGAGCAGGGCGGCGAGGTCAGCCAGTTCTATGACCCGATGATCGCCAAGCTGATCGTGCATGAGGACACGCGCGAGGCGGCGGCGGCGCGTCTGGCCGAGGCGGCGGGCGAGGTCGAGGTCTGGCCGGTCAAGGCCAATGCGGGCTTCCTGAAACGCTGTCTGGTGCATCCGCGCTTTGTGGCGGGCGACGTGGCCTTGCAGCCGCAACCGTCGGACGAGGCGACGCTGGCGGCCCTGACCCTGATCGCAGAAGCGGCGGAACAGGGTGTCGAGGCCAGGGCGGATCGGTTCAGTCCGTGGGGCGGACAGCCGGGTCTGTCCTATGGCGTGCGGCTGAATGCGGCGCCGCATACGACGGTCTGGGCCCATGTGGACGGGCAGGGCGTGTCGGCCCCGGTGACGCCGGTCGAGACGGGCTGGCGCGGGCCGCAGGGCGAACTGGCTCACGTCGGGTTCGATCAGGTTCAGGCCGGGGACCGGCTGTTCGGTTATCAGGCGGTGGACGATGGGTTCGTGCTGTTCGTCGATGGCGAGGCGCGTCGGGTGACACCTTATCGTGCGGCGCGGGGCGGCAATGCCGGGGCCGTGTCTGACGGCAGCCTCCGCGCGCCCATGCCGGGCAAGATCGTCGCCACGCCGGCCAAGGCGGGTGATGTCGTGACCAAGGGGCAGCCGGTCGTGGTGTTGGAGGCCATGAAGATGGAGCACGCCCTGACGGCGCCCTTCGACGGGGTGGTCGAGAGCATCTCGTCCACCGTTGGGGATCAGGTCACGGAAGCGACCGTTCTGGCGGTGGTGAAGGTAGCGGAAGACGTTGCATGATCATTGCCGTTTTGGCCGCTGCAGCCCTGATCGGCAGCCCAGCGCCTCTGGAAACCCAGTCGGCCAAGCAGGTGTCCGCGCCTGAGACCGTTCAATTCGGCGTGCCCGATCTGGCGGACATGGCCTGTGTTGTCGTGGCGATGGAAATGACTGGCAGTTCCAGCGAGGAAGACAAAGTCGCACTTGCAACCTCGACCAGTTACTACATCGGCAAGATCGTCGGTCGAGGACAACTGCGCCGGTGGGGCGAGGTGCTGGGTGATTATCGGCGCAAGCTTACGGCCGAGGAGAGGGCGCAACTGGTTGAGGAGCATGGGGTTCGCTGTGCGATGGAGTCCTTGGCTCCGTCGTTGAGCGTCATGCAGATGGTCATGCAGGACGTGGTGGCCGACATCAGCGCAGATCAGGACTAGAATCTCCGGGCCTGGCCTTGGAGAACGAACGGCCCGCCGGACGTGTGATGCCTCGCCAATGCTGAAAGAGACGCAGACCGGGTCTGGCCATTCCGGTCGTGCGCGACTAGGTGGGCGACATGCCGCTTCACATGATCAAGCTTTGCGTTGGGGTGTCCGACGTCGAATGGCTGGAGACACGGGCCGCCAGCGGCCAGCCTCTGGTGGTTCACACCCGGATGACGCCCAAGCGGGCGGCCGAGATCGAGGATGGCGGATCCCTGTATTGGGTGATCAAGGGCAGCGTCGCCTGCCGCCAGCCCATTGTGGACATCACGACGCTGGGCGAGGGCAAGGAAAGCCGCTGCGAGATCACGCTGGAGCCCAGGGTGATCCGCACCGCCCCGATGGCGCGCAGGCCGTTTCAGGGCTGGCGCTATTTCGAGCCCAAGGACGCGCCCGCCGATATCGATGCGCTGGATGCAGGCGAGGCGCCGGACGAACTGGTGCGGCAGTTGCGTGAACTGGGCGCCTGGTAGAGCCGGTCAACTGGCCTTTTCACGCACCAGATCGATGAAGGCCCGCAGTTTCGCCGGGGCGTGGCGACGGCCGGGGTAATAGAGGCTGAGGCCCGGATAGGCCGGGGTCCAGTCATCCAGCACCTGAACCAGACGCCCGGCGGCCAGATCGTCGGCGACGGTCTGTTCCGCGACCAGCAGCAGGCCGACGCCCGCCAGAACAGCCTCGTGCATCAACGACATCTCGTCCAGCACCAGCGGGCCGGGGACGTCGATGTCTATGGTTTCGCCGCGTTTTTCGAACTCCCAGTGATAGATGGCCCCTGACGCCATCCGCATCCGTATGCAGTCGTGTTTCAGCAGGTCGTGCGGCACACGCGGGATTTCACGACCGTCGAAATAGGCGGGTGAGCCCACGACGATGGAGCGGATGGTGCGGCTGAAGGGGATGGCCACCATGTCAGCGGGCAGGCTTTCCTGCAGGCGGAACCCGGCGTCGAACCCGTCCTCGACCAGATCGATGAAGCGGCCTTCGGTGACCAGTTCGACCTTCATTTCAGGATAGCGGCGCAGATATTCCAGGATCAGCGGCTCGAACACCATGCGGGCGGCGCCGAGCGAGGTGTTCAGGCGCAGGGTGCCGGAGGGGCGGTCGCGGTGCTGGTCCACGTCCTCGATGGCAGTGTGGATCTGGGCCAGGGCCGGGCTGACCTGGGCCACGAACTGCTCGCCCGCCGCCGACAGGGCCACGCTGCGGGTGGTGCGGTCGAACAGGCGCACGCCCAGCCTCGCCTCCAGCGCTCCAACGGCATGGCTGAGGGCGGATGAGGACATGCCCAGATCGCGGGCGGCGGCGCGGAAGCCGCCGCGCCGGGCCACGGCGACCACGGCTTCCAGTTCGATCAGGCCGCTGCGGTTCATTGTTCGGATTTCCGGGACAGTTCGTGTCGGTTTTGATGGCTTATACAGGCAATGGCGCGGCGCTACATCCCGGCTCCTACAAGGAGATCAGTCATGCGCGACATCAATCAGGTCTATATCGACGGCGCCTTCGTCACCCCGCACGGCGAAGAGCGGTTCGAACTGTTCAATCCCTCGACCGAGGCCGTGATCGGCACGGTGCGTCTGGGCGACGCCGAGGATGCGCGGGCGGCGGTGGCGGCGGCGAAGCGCGCCCTGCCGGCATGGTCGCGCACCACGAAAGAGGAGCGGATCGCCCTGCTGCGCCGGTTCCATGACGCCGTCGCCGCCCGCCATGACGACCTGATCGACGCCATCGTCGAGGAGTATGGCGCGCCCCGGGGCCGGGTCGAATGGATGGCCAGCATGGCCGCAACCAACTTCCTTGAGGCCGCAGAGGCGCTGGAATCCTATGACTTCGATCAGGTCATCGGCCATGCCGAGGTGCGGATGACGCCTCTGGGCGTGGTGGCGGGCATCACCCCGTGGAACAGCAACGCCAGCTTCATCACCGCCAAGATGTCGATGGCTCTGGCCGCAGGCTGCACCATCGTCATCAAGCCCAGCGAGATGAGCGCCATCCAGACCCAGGTGGTGATGGAGGCTCTGCATGAAGTCGATGCGCCCAAGGGCCTGTTCAACATCGTCACCGGGCGCGGCGACGTGGTGGGCGCCGAGTTCACGTCGCACCCCGATGTGGCCAAGGTGACCTTCACCGGCTCGACCGCCGTGGGCAAGTCGATCCTGCGCGCCGCCGCCGATACGATGAAGCGGGTGACGCTGGAGCTGGGCGGCAAGGGGCCGCAGATCATTCTGGACGACGCCGATCTGGACGCGGTCATGCCCGCGGTGGTGGGGTCCGGTTTCCTGAACAGCGGTCAGGCCTGTGTGGCGGGCACCCGCATTCTGATCCCCGAAAGCCGCAAGGCTGAGGCGCTGGAGAAGATCAAGGCCGCCGTCGCAGCGGTCAAGGCGGGCGATCCGCACGACCCGGAGGTGACCGTCGGTCCGATGGTCAGTCGGAAGCAATGGGACCGGGTCCAGTCCTATCTGAAGCTGGGCCAGGAAGAGGGGGCGACCCTGTTGGTCGGCGGTGAAGGACGGCCCGAAGGTCAGGATGCAGGCTGGTTCGTGCGTCCGACCGTCTTTGCCGATGTGACCAACGACATGCGGATCGCGCGTGAGGAAATCTTCGGCCCGGTGCTGAGCGTCATCACCTATGGGACGGAAGAAGAGGCCGTCGCCATCGCCAACGACACCAGCTACGGCCTGCAATCCTATGTGCTGTCGTCCGACACGGACCGGGCGCGCCGGGTGGCGGCGCAACTGGAGGCCGGACGGGTGGTCATCAACGGCGCCCCGCACGAACCGCGTGCGCCGTTCGGCGGCTTCAAACAGTCGGGCATCGGCCGTGAGAACGGCGTCGCCGGTCTGCTGGCCTATCTGGAGCCCAAGGCCGTTCTGGTCTGAGCACGGATCAATGACTGGGCCGCGCCCGTCCGCAGCGATGCGGGCGGGCGTTCGCCTGTCGAAAGACCACAAACCGATTGGGAGTTGACCCCGGCGCCCGCCCATGGCCTGTGCCGCGTCCCATGTTCAGTCTCAGCGCCCCCTCCCGTTCCACACTTAAAGAATTGACCACCCTGGCCTGGCCGGTGGTGCTGGCGCGTCTGGGCATCATGACCATGGGCCTGACCGACGCCATCGTGGTCGGCCACTACGCCAGCCGCGAACTGGCGTTCCACTCTCTGGCCTGGGCGCCGTCTTCGGTGGTGCTGACCACGGCGGTCGGGCTGATGATGGGGGTGCAGGTCATGACCGCCCGCCTGAGAGGCGAAGGGCGCGGCGACGAGGTCGGCGCCGTCCTGCGCCGGGGCATGGTCTATGCGTTGCAGATCGGCATCGTCTCCATGATCGGCCTGATGCTGCTGGGGCCGTTCGGCCTGATGCACATGGGGCTGGAGGACGGGCTGGGCGAGGGCGCGTCGCCCGTGCTGATGGTCTTCGCCCTGTCGATGCCGGCCTATCTGATTTCGGTGGCGGCCCAGTTCTTCCTTGAAGGCCTGCACCGGCCCAAGGCGGGCATGGTCGCCATGTGGGTCGCCAATGCGGTCAATCTGGCGCTGAACATCGTGCTGGTGCCGGACATGCTGGGCATCGGCCTGCATGGGGCGATGGCCTCGGCCTGGGCGACGTTCGGGGCGCGGACGGCGCTGGCGATCTTCCTGGTCATCTTCATCCTGCGTCTGCCGGAAGCGCGGGCCTGGGGCCTGTTCGCCAAGCCGAAGCGCGACCGCTCGGTCGAGGTGGAGCAGATCCGCGTCGGCGTCGGCGCGGGATCGTCTAACTTCATCGAGGTCGGGGCCTTCGCCGCCATGACCCTGTTCGCCGGACAGTTGGGCGCAGCAGAAACGGCCAGCTGGGCCGTGGTCATCAATGTGTCCGCCATCGTCTTCATGGTGCCGATGGGCTTGTCGTCGGCGACGGCGGTGTTGGTGGGGCGGGCCTATGGCGCAGGCGACATGCCGGGCGTGATGCGAAGCGGCCTGTTGGGCATCGGGGTGGTGACGGTTCTGGCCTTCATCATCGCCGTCGGCCTGTGGCTGGCCGCGCGGCCGGTGGTCAGCGCCTATACGACCGACCCCGCCATCCTGGCCATCGCCGCGCCTGCTCTGGTTCTGGCGACCCTGTTCTTCGTCGCCGACGCCCAGCAGGTGGTGGCGGCCCAGGCCAACCGTGCGGCAGGCGACGTCGTCTGGCCCACGCTGATGCACCTGTTGTCCTATGGCATCATCATGATCCCGCTGGGCTGGTGGCTGGCGCACCGGATGGGCGTCGACGGCATCGTCTGGTCTGTGGTCGTGGCCAGCCTGATCTCCGGCGTGCTGCTGACAGGACGGTTCCTGCACGTGGCGCGGCGGGCGCCGATAGTGAAGACGGCGGGGTGAGGTGGCTCATCCGCGCTGCTTGAAGGATGTCAGTCAGCGGGCACGTTGAAACTCATCGGCGAGCGGCCACTCGCCAAGTTTGAGAAAGACGTCAGCGGCTGCGTGCAGATCATTGGTCGGGGTCGATCGCTGATGCCATATCCGATACGTGTCCCCGTCTCTGGCCTCCAATATGGATCTGGAGCTGTCGGCCCCGCCGTAACAGCCATAGGACGGCACATGCAGCAAAGGTTCCATAGCGGCCTCCAGTCGTGCTTGCTCCGCGGGCGACAGCAGCTTGTCTACGACACATCCTTTTTCGTCCGCGCAGATGGACGGGCTGTGTGGCCACTTCGCAGTAAGGTGGAGGCGGCCCCCTTCGACCTTTGTCACCCGGACCGTGACGTTAAGGTATCCGTCATTCAAAATTGAGAACCGGAGTGACGGTCGGCCTGCGTCTTTCCGTGTGAGCGGCTCCTCACGTAGGTCCATCAACTGACCGCCAAACCATGAGGCTTCATGATCTTCGAGGATCGGCCGACGATGAGCGGGGAAGCCTCGGTTCTCGGGACATTCGCCGACGGTGGTCTGGAAGGAGGCAGGAAAAAACGGAGTCTCCCGAAGAGCCGCGTAGACGATCAACACGCTCGCGACCGAAGTCGTGGCGACTAACAGGAAGGCGTCTCGTCCCAGCATCGCAGTTCCCCCGGAACGATCATCACCCTGGAGCCGTCGGTGTTCAAGCCGCGAAGGTGTGCGACGGGGCGATTGCGGTTGCAGACTTTGGTGTTGAAACCGGGTGTGGCCGCAAGATCTGTAAGCGGGCGCTATAGATGTCGGCTAAGGGGGCTCAACCGGTGATCGCAACACGCAAATTAGCCGGTGTCTCTCCCGGCCTGCGTAGCTAGCGTTCGTCGGTGTCTGTTGAAGGGAATATTATGGAAGCGTCAGGCGTTCTTGCTGTCGGGGAAAGCGCAACCGCCATGGCTTACGTCAAGGCTCGGCGAGGGGTGTCTCCGCGTCAGATGAAGGCTATCGTTTTTGTCTGCATGATGGCCGTTGGCATCCCACTGGGGGCATGGGCATCGGGCTCATGGCGCGCCGCAATAATGTCCGTCGAGCTAGCCATTTTCGGTCTCGGTGTGGGGATGGTGATCGTCCAGCGGCTTGCCGGACCGTCAATGCGAAAAGCACTCGTCGAGCGTGGTCAAGCTTACGAGCAGGCTCTGACGCTTCGCCTGACCGCTGATGCGTTGGTATATGATCTAGCGGACCTGACGATGAACGCCCGCTGGTCTTGTGTGACAGACCTCTACCAAACCCGAAAATATTGGGTTTTTCTGGTCCAGAGCAGCGCGATGGTTCTCCCGCGACGCTTCTTCAAAACTCCCGAGGCCGAACGCGATTTCATTGTCGAAGCGATATCGCGGATGACGGATGCAGCGCGGGCGAGAAGCCCAGACGCCACAAAGTTTGTGGGGAATAAAACGGACACCGCCAAAGTCTGAAAGGGTCGGCTGCGGGCTAGGGGTGCGCTCCCAAAAGGCGACATCCCGGCTGCCCCTCTGTCGCGCTGTGATGTGACGCAGGCGTCAAGGCGGTCCGCCTCGGCAAGTCAAAGGTGACGTTTCGGATTCGTCGCACTATATCCGACGGCTTCCCCGAACGACTGGACGATCATGGCCCGCATCCTCATCACCTCG
This sequence comes from Brevundimonas sp., assembly GCF_018608325.1. GTDB lineage: Bacteria > Pseudomonadota > Alphaproteobacteria > Caulobacterales > Caulobacteraceae > Brevundimonas. Next base: position 5,595 of record NZ_JABAZW010000113.1, on the reverse strand, counting down.
GCGCTGCCCTACATCAACGGCATCAAGCACCTTGGGAATCTGGCCGGGTCGATGTTGCCCGCCGACGTCTGGGCGCGGTTCAAGCGCGGGCAGGGGACCGAGGTCCTGTTCATCTGCGCCACCGACGAGCATGGCACTCCGGCTGAGCTGGCCGCCGCCGCCGCCGGGCAGGACGTGCGCACCTATTGCTACGAACAGCATGAGGTTCAGAAGCAGGCCGCCGACGCTTTCGGTTTGAGCTTTGATCATTTCGGGCGGTCGTCGAACGCGCCGAACAAGCGCCTGACCCAGCATTTCGCCAAGGTTCTGGAGCAGAACGGCCTGATCGAGGAACGGGTCGACCGGATGATCTATTCGATCGACGACGCCCGCTTCCTGCCCGACCGCTATGTCGAGGGAACCTGTCCGCACTGCGCCTATGAGAAGGCGCGCGGGGACCAGTGCGACAACTGCGGGCGGCTGCTGGACCCGACCGACCTGATCAACCCCTATTCGTCGGTGTCGGGATCGCGGAACCTGGAAGTGCGCGACACGCGCCACCTGTATCTGCTGCAGACCAAGATTGAGCCGGAAATCCGCGCCTGGGTGAACAGCCGTGAAAACTGGCAGCCGTTGGCCAAGTCCATCGCCAACAAACACCTGGATGAAGGCCTGATCGACCGAGGCATCACCCGCGACCTATCGTGGGGCGTGCCGGTGGTCGGCCCTGATGGCGGGCCGCGTCCGGGCATGGAGGGCAAGGTCTTCTACGTCTGGTTCGACGCCCCCATCGAATATATCGCCGCGACCGAGGAGTGGGCGCAGGCCAATGGCGGCGACTGGGAATCCTGGTGGCGGCTGGACAAGGGCGCCGAGGACGTCAGCTATGTCGAGTTCATGGGCAAGGACAATGTGGCCTTCCACACCGTCAGCTTCCCCGCCACCATCATCGGCTCGGGCGAGCCGTGGAAGACGGTCGACCAGCTGAAGGCCTTCAACTGGCTGAACTGGTACGGCGGCAAGTTCTCGACCTCGATGAAGCGCGGGGTCTTCATGGATCAGGCGCTGGAGCTGCTGCCGGCCGATTACTGGCGCTGGTATCTGACGGCCTATGGCCCCGAGCATTCGGATGCGGCCTTCACCTGGGAGCAGTTCCAGGGGGCGATCAACAAGGACCTGGCCGACGTGCTGGGCAACTTCGTCAACCGCATCGTCAAGTTCGCCGAATCCAAGTTCGACGGCGTCGTGCCGGAAGGCGGCGAGGCCGGGCCGCTGGAAGCCAAGCTGGAGGCGGACCTGCGTGCGGCCCTGGCTGAGGCGACCGAACAGTTCGAGGCGATGGAGTTCCGCAAGGCGGGCGCCGCCGTGCGCGCCGCCTGGGTTCTGGGCAACGAATATCTGCAGGAAGCCGCGCCCTGGACCGCGCTGAAAACTGACCGCGACCGGGCGGCGGTGGGCGTGCGCACCGGCCTGAATCTGGTGGCCCTGTTCGCGCGTCTGGCGGCGCCGATCCTGCCGTTCACCGCCCCGACCATCGCGGCCTCGGTCGGTGAGACGGACCTGAGCTGGCCTGTCGCCGATGCTGATCTGCTGAACAGCCTGAAGGTCGGTCAGAAGGTCGAGCCGCAGGGCGTGCTGTTCACCAAGATCGAGGACGCCCAGGTGGCGGAATGGTCCGAACGGTTCGGCGGCGCGGAAAGCTGATCATGAGATTGCCGGGCAGGATGGTCTTGGGGGCGGCTGCGTTCGCCGGGGCCGTCCTGCTTTCCGGCTGTGAGACGACGAAGCCTGCCGCGACGGCGGCGACAGGCCCGGACATGACGCTGGAGACAGGCTGTGTCGGGGACAGGCCGCTGGATGCGCGTCTGGAGCAGATCAATGAACAGCTGCAACGGGCGTTCGCATCAGCGCCGCCTCTGAGCCAGGCGGAATACGAGCAGATGCGTCGTCTGGGCTCCTGCACCGGCGGTGCGGTGCTGGGCGTCACCGACGGGTGCCGGGACGAGTGGGCGCAGGCGAAGGCCTCTGGTCTGGCGGATCGGTCCCGCATCCGCGGCGCCCAGTATTCGATCCCGATCTTTTTCGAGCGTGCGAAGGCGGCGACAGTGCGGTCGCAACGCATCCGCTATCTGGCCACCGCCCACGCCATCGCCTGGCAGGCGCACGAGTATAACGAGGTCCGCTTCGCTCGGGGTGAGATCAGTGACGATGTACACGGCGAAACGTCGGTCGCCCTGTTCGGCGTCGAGGGCCTGATTCAGGAAACCCTCGCCTGCGAATCGCTGCGTTGATTGGCGACTGGGGGAAAGACAGACGATGACGCCGAGACTGACGCATCAATCCAAGGCGCAGCGGGCAGCGATTCGCGAGCGGCTGACCCGGACCGGGCGGGCGCAGATCGACGCCGTGCTGGCGGCGGCGGATGCTCAGGCCCTGCATGGGGCGGCCACCGCAGCGGAATATAATGTCGTGACGCGGCGTGGCACGGGCCATGTGGACCTGCCCGCCGCTTGGCTGGCGTCCTTGCAGCCGGGACAGAAGCAGGCGCTGGGAGAGGCGGTGCAGGTCTCGGCCCAGAACGACTTTCAGTATCTGTACGACAATCACCCGATCTATGATCTGGTTCAGGCAGGGCAGGCGGCGCCGATCTGGCGCGATCTGCTGGCCTTCCTGAATGGCGAGGAATTCCTTGGCCTGATGCGGGATGTGACGGGTGAGGCGCGCATCGCTTTGGCCGATTCTCAACTGACCCGTTACCGCACTGGCCATTTCCTGACCGAGCATGATGATCATGCACAGGGCAAGAACCGCTTCTTCGCCTATGTGCTGAACCTCACGCCGGTGTGGCGGATCGAGTGGGGCGGCCTTCTGGCCTTCCACGGGACAGACGGCAATGTGGCCGAGGCCTTCACGCCGCGCTTCAACACCCTGAACCTGTTGAAGGTGCCGTCACCTCATTCGGTGACACAGGTAGCTCTGTCAGCGGCGGCGGACCGGATTTCGGTCACCGGCTGGTTACGCGGGGCGTAGGGCCGGGACGGATCAGGCCCCGGTTTCTTCGGCGAAGATGATGGGCAGGCCTGCGGCGTGCCAGGCCTGGATGCCGCCGGTCAGGTTGAACAGGGGCTGGCCGTCCGCAGCCGTGGGGCCGACGAAGGCGCAGACCTGATGGCTGCGGCCGCCTTTCAGGCACATGACGATGATCTTGCGGTCGGCGGGCAGGTCCAGCGCCTCCCAGGCGGCGGGCATCTGGCTGAGCGGAGCCAGCACGGCGCCGTCGATGTGGGCGGCGACATATTCGTCAGGTTCACGCACGTCGATCAGAATGGCTTCGCCCGACTGCAGCCATGCGGCGGCTTCTTCAGCGGTGACGGTGGAAACGGTCATGCAGTGGGCTCCGGTGCGGCGGGCGGGGGCAGGTCGACAGGCGGTGGGGCCGAATCAGACGACGCCTGATTGTGTCGCATGTGCTTGGCGGCCTCCTTGGGGGTGATGTCGAGGAAGGCCGGTGCGGCGGCGTTGAACTGCTCCATATGGCCCGTGCGGACGATCACCTGACGCGCGCCATCCCAGATCATGTGGACGGCGACATACAGAACCACGACCAGACCGATGTAGCCGATCCAGCTGAAACGATGCAGCAGCTTGGCGATATAGGTGGCGGCGACGCCCATCAGGCCGATGGACAGCACCAGACCGAAGACCATGATCCACGGATGCTCATGCGCGGCGCCAGCGACGGCCAGCACATTGTCCAGCGACATGGTGATGTCGGCGATCATGATCTGGAGCAGGGCGGCGCCGAACGACTTGCGCTTCACGCCCAGTTCCTCGGGCGAGGGGCCGGTGCCGTGTTCGATGCTGAGGGCCAACTGCAGCTCGGCCTCCGCCTCGGCCTGATCGTGGGTGGCCTGTTCGCGCAGCTCGCGCCACATCTTCCAGCAGACCCACAGCAGCAGCAGACCGCCCGCCAGCAACAGGCCGACAAGGGCCAGAAGCTGGACGGTGATCAGGGCGAACCCGATTCGCATGACTACAGCGGCGGCCAGACCGATCAGAATGGCCTTCTTGCGCTGGTCCTGGGGCAGGGCGGCGGCGGCCAGACCCACGGCGACGGCGTTGTCGCCCGCCAGGACCAGATCCATCAGGACGACCTGGCCCAGGGCGGTGGCCTGGCTGGCGAGTTCGGGGGAGGAGAGGAAATCCATGTCCGCTCTCTACCCCCGGTGCGACCTTCTGTCAGCCGCGTTGCGCGCGGGCCGCTTCATACAGGGCGACAGCCGCTGCGTTGGAGACGTTCAGGCTCTCGAACCCGCCGGGCATGGGGATTTTCGCCAGCACGTCGCAGTGCTCGGCGACCAGACGACGGATGCCGTCGCCTTCTGATCCCATGACCAGAACCGTGGGCTGGCGGTCCAGCGCCTGTTCCAGCGTCTGTTCGCCCGTGCCGTCCAGCCCGACCGCGCGCCAGCCCAGATCGGCCAGACGCTCCAGCGCGCGCGACAGATTCGTCACTCGCGCATGGGGCAGGCGTTCGGTGGCGCCGACCGCCGCCTTGGCCAGCGCACCCGCCAGAGCCGGGGCGTGGCGGTCTTGCACGATGATTCCCCGCGCGCCGAAGGCCAGAGCCGAGCGGAAGATGGCGCCGACATTCTGGGGATCGGTCAGTTGGTCCAGCATGACGATGACGCCTTCAGCCGGTTCGGCCAGGTCTTCCAGCGACACGCCTTCCAGCGGCTGGACCTTGAAAGCCAGCCCCTGATGGACCGCGCCGGGGGGCAGCATCCGGGTCAGGGTCTGGATATCGACGGTCTCGATTCGGTGGCCATGGGCCAGTTTGCCGTCCTCAATCTCCTGGGCGCGCTCCGGCGTGGCCAGAAGACGACCCGTTCCGCGACGGGCGGGATTCGCCAAAGCGGCCAAAACCGGATGGCGGCCCCAAAGAAAATTATCGGCGTCCACCTTGCCGCGGTCGCCCGAACGGGGTGTTCGGGGGGCGTCGCTGCGCCCGGCAAACCCTTGCGCAGCGGGCTTTTCGCCCCTTTCGCGAGGGCCGGAAGATCGACTTCCGAGGATTTGTTTTTTACCGCTTTTACGGTCGTTGCGTTCTGTTTTCGACGACACTATAAGACGCCCTCCGATTTGGAGCCCCACGGGCTTTCGGGTCTGGGCGCCCCCTCTACTGCAGAGGAGGCGACAAGCCGAAGGCTTTTGTTTCATCCCGCTAATTTAGGGGTGGATCAAAGGGTCCGGCGGTTCAACAAGGCGCGCTGGGGGAATGTCCCGAGTGGCAAAGGGGGGGGACTGTAAATCCCCTGCGTAAGCTTCGAAGGTTCGAGTCCTTCTTCCCCCACCACGCGCCTTTGTAGAACTGCGGATCACGGCGCCGGAGAGGTATCGGCTGCGGCGTTCCCCGGAACTTCCGCAGTCTCCGCGCGGGTATAGCACAATGGTAGTGCAGCAGCCTTCCAAGCTGAGGATGTCGGTTCGATCCCGTCTACCCGCTCCAGGTTTTTAGATCAGCATCGCGCCCCTCAACCCGGGCCATCAGGAGTTTGGCCATGGCCAAGGAAAAGTTCGAACGCACGAAGCCGCACTGCAACATCGGCACGATTG
>NZ_JABAZW010000085.1:8442-13620 GCF_018608325.1 Brevundimonas sp. | reverse complement strand
GGAAATACATCTTCCCCGGCGGCTATATCCCGGCCCTGTCAGAGGTGCTGCCCGCCATCGAGCGCGCGGGCCTGTGGGTGACCGACATGGAGGTGCTGCGTCTGCATTACGCCGAGACGCTGAAGGCGTGGCGTGAACGGTTCCTGGCCCGCCGTGACGAGGCTTTGGCCATGTACGACGAACGCTTCTGCCGGATGTGGGAGTTCTATCTCGCCGTCAGCGAGGTCGCCTTCCGCGAACTGGGGCAGATGGTGTTCCAGCTGCAACTGACGAAGAAGCCGGACGCCGTGCCGCTCACGCGGGATTATCTGTGTCGTCGGGTGGAGGCGGCGGGGGCGGCGTAATGTGTCTCCAGACCGAAGGCGATACTGGCTTGGAGGCGTCACACCAGTAGCATGGGTGTTCTTCGGTCAGCATGCGGTCGAACAGTTGATAGGCCGTCTTTTCCTGTTCGAAGGCTTCTTTGTCGCCAAAACCGCATCCGCCTGAATCAATGTTGAAAGAATCTGTCGCGACATTGACCCTGCGCAGGAAGATCGCGGGGTGGGCTGGATGATCGGGAAGCGTGACAAGATACAGGCTTAGATCGCGATCATCCCTGTATTCGGTCAGGCCTCTTTCATGCCGCCAGACGATGAAATTCTTCGCCGCGTCCAGTTCGGCGACAAGAGCCCTGAAGCCCTTTTTGCAGTCAAGCGAGGCCAGGCCGTATGAGGCGTATTCAGGCTCCGCTGTTCGCTTGCAGCCAAGCAGCAAAAGAGCCGCCCCGATGATCAGGGCGGCTCTCATGTCTTATGCGACCTCGATGCGGTAGCCTTCGATGACCGTGTTGGCCAGAAGCTGTTCGCACATCTTCTTGGCCTCGCCTTGCGGGTCTTCCGCCCCGTCCAGATCGAACTCGATCAGCTTGCCGACGCGGGCGTTGGCGACGCCGGGCCAGCCCAGACCCTGCAGGGCGCCTTCAACGGCCTTGCCCTGAACGTCCAGAACGCCGGGTTTGAGGAAGACGTGAACCTTGACCTTAGCCACTAGTGCAGCCCTCCTTGAATCACAGTCGGCATGCCCTTCATGATGCCCAGGCGGCGCGCGACTTCGGTATAGCTTTCAATGACATCGCCCAGATCGCGACGGAAGCGGTCCTTGTCCAGCTTCTCGCCCGAGGCGGTGTCCCACAGGCGGCAGCTGTCGGGGCTGATTTCATCAGCCAGGATCACGCGGCTGAAGTCGTTTTCCCAGACGCGGCCGAATTCGATCTTGAAGTCGACCAGGGTGATGCCGACGGCGCTGAACAGGCCGGACAGATAGTCGTTCACGCGGACGGTCATCGCCAGGATGTCGTCCAGTTCCTGGGTCGAGGCCCAGTTGAAGGCCGTGATGTGCTCTTCGGTGACCATCGGGTCGTTGAGCTCATCCTTCTTGTAGTAGAATTCGATGATCGAGCGGGGCAGAGGCGTGCCTTCCTCGATGCCCAGGCGCTGGCTCATCGAACCGGCGACGATGTTGCGGCACACGACTTCCAGCGGAATGATCTCGACTTCGCGGATCAACTGTTCGCGCAGGTTCAGGCGCTTGATGAAGTGGTTGGTCACGCCGATGCCGTTCAGGCGCGACATGATGAATTCACTGATCTGGTTGTTGATCACGCCCTTGCCTTCAAGCACGGCCTTCTTCTGCGCGTTGAACGCAGTGGCGTCGTCCTTGAAATACTGGATCAGGGTGCCCGGCTCCGGTCCTTCGTAAAGGATCTTGGCCTTGCCCTCGTAGAGCTTCTTGCGCTTGCTGTTCATCTTCCGGTCCCGCTTACGGGCGCCCTCAGAAACAAAAATCGCGCGGCCATGATGCAGGGCAAGTCCCGATCCTGGCGGCGCGTTTCGGAATCGTTCAGGCAGTCAATCTCGTTCGGCGTCTCCTTAGCCGAACGCGGCCCTCTATACAAATGAGGATGGACCGCAACGGTGCATGGAAAACCATGGGGACATCGCCACCCTGCGATGCAAGTCTGGTTGCGTTCGGGCGCGGGGGGGCTATAGACGGCTCATGCCCCGAGGTTATCGGGGTTCACGGAGCTATGCTGAGCGAGATGACGACCTTCGACGATCGGGAAAAGGCCTTCGAGGCCAAGTTCGCACTCGATCAGGAGCAGGAATTCAAGGCCATCGCCCGGCGCAACAAGATGCTGGGACTGTGGGCGGCCGAGAAGATGGGCCTGTCGTCCGAGAGCGCGGATCAATACGCGCAGGCCGTCGTGCGCGCTGACTTCGAACAGCCGGGCGACGAAGACGTCTTCCGCAAGGTTGCGGGCGACCTCAAGGGCTCGGGCCTGACCGTTCCGGACAGCGAAATCTATTCCAAGATGGATGAACTGGCTTCCATCGCGCGTGAGCAAATCCGCGCCGGCGAATAAGCCGTCAGGTCTTAGGGCCAATCAGAAAATCGAAAGGGCCGCATCCGGGGGAAAATGCGGCCCTTTCTTTTTTGCCGGGGACGTTGGGGGAAGTCTTGCCCGGCGTAGTGTGCGTCTCTCGCGCCCCTGAAGAACACGGCGCGCGCCATTTGGTTTCAGCCCAATCGACGCGGGCTGAAAATTATTTTTACGGCATCAGCACCGTGTCGACGACGTGAACGATCCCGTTGGATTGGCCGACGTCAGCCTGGGTGATTGTGGACTTGCCGCCCTTGGCGTCGGTGATGACCCAGGTGTTGTTCGGACCCGCCGAAACCTTGAGTTCCTCGCCCTGAACCGTCTTCAGCTTGGCTGTGCCGCCATCGGCCTGGGCCTGGGCGGCGATGTCGGCTGCGGTCAGGCGGCCAGCGACGACGTGATAGGTCAGGATCTTGGTCAGGTCGGCCTTCTTGGCCGGTTGCATCAGGGCGGTGCGCGTCGCTTCGGGAATTTTGTCAAAGGCGGCGTTGTCAGGCGCGAAGACCGTGAAGGGGCCGGCGCCGTTCAGGGTGTCCACCAGGCCCGCAGCCTGGACCGCAGCGACCAGGGTCGACAGATTCGAGGCCTTGGACGCATTGGCGACGATCGTCTGGCCCGGATCCATCGCCGCGCCGCCGACCATGGGCATCGGAGTTTCAGGCGTCATCGCGGTGGTTTCCACCGGCGCCGGAGCAGCGGTGTCCGCCGGGGTGCTGTTCTGATTGCCGCAAGCCGCCACCGCCAGAAGAGCGGCGCCGGATACGGCCACGAGCATTGTATTGCGAATGTTGGTCATAACGTTTCCATCCTTTATTTTCCGCTCTGAAGGCGGTCACGGAAACGTTACGCGCGGTGAGGCATAAAGGATGCACTGCGGACCATAAGAATTCGCAGCTTGAGCATTCAGTCTTCGAAAACCACCGTCTTTTTTCCATGCAGCAAAACACGGTCTTCCAGGTGGCGGCGGACGGCACGCGCTAGAACACGACGCTCGATATCTCGACCTTTACGGATAAGATCTTCGGGCGTGTCACGGTGACTGATGCGTTCAACGTCCTGTTCGATGATCGGGCCTTCGTCCAGATCTGCGGTGACATAGTGGGCGGTGGCGCCGATCACCTTCACGCCGCGCGCGTGGGCCTGATGATAGGGTTTTGCGCCCTTGAACCCCGGCAGGAAGGAGTGGTGGATGTTGATGCAACGGCCCTCCAGCGCACGGCTCAGGTCGTCGGACAGAATCTGCATGTAGCGCGCCAGCACCACCAGTTCCGTGCCGGTCTCTTCGATCAGGCGCAGCAGGGTCGTTTCCTGTTCGGCCTTGGCGGCGGGATCGCCTGCCTTCAGCGGCAGGTGATGGAAGGGCAGGTCACCCAGATCGACATGGCCGATCAGTTCGCGCGGATGGTTCGACACGATGGCTGTCACCTGCATGGGCAGTTCGTCGATGCGCCAGCGATAAAGCAGGTCCGCCAGACAGTGATCGAACTTGGACGTCAGGATCATCACCTTGCGCGGTTCGCCGCCGCGCAGGGTCCAGTCCATCTCGAACCGCCCGGCCAGCGGCGCAAAGGCGTCGCGGATCGAGGCCTCGGCGTCACCGTCGGCGGGTTCGAACACCACCCGCATGAAGAAGGTCGCGCTGGAGGCGTCACCGAACTGCTGGGCGTCCGAGATGTTGGCGTCGCGCGCCAGCAGAAATGAGGAAACCGCCGCGACAATGCCGTGGCGGTCAGGGCAGGAAAGGGTCAGGATCATCAGTCGGCAGGCTTATCTGGGAGAAACTTCCCCAGTATGGCCCAGGTTTGCGCTTTTGCCGACAAAGATATTGCATGAGCGGGGCTGGATGACGGCAGGTCGACCAGTTCGACCGCGTCCATGCCGCCCAGAATCCGCCGTCCCAGCTTGGCCGCCAGCCCGCCGTTGAAGGCGACGGCACGCAAATCCGGCAGGCTTTCGACCAGTCCGCGCAGATCGGCGGCCTCGGGTGAGCGGATGGCCGCGTCCAGACTGCCGGACCGTTCCGCCGAAGCGATAACGTCCCACAGACCGACCCCTCGCGCCTTCAACCGCACCAAACGCTGCTCATACGGCAGGGCGGGCAGATCTTCGCCCAGCACGCCGCCGATCAAGGCCCAGAAGCCGTTGCGCGGATGGGCGTAATACTGCGCCGCCTTCAACGAGGCGTCCCCGGGCAGGCTGCCCAGGATCAGCAGCCGCGTGCCCGCATCGACAATGGGGTCAAAGCCGATGCGGCGAGAAGCGTCAGGGCGCTCGATCAAGGGCGTGACTGTTTGCGTTCGGCCTGTCTCAACGCCTCTTCACCCAGAACTGTTTGTCCACCCAGTCGGAAGTGAACCTCCTGACCCGCAGTTGATGATCGGTCAGAGAAGGAAAACCGCATTCGCGAGGCCATGCACTGGAAAACACGCTCGTTACGCATGACTGCGGGAGAGGGATTGGCGATTTCGCAACCTTGCGCACGCCCCTCGCCATCTAGTGTGCAACGCATGATGACGCCGCGAATGCCGACTATGCCATTTAGGCACTGGCCCATTGCGTACCTGTCAGAAGTGGACTGCAGAGTGCGTCCAGATGGGAGTTCTTCGTCCTGAGAGGAGGTCGAGAACAGCAGCGCAAAGGCGACGAGAATGGAGGTGAGCAAGGCTTTCCCTGTGAACGGTTCGATGAGCGGAATCGTCAGAGTGATACCTTGATTGATCAGTGTTCTCTATAGGGCTCACTTGACCGGCGGGGCG
>NZ_JABAZW010000085.1:0-8432 GCF_018608325.1 Brevundimonas sp. | reverse complement strand
CAGCCAGCCGGTGATGGAGCGGCGCTTGCCGCCGGCATAGCCCGCGACCGGGGCGACGGAGTGGTTGCGTGGCGTCTTGAACACGGTCCACAGATTGAAGCCGGGCTTCAGTCCGCGCTCGATGTCGCCTGCCGTATTGTGGAACAGGAGCTGGCCGCCCCAGTCGGGCCGCCAATCGCGTGTCAGGCCAAGGGTGTAGGCCGCGCGCCGCTGTCCCTGATCTGTGTCGTCATGCAGGGTCAGGAAATCACCAGGGCGGAACCATGTCGCCTGGGCGTCGATCTTCGTGACGCCTGCTTCTCCGGTTACCGCCTTGGCGAACTCGACGAAGGGGGTGTCGTTGAAAAACTGCAGCAGAATGTGTGTGGCATGGCCCGCATCCTGCCCTGACATGAAGGACTTGATGATCGGATAGGCCAGATAGACGAAGGAGAAACCGTCGCGCCCCTCCTTCAGGGCGTTCTGGATGCGGGCGCCCAGTTCATCACGCCCCAGAGCCGTCATTTCCTGAGGGGAGAACAGCTTGCCCCCCTCAGGTGTTTTTAATGACAACTGCCAGGCTGTGTCGTGCTCCAGCGCCAGTTCCAGCCACTCAGCGCTGGCCGCGTCCAGCAGATCGGGCACCTGCACCATGCCGTCGCGCGCATAGGCCTCCGCATAGTCACGGGGGTCGAGCCGGGGGTTCAGCCGGATCGTGCGCTCGGTCATGGGGTTCAGTCTCCGAAGACCCGCTTGAACACCACGTCCACGTTCTTGGTGTGGTAGCCCAGGTCGAACAGGGCTTCGAGTTGGTCGTGGGGCAGGGTGACGCGTTCGTCGGCCTTCAGGAAGTCGAGGAAGACGCCTTCGCCGCGCCAGACCTTCATGGCGTTTTCCTGAACGGCGGCATAGGCGGCTTCGCGTGAGATCCCGGCCTGCGTCAGGGCCAGCATGACCCGCTGCGAGTGAACCAGACCGCCCAGGCGGTCGATGTTCTTCTGCATGTTCTCAGGATAGACGTTCAGCCGCTCGACCACATTCGCCAGACGGTGCAGGGCGAAGTCCAGGTGGATGGTGGCGTCTGGGCCGATGCCGCGCTCGACCGACGAATGGCTGATGTCGCGCTCATGCCACAGGGCGACGTTCTCCATTGCGGGCGTCACTGCCGAACGGACCAGACGGGCCAGGCCGGTCAGGTTTTCGGTCAGGATCGGGTTGCGCTTGTGCGGCATGGCCGACGAACCCTTCTGGCCCTTGTCGAAGAACTCTTCGGCCTCCAGCACTTCGGTGCGCTGCAGGTGGCGGATTTCAACGGCCAGACGCTCGACCGAGCTGGCGACGACGCCCAGTGCGGCGAAGAAGGCGGCGTGGCGGTCGCGCGGGATCACCTGCGTCGAGACGGGCTCGACGGCCAGACCCATCTGGTCGGCGACATATTGCTCAACCGCAGGATCGACGTTGGCGAAGGTGCCCACGGCGCCGGAGATGGCGCAGGTAGCGATCTCTTCCTTGGCCGTGATCAGGCGGCGCTTGGCGCGCTGGAACTCGGCGTGATAGCCCGCCAGCTTCAGGCCGAAGGTCACCGGCTCGGCGTGGATGCCGTGCGAGCGGCCCACGGTCGGGGTGTATTTATGCTCCTTGGCGCGGGTCTCCAGCGCGGCCAGAACCCGGTCCACGCCCTCGATCAGCAGGTCCGACGAGCGGGCCAACTGCACCGCGAAACAGGTGTCCAGCACGTCGGAGGAGGTCATGCCCTGGTGCAGGAAACGAGCTTCCTCGCCGACGATTTCCGACACATGGGTCAGGAAGGCGATGACGTCGTGCTTGGTGGTGCGTTCGATCTCGTCGATGCGGTCGGCGTCGAAGGTCGCGTCCTTGCCGTTGGCCCAGATGGCCTCGGCTGATTCCTTGGGGATCACACCCAGTTCCGCCATCTTGGTGGCGGCGTGGGCCTCGATCTCGAACCAGATCTTGTACTTGGTTTCTTGGGACCAGATGGCGGCGGCGACGGGGCGGGAATAGCGCGTGATCATGGGCGGTTCGTGTCGGTCTCAAGGGGGCGTGAGTCAAGGTTTGCCGCAGGGCCAAGGTTGACTTTGGCGGCCAATGTCCCAGATTAGCCGCGCTTTCAGTGAGGACGACCTCCCCCTTTCGGGTTTTGAATGCCGGGACGACCCGGCAATCAAGTTGGAAAGTCATTGTCATGGCCTGGGTCTATCTGCTCGCCGCTGGGGTTCTGGAAATCGTTTGGGCCTATCTGATGAAGGCCTCTGCAGGCTTCACCAAGCCGTGGCCGACTGTCGGCATGGTCATCTTCATGATCGGGTCGTTCGGGCTGTTGTCGTTGGCGATGAAGACCCTGCCGCTGGGTACGGCCTACGCCATCTGGACCGGCATCGGCGCGGTCGGGGCCTTTGCCGTCGGGGCCTTTATTCTGGGTGAGCCGCTGACGCCGCTCAGGATCGCGGGCGTGACCCTTGTGGTGTCGGGTCTGGTTGTACTGAAGCTCGCCTCCAGCCATTAATCGCGCCCGCAACAGAAGGCGCGCGTTATGGAACTGCTGATCGGACCCCGGGCCTATTCCACCTGGTCGCTGCGCGGCTGGCTGGTGATGAAGGCGACGGGCGCAGACTTTGCAGTGCGTGACGCGCGCTATGACACGCCCGAGCATAAGGCGGCGCTGCTTGCGGTGTCGCCGTCCGGGTTCGTGCCCGCGCTGACGGTCGACGGGGAACTGATCTGGGATACGCTGGCCATCGCCGAATGGGCGGCGGAGCATTATCCGCAGGCGCGTCTGTGGCCAGCCGATCCGGTCACGCGCGCCCTGGCCCGATCAGTGACGGCGGAAATGCATTCCGGCTTCAGCGCCCTGCGGACCTTCTGCGGCATGGGGCCGGATCATCCGATCAGTGGCGACGCGCGGTCACAGACGCCTTCGGACCCAGCGCTGGATCGGGATCTGGCGCGTATCGTGGTCCTGTTCCGTCAGATGCGGAGCCGGTTCGGGGTTGATGGCCCCTGGCTGTTCGGAACGCGCTCCATCGCCGACATCTTCTATACGCCGGTCGCGGCCCGCATTCGCCACTATCAGATCGATTTGAGCGCCCATGGCGACGACGGCGTGGCTCAGACCTATGTCGAGGCCCTGCTGGCTCATCCCGACTTTCGTCAGTGGGAAATGGAGGTGGCGCAACTTTAACGGGCGTCAACCAAGGGCGATGACGTTCGTTTAAGCGCTGGCTGTTATTGATGATGGGCACACGAAGCAGTCGCCTCGTGGGAGATCGCAATGACGGCTTCGCCCGTGCAGACCAGTGTGACGTCCTTGCGCGCGCCGCAGCAACGGTCGCGTCATCGGTTAGGCCCTGTGGCGGGCTATATGCTGGTCATTCTGCTCAGCAGCGCCTTCTGGGCCTTGCTGCTGGCGATCGTCTTCTAGCGTTCGTCGCTGACGGTGGCCGTTTGGGCGACCATGATCTCGTCCGCGACGGGCGCAGGCGGCACATAATCCAGTGAAATCGGCACCAGGGTGGCGTCTGAGGCTACGGCGTCCAGCGTGTTCAGCGGGGCGCCGAACATCCGCTGATAGATCCAGTAGGCGGCGACGACCTTCTCGACATATTCGCGGGCCTGGGGCACGTCGATGGTCTCGATCAGCAGCAGGGGATCGGCGTCCGGCCCCAGCTTGCGCACCGCCGCCAGCATCGGTCCCGGCCCGGCGTTATAGGAGGCGACCGCCCGCAGGATGTCGCCCTGGAACTCTGACCGCTGCAGCATCCGGTTCACATAGGTCTGGCCCAGCCGCATGTTGACGGCGGGCGTCAAAAGCTTGTTCGGGGTCGAGACGAAGCTGCGGTCACCGGACAGTTCGGCCGCTGTGGTCGGCATCACCTGCATGATGCCGTAGGCGCCGACGCTGGAGCGGGCGTTGGGGTTGAAGTCGCTTTCCTTGCGCGCGACCGCATAGACCAGCGCGCGTTCGATGGTGAAGCCGCCCTCGGGCTGCAGGTCCGGGATCGGATAGCGGTTGGCGTCGATGCGCGAGGCGTCTGTTTCACGGCCCGGCGAGACGATGCGGGCCAGCGCCGCCCACATGCGCGAGGCGTCGCCCGCGGCGGTGCGCAGGCCGGAGCGCATTTCATTGTCGCCGTCGGCACGGCGTCCGACTTCATAATAGGCCAGGGCGCGACGGGCGCGGGGCTCGTTCTGGACAAAGGCTTCCAGCGAGGCGGCGTCCACGGCGGCGTCGGGCGTATAGAAGGCGCGGCGTACGCGCGGCTCGGCCGCATAGGGGCGTGGGCCCAGGTTCTCGATGACCGGTTCCTCGCCCAACTGACGCAGGGCGATCTGGCCATAGAAGGTGGCGGGCCACTGGGCGGCGAGGCGCAGATAGTCGGTCACGACATTCTGCCGGGCGGACTTGCCGGCGGCGCGTGCGGCCCACAGGGCGCCGCCAGAGCGGACCCACGGGTCCTCGGTCGGGTCCTGGGCCACGCGGTCGAAAGCGTTGAAGGCCTCGTTGAACTCGCCCATGCGCCATTCGGCCAGGCCGACCGTCCACCAGTCGCCGATCTCGCGGCCCATGGCCGATGCGCCCGTCAGGTCGTCGTTGTTATAGGCGATCCGCGCCGTCTTCATCGGATCGGCGGCGGCCCCGCCGCCCGACACGGCGTTGACGACGCTGTTCCAGGTGCGGCCCAAAAAGCCTGCAGGCTTGATCGGTTCGATGGCGCCGTCCGGGCGGCGGCGCATGGCCAGATCATAGACGCGGGTGGCGATGGGCAGATCGGAGTATTCCTGCAGCCACTCGGTCAGTTCTTCGTAGGTGGCGTTATAGTTCGGGTGGAACAGGCGTTCGAACTCGACCTGACCCAGCAGGACACGGTCCTGGGCCTGACGGGCGGCGATACGGGCCGCCTCCAGGTCGCCGCGCCGCAGGGCGTCGAAGGCGGTGGTGTAGGACAGGCGGTCAGCAGAGCTCAGGGCAGTCGGGCGCGTATTGGCCGTGTTCGAAGCGGAGGCGGACGCCGCCATCGTCGCATACGGGGTCTCCGCCTGCGCCGCGACTGCAAGGGCGGACAGGGTGAGAGCCAGCGTCGGCGCGATCATCGCGCGGCTGAACCTGGTCAATGCGGCGGCCCCCTCGTTGGCGGCGGCCCCGTCCGTCTCGACTCAGGCGGGGTCCGTATGGCGATCGGTCGTCAGCATGGAAACATGCAGCAATCAGTCGTGATCCTCAACCGAGTCCGTTTCAAGGCGAACCGCCAGTGAAAGCAGGTCGGCCCAGGCCAGTCGTTTGACCTGCGGCTGCCGCAGCAGGAAGGCGGGATGCAAGGTCGGCATGACGGGGGCGGAAATCGCGCCTTCGTGCAGACGCCATTCCCTCCACTGTCCGCGCAGCTTCATGATCCCTTCGTCCGTCTGCAGGACGGACTTGGCCGTGGCCCCGCCCAACAGCAGGACGGCCTTGGGTTTCAGCAGGGCGAAGGTGCGTTCCAGGAAGGGGACGCAGACAGCCTGTTCCTGCGGCGAAGGCGGACGATTGCCGGGCGGGCGCCAGAAGACGGTGTTGGTCATGAAGACCTTGCCGGTCAGACCCGCCGCTTCGATCATCCGGTCCAGCAGATGCCCCGCCTGACCCACGAAGGGCTGGCCGATCTGGTCCTCCTCGGCGCCGGGGGCTTCGCCGATCACCAGGACCGGGGCGTTGGCGTCGCCGCGCCCGAACACCGACTGGGTCGCGCCCATCTGGCGCAGGGAGCAGCCGTGGAACCCTGCAACGGCGGCCGCCAGATCCTGAAGCGTATTGGCCGAGGCGGCTAGTTGCCGGGCCTGGGCCAGAGCCTCTTCGCCGCCGCCGGCAGAGGGCATGGGGGTGATGGACGCTGTCGCGCGCTGCACCGCCTGAACGACCGGCGGCGGGGCGATGTGGGTGTGGTCGACGGGCGCGTCCAGATAGCAGGCGTCGACGCCCGCATCCCGCCAGAAGGCGAGCAGACTCTCGGTCGCAGCAATGTCACGGGGGTGCGCGTTCATGATTCTGGGACACCGATAAGCCTTGACCGCCCCCGCGTCACCTTCCGATAAGCGGCATAACCACACCAAGAACCGGGATTTCAGGGGAAAATCATGGCCGAAGACGCCATTGAGGGCGGCGCCGAGAACGCCCGTCAGGAAGCGATCATCGACAATCTGCCGCCCATCGAGGCGCTGCAGGCGGTCGAACGCGAGGTCATGGAATATGATGTCGTCATCGTCGGCGGCGGCCCTGCGGGCTTGTCGGCGGCCATCCGCCTGAAACAGCGCGCGGAAAAAGACGGCAAAGAAATCAACGTCGCAGTGTTGGAAAAGGCGGCCGAAGTCGGCGGCCACATCCTGTCCGGCGCAGTGATCGACCCCAAGGCGCTGAACGAGCTGTTCCCCGACTGGAAGGAACGGGGCGCGCCGCTGGAGACGCCGGTCACCAAGGACAAGTTCCTGTTGCTGGGTCCGCAGGGCGAGGTGTCCCTGCCCATGCCGCTGATGCCGCCCTTCATGCACAATCACGGCTGCTACATCGCCTCGCTGGGCAATGTGACGCGTTGGCTGGGTGAACAGGCCGAGGCGCTGGGCGTCGAGGTCTATCCCGGCATGGCCGCCAGCCATGTGGTCTGGGACGATGAAACGGGCCGGGTGAAGGGCGTCGTCGCCGGCGTCTTCGGCATCGACCGCGAGGGCAAGCCGACGGACGACTTCCAGCCAGGCATCGAACTGCACGGCAAATATGTCTTCATCGCCGAGGGCGTGCGCGGTTCGCTGGCCAAGACCATCATCGCCAAACACAAGCTGCAGGACGGCAAGTCGCCGCAGAAATACGGCATCGGTCTTAAAGAGCTGTGGCAGGTGCCTGCTGAACAGCACCAGCCGGGTCTGGCCCAGCACTCGACCGGCTGGCCGCTGGACGAGCACACGGGCGGCGGCAGCTTCCTGTATCATTTCGGCGACCGCTATGTGGCTGTCGGCTATGTGGTTCACCTGAACTACAAGAACCCGTTCCTGTCGCCGTTCGATGAGTTCCAGCGCTTCAAACACCACCCCTCGGTCGCGCCGCATCTGGAAGGTGGCACGCGCATTTCGTACGGCGCGCGCGCCATCACCGAGGGCGGTCTGCAGTCGATTCCGAAGCTGGCCTTCCCCGGCGGCGCGCTGATCGGCTGTTCGGCGGGCTTCGTGAACGTGCCGCGCATCAAGGGCAGCCACAACGCCATGAAGACCGGCATGCTGGCTGCCGACGCCGCCTATGACGCGGTGCAGGCCGGGCGTGAAGGCGATGTGCTGAACGAGTATCAGACGGCCTTCGAACGCAGCTGGGTCTATAAGGAACTGGCCATCGTCCGGAACGCCAAGCCGCTGCTCAGCAAGTTCGGCACGACCCTGGGCGGGGCGCTGGGCATGTTCGACATGTGGTGCCGCACGCTGCTGGGCGGCTGGTCGCCGATCCCGACGCTGAAGCATGAGAAGACGGACGCCGCCTCGACCGAGCCTGCGGCTAAACACAAGGTCATCAAATATCCCAAGCCGGATGGAAAGCTGTCGTTCGACAAGCTGTCGTCGGTGTTCATCTCGAACACCAACCATGCCGAGGAACAGCCCGCGCACCTGAAGCTGCTGGACCCGTCCAAGCCGATCAACGTCAACCTGCCCAAATATGGCGAACCTGCGCGGCTGTACTGCCCGGCGGGTGTCTATGAGGTGCTGTACGACGAGGACGGCCGGTCCAATCCGCGCTTCCAGATCAACGCCCAGAACTGCGTCCACTGCAAAACCTGCGACATCAAGGACCCGTCGCAGAACATCGTCTGGACCACGCCCGAAGGCGGCGGTGGTCCCAACTACCCGAACATGTGAGAAAAACAGGGCAGGGGGCGAGCGATCCGCCCCTTGCCCGTCGCATGAAAACCGTGAAGGGTCGGCGGATGACCGCCTATCGTTCGCGCCTGTTCGCCGCCTCTCTCGCCGTTCTCGCCCTGGCGCTCGCCGGGCAGGCTGTGGCGCAGGAAACCCCTGCATCGGCCCCCGCTGTTCCGGCCCAGGCTGAGCCGACACAGACCGAACCTGTCGATCCGACTGTCGCCCCGGCGGACGAGGAAGAGGTGGTTCCCCACATCATCATCGCCGAGACCACGCCGCCGATCCCTGAGGTCTGGGCGCCGATCCCGACGGATGCGATGGGCCGCAGCGCCTATGGTCTTTATCTGGCTGGTCGTCTGGCCCTGATGCGCGGGGATGGAGACATCGGTTCCGGCCTGCTGGCGCGCGCCAATGAACTGGCGCCGGAGCAGCCACGCGTGCGCGAACAGGCCTTCACCTCCGCTCTGTTGACCGGGGATATGGATGTCGCAGCCCGCCTTGCCCCGGCTTCAGGTTCTGCCTCCGCCGCCTTTGTCGAAGGCGGGCGTCTGGTGCGGGCGGTG
>NZ_JABAZW010000026.1 GCF_018608325.1 Brevundimonas sp. | reverse complement strand
GGGCGGCGGCCAGGTCGCCCGTCTGGACGGCGGCCATGGCGTGGGCGGCGCCGAAGCGGGCGCGCCATTCCTTGGGGAACTGATCGATCACAGACGCCCCGGCGGCGAAGGCGCGGCGCGCCCCCTCCCAGTCGCCCTGCTCGGCGGCGATATAGCCCTGCCAGACCTTGGCGGCGGGGTCGTTGGCCAGGGCGCCGATGGCGAAATCGGCCTGGGCTTCTTCCAACCGCCCGACGCCGACACGGGCGGCGCCGCGCAGGCCCCGCACCTCCGGTTCGCCCTGCATGCTGGCCGACTTGGCGATGATGCCGTTCAGGACGCCGATCGCTTCGTAGTTCAGCCCCGATCCGACCAGGAAGCGGGCAAAGGCCACACGCGCGGCGATGGGGGCGCGTGGATTGTCGTCCGACGCCGCCGCCTCTGTCATGGCCTCGTCCTGAAGCCGCTGATAGCGGTCAGAGAAGCCCGCCGCCCCGACAGCGGACCAGTTCTCAAGGATCAGGGCCGGGTCGCTGGCCTTGGGCGGCGCATCGACCAGAGACCCCGCCGCCTGCAGCAGGGCCGAGGGCGGCGACAGGGTCAGGCCCCGCGGACGGCTCAGCGTCACCAGATCGCCCGCCGCATCCACTTTCAGGTCGTCGGTCGCCGTCTCGATGGCCATGCCCTGCGCGGTGGGCAACAGGGTCAGGTCAACGGTCGAGCGGCGCTCGGCCATGCCCTTGCCGGGGGCCAGGGCCGTCACGGCGGCGAAGCGGTCGCCGACCAGCGGATCGGTCAGCCAGACCGTCTTGGTCGCCCCGGCCATGCGCGCCACCAGGGTCGAGGCGCCGTCGTCGGAGCGATCGACCTCCACCCCCGAGCCGCCCGCGCCGTTTCCGCCGATGGAGACGGTCCATGTCCCGCCCTGCCCCTGGGCCGAAACCGACTGGTCGCCGGGCGCAGCAATGCGCAGGGCGGTGTAGCCCGGCCCCGCAGCCCAGCGGGCGCCGCGCGCAGGTCCAGAGGCCTTGCTGCCCCTCAGGGCGCCGTTCAGGTCCAGTTTGGCGGCGGTGTCGAACACCACCCAGACGGCCTCGCCCCGGCGGAAGACGGCGGCGCCGACCGGCGCGCCCCACTGGAAGGTCAGGACGGTCTTGTCCGCCGACGTCTCTGCATGAACCGGCACGACGGCATTGGCCTTGGCGACCGTCTCAACCGCCCCCTCGGGCGCCTTGCCCGGCGCATAGAGGTTCAGCCACACCGCCCCGTCGGCGACGCCCGAGCGATAGTCGGCGCCCTCGGCCAGGGTCAGGATCAGATCCGTGCCGCCGCCGCGCGCCAGACGCGTCTCGACCGCCTTCACGCCCTGCGGCGGATCGACGCGGAGACGCGACACATCGGGCGCCGCCGAAACACCCAGACGCACATACAGCTTGTCGCCGTCGCGCCGAACCTGACTGCGCACGCCGATGACGCCGCCGAACTCGACGCGCGTGAAGCCGCTGTTCTGGCCGATGGAGATGGACAGGGGATCGCGGCTGCGGCCAGCCTCCTGCGCCAGCGGGGCCAGGGGCGCGAACGCGACAGCGGCCGCCGCGGCGGCCGCCACGGACGTCTTCAGCATGCGCTTGGTCGGCAACGGCCCTGACATTACCCGCCAGCTATGCCGCGACAGGCCTTTCGTCACGGTTAATCGGCGCTCTGCGAACCCGTCTTTTGTCCCGGACTGAAACAGCGTTCGTCCATGGACAAACCGTCCACGCGACAGACCCAATGGAAGCAGATAGGGTCGCCGCATGGCCGATCCGCAATATCCCCCGCTCAGCACCGTCAAGACAGGCCTCGCCTGCCGTTGCCCCCGCTGCGGCAAGGGCCCGCTGTTCAAGGGCTACCTGACCCTGCGCACAGAATGCCCCGAGTGCGGCCTCAGCTTCGCCTTCGCCGACCCGGCGGACGGCCCGGCCTTCTTCGTCATGTCGGCGGTCGGGATCATCGGCATGATCCTGCTGATGGCGTTCGAGTTCACGGTTCACCCGCCGATCTGGGTCCACGCCGTCGTCACCCTGCCCCTGCTGGTCGCCATGTGTCTGGGCTGCCTGCGCCCGTTCAAGGCCTGGCTGGTCGCCGAACAGTTCATCCACAAGGCCGCCCCGCCTGAGTTCTCCTCGAACGGCAAGCACGGCCCTTACTAGGTCGGTTCGGACTTCAGTTTTCCGCCCCCTCGGCCTGTCATTCCGGGGCGTCCGTAGGACGAGCCCGGAACCCAGGAGGGTCGCACGTGCCATTGATGACGGCTGGCGATGAGAATCTGGTCCTGGGTTCCGGGTTCTTCGCCTTGCTCAGCCCCGGAATGACGGTGCGGGCAAAGCCTCAATCAAGCTAGACCGGCTCCACCACCGTCAGCTCAGGCCAGCGACCGCGCGCCCACGGCGAAGATCAGGGCGACAAACTGGCTCAACGCCTGATCCGTCGAACTAGAGGTGCGTAAGGCTCGCCGAAGCGGTTCTCGAACCACAGATGCACGCAACTCTGTTTGTATATTCAGGTTTTTAGGATCGTTTTCCGATCGGAGCCTTCACAGGCCTTCCGGGTGGCTGGACAGCCAGTCGCGATACTTCGCCTTCAGCGACGCGACCTCTTCCGGTTTGGCTAAAAAAAGATCAACGCCGCCGTCGTAAGGGGCAAATATCGAGCCGGTCGCTTCAGACATCCACAGTGTTGGACCTGCCCGCTCCTCGGCGACGCTGGTGAGCAGCTCGTCAAAGCCTCCATCCGTCCATCGGGTCTGCCCGGCGTGAACTCGCCAGCCAACGGAGACGTCGTCATCATCGCCGTCTGAAAACTCGAAAGCGGGCTTGAGATCGAACTGTCGTGTCGCGGCGAAGGGATCGTGGGCGTCGGCCACATCGGTCATCCCGGCGGGCGTGATCCAGTGTGTCTGAACCAACCAGCACGGGTCGGGTCTCAACACCTCTGAAGCCAGCAGGTTCTGGCGGTGCAGAACAGTGCGACGCTCATCGTCACTGTCGGCGTATCGCTTCGAGTTGGGGAGCGAGTGGAAACGGACCCAGTTAACCGCCCCGCTAGCCCGCAGCCTGTAACCTACAGGCCAATGCCCCGCGTGAAAGCGCGACCAGATGTGGTGAAACGGGTTCATCCCGTGAACTTATCGAAACAACCGAACAAGGTCACTCAGGCTGTGCTTTCAGGCTGGTCCGCAATCAGACCTGAACGACATTAAGTTCAGGCCAGCGCGCCTTCGCCTTCTCGATGATGCGATCCCAGTCCTTCGCGACGGGCCGATCCGGGGTCGGGCGGATCGTCAGGCTAAAGACGTCCTCCAGCCCGAACGGCGCAGCTACAGTGATTTCATCGTCTCCCTCAAGTCTGACACCCACCGCGAAACAGGGTGCGACGAAGCGGGTCAGTGCCTCATCCGTGCCGGTCAGAGCCGAGTAAGAGCCGCCGAACTTCGCCGAGTGCCATAAATGAACTCGGGCCTGATTGCGGACCTCGGCCTGACTGCGGAAGGGTTCGTCGAAGGCGGCGGCGACGCGCTTGATGACCACATCCTCGGCCTCATAGGAGACGTCCGAGGCGTCGAAATAGGCCAGATCATAATCCTTGACCCCATAGCCTGCCGCGCGGCCCGTCTGGGCGTTCCACACCGCCTGATAGACAGCGCCCGACACCAGCCGCCAGTCGGGCAGGTCCAGCGCCCGCACCGTGGTCAGGACATGCATCAGATTGGGGTCGGCGCGCACGAGCTCGACCAGCCGCGCCTCTAGATTCGTCGTCGTCATGGATCAGCCGCGCACAGGCCAGGCGTGGTCCAGCGGACCGTGGCCGCCGCCCAGACCGGGCGCACGGCGGATGGCCTCGGCGACATAGGCCCAGGCCTCGGCGACCGCGACCTCCAACGGGCGGCCCAGCGCCAGACCGGCGGCGCACGCACTGGCCAGGGTGCAGCCGGTGCCGTGGGTGTGGCGGGTGTCGATCCGTTCGGATTCCAGCACCGTCTCGCCGTCCGTCGTCATCAGAAGGTCGATCACCGTCGTCCCCGGCACATGACCGCCCTTCATCAGCACCGCCCGCGCGCCCATGGCCAGCAGGGCCTCGCCCGCCCGGCGCTGGCCGTCCAGATCATGCACGGCGAAGCCCGTCAGAGCCTCGGCCTCGGGCGCATTGGGGGTCAGCAGAGCGGCGCGCGGGATCATCAGCGACTTGACCGCATCGACCGCCAGATCGGGCAGCAGGGGATGCCCCCCCTTGGCCACCATGACCGGGTCGACCACGGCGGGCGCATCGGCAGTGTCCAGCAGGGCGGCGACGGTCTCGACCACCTCGACCGAGCCGAGCATTCCGGTCTTGAAGGCATCCGTCCCGATGTCGTCAAGCACGGCGCGGGCCTGTGCGGTGATGACATCCAGCGGCAGGGGATGGACGCCGTGGACGCCCAGTGTGTTCTGGATGGTGACGGCGGTGATGGCGGTGGCGGCGTATCCGCCCATCATGGTCACGGCCTTGATATCGGCCTGAATCCCGGCCCCGCCGCCGCTGTCGGACCCGGCCAGGATCAGCACCCGACCCAGATGTCTGGCGCTGCCCGTGTGATGGTCGTCCGTGTGAACCAGGCTCATGCCGCAGCTCCCGAAAACAGCTTCAGACCCACAATGCCCGAGACGATCAGCAGGATGCAGACCGCCCGTACCGCCGTCGCCGGCTCATTATAAAACAGAATGCCCACCAGCGCCGCGCCGACCGCGCCGATGCCGGTCCAGATGGCGTAGGCGGTGCCGATCGGCAGCTTCTGCGTCGCCACCCACAACAGGATCATGCTGCTGGCCAGCGCAATCAGCACGCCCAGCGACGTTAGCGGCCTTTGCAGGCTGACATTCTTGAGGCCAGAAGCCCAGAGAACCTCCAGCAGACCGGCGACGACCAGCGTCACCCACGGATTGATCGACATGACCCAGGACATGAGGGGTCAGATGGCCCAGCCCGCCCCCAAGGGCAAGGCGGTTCACGCCCCCAGCGGTCCCTTGAAGATGAAGAAGGCGCCCAGACCGATGAAGGCGAACCCGACCAGGTGATTGATCGTCAGCTTCTCGCCCAGATACAGGACCGAAAACCCGGCGAAGACCAACAGGGTGATCACCTCCTGCATCGTCTTCAGCTCGGCGGGTGAATAGACGTGAATGCCGATGCGGTTGGCCGGAACCGCCAGCCAGTATTCGAAGAAGGCGATGCCCCAGCTGGCCATGACCAGCAGCCACATCGGCTTGTGGTCAAACTTCAGGTGGCCGTACCAGGCGAAGGTCATGAAGACGTTCGACAGGCACAGCATCAGGATGGGGGCGATATAGGAACCCAGGTTCATGGACAGCGGCCATTGGTTGTTGCCTGACCGCTCTACATCCGCCGCGACCGGATGTCGCGGGCGTCAGCCGTTCGCCACCGCCGCCTGCACCTTCAGCGCCTGAACCGTCGCGCGCACATCATGGACGCGGACCATGCGGGCGCCGCGTCGTGCGCCCTCCAGCGCCAGGGCGAGCGAGCCGCCCAGACGGTCGCCAGCATCGGTCGCCGTGGGGTCGATGGCCTGGATCGTGCGCTTGCGGCTGGCGGCGTAGAGGACGGGGAAGCCCAGCCCCGTCAGGGCCTCCAGATGCGCCGTCAGGGCCATGTTGTGCGCCAGGGTCTTGCCAAAGCCGATGCCGGGGTCGAGCCAGATCTTATCTCGCACCACGCCCGCCGCCATCGCCGCCTGCGCCTGGTCGCTCAGATAGGCTGCAACCTCGGCCACCACATCGTCATAGCGGGGGTCCGCCTGCATGGTGCGCGGCTCGCCCTTCATATGCATCAGCACGACCTGACAGCCCAGTTCGGCGGCGACAGCGGCGCTGTCGGGCGCATGGGTCAGGGCGCTGACATCGTTCCACATCGTCGCCCCCGCAGCGACCGCCGCGCGGGCCACGGCAGGCTTCATGGTGTCGATGCTGATGACGCCGGGCCAGCGCGCGCGGAGGGCGGCGATGACGGGGGCGACGCGGTCGATCTCCTCGGTCTCGCTCACCGGATCGGCGCCGGGACGGGTGCTTTCACCCCCGATATCCAGAACGTCCGCGCCCTGCTCGACCAGCCGCAGCGCCTGTTCCACCGCCCGTTCCGTCGTGGTCCAGCGCCCCCCGTCAGAGAAGCTGTCCGGCGTCACATTGACGATGCCCATGACCATAGGCGCCGCCTTGTGCGACAGGCCCACCAACGGCGAAGTTTGACTTTCACGCGACATAGGATCAGCCTCTAGCCGTGAACACACGTTTCGTCAGCCAGGCTCGACGCCTTTCCCACGCGGGACGCCTCGTCGCAGGCTTCTGACCCGGAACGGCTGCGTGCCTTTTGCCCGTTCCGGGCGACGATCTGAAACTCCTTCTTCCAGCCGCCCCTGACGCCAGACTGCGCGTGGCGGCTCTATCCTTTTGTGAGCAACCCCCATGTCCAAATCCACACTACCCGTCCGTCCCGACATCTTCCTCAGCGCCGAAGATCACGAAACCCTGTCCCGCCTGGTCGGCGACATGCCCGGCGAAGGCGTCGCCGGGATGCTGCAGGAAGAGCTTGAGCGCGCCGTCATCTGCGAGCCCGCCGACCTGCCCAAGGGCGCCGTGCCGCTGCACCGCTGGCTGCACTATGTCGACGGGCGCTCGTCCGATCCACGCCGCATCCAGATCGTCCTGCCGAACGAGGCTGACATCGACGCGGGCAAGGTGTCGGTCCTGTCGCACGTCGGCGCGGGCCTGATCGGTCTGGTCGAGGGCTACACCATTTCCTGGAGCGACCCGTCCGGCGCCGAACGCAGCCTGACGCCGGTGATGATCGAGGACGCCGAGGTCCTGCCGGAGGTTTGATCGCCTCCCTCTGCGTCACCCTCGGGCTTGACCCGAGGGTCGGATATTCCGCCCGCATTGCGCCGAACGTATGCACAGCCCGATCCGCATCCGATCCTCGGGTCAACCCCGAGGATGACGGCGGAAAAACAAGTCCGCCTTCTCAGACCCTCTTCTGCGGATAGGGGGTCTCGCCTCGCGCCAGCATGGCGGTCAGGTCGGCGATCTTCTTCCTGCGCCCCGCCTCGGTCTTCATGCCGTCGGTGCGGAAGATCAGGGCGAAACGGTTCTGGGCGGTCAGGATATCGAAGGTCGCCCGCGCCTGCGGGTCCGCCTCAATGGCCGCCATCAGATCATCCGGGACCGTCGCCCCACTGATGCGATAGGCGGCGTCCCAGCGCCCGTCCGCCTT
The DNA here is from genome assembly GCF_018608325.1 of Brevundimonas sp. Taxonomy (GTDB): domain Bacteria; phylum Pseudomonadota; class Alphaproteobacteria; order Caulobacterales; family Caulobacteraceae; genus Brevundimonas. Next base: position 6,371 of record NZ_JABAZW010000026.1, on the reverse strand, counting down.
GGCCGCCTCGACGTGCTTCAGACCGTGCGGGGTCATCGCCCCCTCTTCGATCAGGCGCGCGACATTGCCGACATTGACCTGGCTCCAGACGCTCTTTTTGCCGCGCGGGGTGTAGCGTTGCAGGAAGCTGACCTCGTCCAGCCCCTTCTTGATCCCGTCGATCCACCCCCAGCACAGAACGACGTCTATGGTCTCGGGAATAGTGATCGAAGCCACGCCCGACTTCACCTTGAACACCCTGATCCACAGCTCCGTCTCACGGTCGTGGTTCTGCCCCAGCCAGTCGTAGAAGGACGCCTTGTCCTCAAAGGTCCGCACCCTGGCCGGATCAACCACCATGGGCGCCATCAGGTCTTCCTTCCGATCAACCCGCCCAATGCTTCCAGATAGGCGGCGAAGGCAGCGCGCCCTTCCGGCGTGATGGAGACGCGGGTCAGGGGCTTGTTGTTCACGAAGCTTTTGACGACAGCGACATAACCCGCCTCCTCCAGCTTCTTGATATGGACGGACAGATTGCCCTGGGTCGCCTCCAGCACGGTCTTCAGTTCCGTGAAATCAGCGGCTTCTGCGTCGGCCAGATAGACCATGATCCCCAGCCGCATCCGACCGTGGATGACCTCGTCGATCTTGCCGAGTTGCTCCAGACTCATGAGATCAGTCGGCGCCCTGATCGGCGGCGCGGGCGCGCAGGGCGTCGCGCGTCATGATCCAGCCCGGACCGGCAAACAGCAGGAAAAGCGCGGCGGTGCAGACATAGAGATAGACCCCGGACTGCCGAACCAGCACGCCCAGCGCCACTGCCGTGACCCAGCCGCCTGCGGCGGTCGCCAGCATCCACGGCTTCTTCTTCAGGCTCCAGGCCACATACCAGACCGCCGACTGCAGGGCGAAGATCATGGCCGGGTAGTAGAGCCAGATGGCGAAGTCCTGGTCCCGTTGCGCGCCAAAGCCGAAGACGATGACAATCGCCAGATTGGCCATGCCCGCGCTGCTGAAGGCGGCGTTCAGGGTGCGGGTCACGATGGGACCGGCGGTCCCAAGCTTGCGATCCTCGCGGATGGCCCACATCAGCACGATGAAGAAGGCGACCGTGATGCCGATCACGAAGGCTAGATTGGCCAGATCAGGCCAGCGGATCCAGCCGACCATCTGACCGATATGAAACAGGCACTGCAGACCATACAGCAGTCCGCCCGCCAGATAGGCGACACCCAGGGTCAGGGTCGCCTTGGCGCTGCCGCCGCCCTGAACGATGGAGCGGAGGAAGGCCAGATCGGCCTCGGGCGTGCTGCGGGACTTGTCGATCATGGACGTGATTCCTCGGGGCGGTCTGCGCCATCATGCGATGGACGCAGGCGCCGGGGTTGGCAAGCTATTCGGCGGGGACGAGCGTCGGCTGGCGTGGCTTACGCCACGGTACGCGGCGGCCGTTCAACCAGCGGCCCATGAAGCTGTGGCGGATCAGCAGTTCATAGCTGGCGATGGAGACAGCCAGGACGCCCGCGACGACCACGATCAGTTTGACGAACCACGGCAGGCTCCAGTCCTGCACCAGGACCTGGGCCGCCATCACCAGCGGCAGGTGGACGATGTAGATCCAGTAGGAGGCGTCAGCCAGATAGCGGCGCACGACACTGTGGCCCGAGGCGAACTTCAGCGCCAGTCCCATGGCGGCGAAGACAGAGGCGTAGGTCGCCACGCCGAAGGACGCCGCTGCAAAACCCTTGGCCACAGGGTCGGTCAGGGGCGCCAGATGCGGATTGGGTCCGCCCGACACCATCAGGGCGATCGCGCCTGCACCAACCGCCAGTCCCAGATAGGCAGGCATCCACGCCTGGATGCGGCTCAACAGATCGCGGCGACGGTCCAGCATGACGCCAAAGGCGAAGGCCACGCCAAAACCGACGGCGGCGGAAGTATTGGGGATCAGCCCGTAATCGGGCGTGGGAATGCCGAAGAAGGCGATCCAGTTCGGCTCGAACCACAGGGCGACGGCCAGCGGCGCACCCAGCACGAACGGTCCCCATGGCCCGATCAGACCTGCCGTCAGCCGGTCCAGAACCCGCGCGCCTTCGCCCTTGTCGTCCAGCGCCTTGAACCCCGCCCGCAGGATCAGGAAGACGGCGTAGAAAAGCAGCAGCACCCACAGGAACCACAGATGGGTCAACGGCATGTTGGTCCAGTCGTAGGTCGGCGGCGGCGGCGCATCAGCGGCTGTCAGCCCCTGCAAGGAGGCGTTCCAGATCAACACCGCGATGATGGCCGTCAGGATCACGCCCCAGAAGACCGCGAACGGCGCCGCGATGCGGACCAACCGGTACTTGATGAAGCCCGTCACGCCCCGCCGGTTCAGCATCATGTGCGCGAACAGACCGGCGATCATGAAGAAGCTGGCCATGCGGAAGACATGGATGGTGAAGAACAGACCACTGGCCCAGACCGACTTCTGATCGTCCGCGACGATCCAGATCTGGGCGGGAAAGAAGGACATGGCGCCATGCAGCACCACGCCCAGCAACAGAGCCGCGCCGCGAAGCGCATCCAGGCTGTGAAGCCGCTCTGAACGATCGATTTCGGATGCCGTCATGGCGACCCCTCCCGTTAGGAACGAGACACATATCTCATAGACTAGTCTAAAATACAAACTAGTTCATACGACACGCCACACCGAGCAGTCATGCCTGGCGTCGGACACGAAAAACCCGCCGGGGATTGCTCCACCGGCGGGCGTTCATTTCACCTTGGCCCCGTCACACTTCGCTCAAACCTGAGTCAGAACGAACGGCGGGATCGGCTGTCGCCTCAGTGCACCGTCGGCACGCTGGTGGCGGCGGGGGTCGGCGGCACCTCGACAGAGGCTTCGTCCACCGGGGTCACCGGCACCGAGACCGAAGGTCCGGCGTTGGGGAAGTTGTTCTCGTCGCGGTTCGGGGCGACACCCTTCTCCAGCAGGTCCTTGATCTCTTCGCCCGACAGGGTTTCGTATTCCAAGAGGGCCTGAGACAGCTTCTCGTGGTCGTCGGCCTTGGTGGTCAGGATGTGGCGCGCCTCATCCCAGCCCGACGACACCAGACGGCGCACTTCCGCGTCGATGGTGCGGGCCGTCTCTTCCGAGACATTCTGGCTGCGGGCGACCGAGTGACCCAGGAAGACCTCTTCCTGGTTTTCGCCATAGGCCACCGTGCCCAGCTTCTCGGAGAAGCCCCAGCGGGTGACCATGGCGCGGGCCAGTTTGGTCGCCTGTTCGATGTCGGACGATGCGCCGGAGGTGATGTTCTCCTTGCCGAAGATCAGTTCCTCGGCGACGCGGCCGCCCGCCATGATGGCGATCCGGTCGATCATCTGCTGGTACTTCATCGAATAGCGGTCGCCTTCCGGCAACTGCATCACCATGCCCAGCGCACGACCGCGCGGGACGATGGTCGCCTTGTGCACGGGGTCGGCCATCTTGACGTTCATGGCGACGATGGCGTGACCGGCTTCGTGATAGGCGGTCAGGCGCTTTTCTTCCTCGTTCATGGCCATGGAGCGACGCTCAGAGCCCATCAGCACCTTGTCCTTGGCGTCTTCGAAGTCGCGATGCGTGACCATGCGGCGGTCCTTGCGGGCCGCGGTCAGGGCCGCCTCGTTGACCAGATTGGCCAGGTCGGCGCCCGAGAAGCCCGGCGTGCCGCGCGCGATGGTCTTGACGTTGACGTCGGCGGCCAACGGCACATCCTTCATGTGGACGCGCAGGATGCGTTCGCGCCCCGAGACGTCCGGGTTCGGCACCACGACCTGGCGGTCGAAACGGCCGGGACGCAGCAGGGCCGGGTCCAGAACGTCGGGACGGTTGGTCGCGGCGATCAGGATGATGTTCTCGGAGGCTTCAAAGCCGTCCATCTCGACCAGCAGTTGGTTCAGCGTCTGCTCGCGCTCGTCATTGCCGCCGCCCAGACCGGCGCCGCGATGACGACCGACGGCGTCGATTTCGTCGATGAAGATGATGCAGGGCGCATTCTTCTTGGCCTGTTCGAACATGTCGCGCACGCGGCTGGCGCCGACGCCGACGAACATTTCGACAAAGTCCGAACCCGAGATCGAGAAGAAGGGCACGCCCGCTTCACCCGCAACCGCGCGCGCCAGCAGCGTCTTGCCGGTGCCGGGAGGGCCAACGAGCAGAGCGCCCTTGGGGATCTTGCCGCCCAGACGCTGGAACTTGCCCGGATCCTTCAGGAAGTCGACGACCTCCTGCAGTTCGTCCTTGGCTTCGTCCACGCCCGCGACATCGTCAAAGGTCTTGCGGCCCTTGTGCTCGGTCAGCAGCTTGGCCTTGGACTTGCCGAAGCCCATGGCGCCGCGTGCGCCACCCTGCATCTGGCGCATGAAGAATATCCAGACGCCGATCAGCAGCGCGATGGGCAGGATGCCGATCAGCAGGCTGGCCCACCACGACTGACGCGTGGTTTTGGCGTCAACATTGACGCCCGCCGCCAGCATGGAGTTCACCAGCGTTTCGTTCGGGAAGACGGTCGTGGCGGCGAAACGGTTGTCGTTCTTGAAGACGCCCGTCACCTGGTCGCCACGCACGGTGGCTTCCTTGACGTCCCCGGCCTCCACCTTCTGCACCAGCTGGGAATAGGTGATTTGTTCGGGACGACCGGCAGCAGCCCCGGCAGGGCCGCCCATGCCGGTCATCGCACCGCCTTGCGAGATGGCCGCATAGCCCGCCAGCAAGGCCAGGATGATGACGCCGGTTATCGCCAGATTACGCAGGTTCATTGAGGTCCTCGGTCGTCCGCAGGCCCAGAGTGGGTCCACGGTCTGGAATGTCTTTCCGTGAAAATAGGTGGTTCCACGGCGTTACGCCATTGGGCGGATGATTCAGATCGTCTTCATGCGTCGTTTCGTCCAACGCAAGCCTGAGCCGTTCGGGCACGAGATCGCGCTGTTCGACACCGACGCCTGCAAGAACCGGCGCAGTTTCACCGTCCCGCAACAGGACGGGAACAGCGCCCCGCGCGGCGGGCGGCAGGCGGTTCAGTGCGTCGCGGTCCCGCCCAGTCAGGCTGGACAAGCGTCCGCGCGCGGCAACCACGGTCCAGCCCGGTTCGCGCGCATTGAAAATGAAGCGCCCATCCCAGACAGCGGCCCGTCGGGGTTCGAGCCGCAATGGGGCGATGGGCCGACGCGTCCACTCGCCCGCCTCACGCATCACGATCACGCGATCCGCCGTCGCTTCGAGCCTGGCGCCGCTCAGAACGGCGACAAAATCCTCGGATGCGCGTAAGCGGTCCAGAATAGCGGACAGCCGGTCGCCGCGCGGCGGGGTCGATCCGCCGCCTGCACAGACAAGCGCGGCGGCGAGCGTCGCGGCCCGGACGCTGCGGTCCAGTTGGATGAGGCCGCCGTCCACAATGAGCGGGCTTGCGGACGCTGCATCGACGACGCGGACCGGCGAGACATGTGCGGACGCTGTCGCATGCAACGCCTGCCGCGCGCGGCTGCGGCCATAGCGCGGGTCTTCATTGGCGGGGTCGTCGATCCAGTCTGCGCCCTGTCCGCTCAGCCAGTTCCGCAGCATCTCTCGCCGTTCGGACAACAGAGGTCGCGCCAGCATCAGGCCGCGCCCTTCAGGCCAGACCGGCGATGGGGTCCAGTCGCGCAGACGGCCAAGCGTCGAGCCCTGCGCCCGCATCCAGTCGGCCTCTGCGATGTCGAGCGAACGGAGGACGAGGTCATTGCTGGCCTTGAGCTTCTTGGATTTGACGAAGACGATCTCCCTGGATCCCCCTGTCGTCGGCGTTGTGGGCGAACAGGACGACACGCGCCCCGGCGTCGCGGGCAGCGTCAGCGATCAGGCGGTGACGGGCGAGACGGGCGGCAGCGGTGATGCCGGTCTTCGGCTTGTCGCCGCGCCAGTCCAGTCCGATCCAGTCCGCCCCCTGCGCCCGCGCGGCTTCGGCGGCGAAGGCGGTCCAGTCTGCACTTGCGGCCTGAAGTTGATGATCGACCGTCAGGGCCAGCAGACAGCGCCCGCGCGCTCTGGCCCAGCCCGCCGCCAGCCTCAGCAGGGCGATGGAATCTCCGCCGCCGGACAGGGCCAGGGCGACAGGATGGTCGACATGATGCGACAGTCGCTGATCCAGCCGCGCATGGACGCGCGCGGCCAGACCGGCTTGATCCGTCCCGCCGATGTCAGGCGTCAGCTGCACCCGCCCGAGGTGCGTAACTGGGTCGCACGGGCCTTTTGCGGGTCAGACGCGGTGGGCGCATAGCGGCGCGTGAACTCGCCCAGCGCCGCGCAGCCCTGCGTCTTGCGGTCGGTGGCGAACAGGGCGTCGGCCAGTTTCAGCGTGGTGTCGGCGGCCCAGCCGATACGCGGCCAGTCC
>NZ_JABAZW010000025.1:7461-13672 GCF_018608325.1 Brevundimonas sp. | reverse complement strand
ACCTATGTCCGCGGCATGGAGCGGTTCGCCAATGATGGCCTGATGCTGGCCGAACAGGTCTGGGACGGCGTCGGCAACGCGACGGCGCACGACTATAAGCTGGGTCAGAACACGGACTCGGCGACGCCTCTGGCCTGGACGCACGCTGAGTATCTGAAGCTGCTGCGTTCGCTGGCGGACGGCAAGGTCTGGGACAACTACGAACCCGTCCAGAGCCGCTACGCGCGCTAAACAAAAACGCCCCCGATCCAGCCGGATCGGGGGCGTTTCCTTATGGGCTGATGCCTAGGCGATCAGAAGCTGGCCTTCAGCGACACCACGAAGGCGTCGTCGTAACCGTGCAGGTTGGTGTCGTAGTACCGCAGATCCAGCCCCAGCTTGTCGGTCAGGGCATAGGTCCCCCCCGCATTCCAGGTGGTGTAGTCCGAACCCGGATCGAAGGTCTGACGCCCAACCGCGCCTGAGATCGAGATCTTGTCCGACACCGTGTAGGCGCCCGTCAGCTCGGCATAGAGGCTCTCGTTCTCGACGCCCCAACTGTCGGGCGAATAGTACAGGGTCGCCCCGATGGTCGCCGGACCAAAGGCCCGCGAGGCGCCGACCTTGACCTCATAGTTGTTGTAGCTGACGCCGCTGGGCGCGCCGACATAGGTGTAGGCGATGACGCCGACATCCCAGGCAAAGCCTGCAGCCTCAGTCCTGTAGCCGCCATACAGGTCGATCTCGGCGTCTGTGCCGTCCTTGAAATCGACATTCGACGCCCAGGCTCCGGCGTAGAAACCGCCGTCGGTGGCGAAGTCCAGTCCGCCCTGAACCGCGAACTTTTCGTCCGTCTGTGTCAGGCCACGGAACACATAGTTGTTGGTCGCACCGATGTTGAACGCGACATCGCTGGCGAAAACAGGCGCCGCGCCGAACATGGCGAAGGCAGCCGTGACGGCCGAGGCCGCAAGCAAGACATGAGCTCTCATAATCGTATCCCCTCGATTTGATTGAAGCTGTGATTTCCGCAGGACGCGGAAGATGATCGGGCGCGGGATTGGGAGCCGCGCCCGATTGCCGTCTCAGTGGTCGAGAACTTCGCCGTGCAGCGATGTGTCCAGACCAGCCGCCTCTTCAGCCTCGCTGACGCGAAGCCCGGTCGTGTATTTGCAGATCAGCAGAATGATCAGGGTGCCGACCGCGCTGTAGAGAATGGTCCAGAACAGACCCAGCGCCTGAGCGCCGATATTGGCGCCTTCAGACAGGCTGTTGATCGTGGTGGTGGCGAACACCCCCGTCAGCAACGCCCCGACCAGACCGCCTGCGCCGTGGATGCCGAAGGCGTCCAGCGAGTCGTCGTAACGCAGCAGCTTCTTGATCCAGACCGAGGATGCATAGCAGACCACGCCACAGATCAGACCGATCAGCACCGCCCCCTTGGGATCGACAAAGCCCGCAGCCGGCGTGATGCCGACCAGACCCGCAACCACGCCCGACAACATGCCGATTAGCGAGATCTTCTTCTTCTCGATGACCTCGATCACCTTCCAGGCCAGGGCCGCCGCCGCCGCCGCCAGCAGGGTGTTGATCAGGGCCGCGCCCATCAGGGCGTTGGCCGCCCCTGCTGAACCGGCGTTGAAACCGATCCAGCCGACCAACAGCAGGCTGGCGCCGATCAGGGTCAGAACCGGGTTGTGCGCGGTGATCGGCTCAACCCCATAACCCTTGCGGCGTCCCAGGAAGATCGCACAGACCAGACCCGCCACACCCGAGTTGACGTGAACGACGGCGCCGCCCGCAAAGTCCAGAACCCCAGCCGTGCCTAGGAAACCGCCGCCCCAGACCCAGTGACAGATCGGTGCGTAGATCAGCAACGACCACAGGGCGGTGAACAGCAGCAGGGCCGAGTATTTGAACCGCTCGGCGAAGGCGCCCGTGATCAGGGCGGGCGTGATGATGGCGAAGGTCAGCTGGAACGAAATCCAGAGGAACTCCGGAATGCCCGGCAGCAGCTTGTTGGCCGTCTCCAGCGTCACACCGTTCAGGAACAGCATGTCGAGGTTGCCGACGAACTTCTGCAGGGTCGGGTCCGCGTTCTCGCCAAAGGCGATGCTGTAGCCCGCGATGAACCAGACCAGGGTCACGACCGAAAAAACGCCGACCGATTGGGTGATGGTGGCGATGACGTTTTTGCGTCGCACCATGCCGCCGTAGAATAGCGCCAGACCGGGGAGGGTCATCAGCAGAACCAGTGCGGTGGAGACGCCGAGCCAGGCTGTGCCTGCGCCGTCTAATTCGAGCGCCGTCTGATGACCCAGCAGCGCAGGGACGGCGGCCTGCGCATTGGCCGCGCCTGCGGCCAGTAATGTAAGCGATGACAGGAGGAGCGCGGCTCCTCCCCGGAGACGGTTTCCTACTTGCGACATCAACTGGTACCCCCTTTGCAATCTCGCAATTGCGAAGGTGCTACCGCAATTGCGAAATGCGCAAGGGGTCACGCGGTGGACGGCGCAATTTTCTTGCACCTGTCATCAGTAAAATTAATGAGATCGCACAATCGTTCGACTATGCGATCTCAATTCGATATTTTATCGCAAGGAAAGCGGCGCTTGAGGGTTTAAAATTCAACCCTCGTTTAGACCTTTCAGGCCCAATGCATCTGAACCCGATGCGCCGCCGCCCAATGGATGGCCCGCAGAGCATCTACGACGGCATCCGTCGCCGCCCGCGTACCCAGTTCACCGCCCAGATCCGCCGTGACCGCGCCCGACGCCAGAACCGCAGCGACGGCGGCCTCGATGGAATCAGCCTCGTCTTCCAGCTTCAGGCTGTGACGCAGCAGCAGGGCCGCCGACAGGATGCCGCCAATCGGGTTGGCCAGATCCTGCCCGGCGATGTCCGGCGCCGAACCGTGGATCGGCTCGAACAGGCCCGGTCCTTCCGTACCCAACGACGCCGATGGCAACAGGCCGATGGAGCCGCCCAGCACGGACACTTCGTCCGACAGGATGTCACCGAACATGTTCTCGGTCAGGATGACGTCATATTCGCGCGGCTTGCGGATCAGGTGCATCGCCATGGAATCGACCAGCGCATGCTCCAGCGCAATCTCCGGATATTCCTCGGCATGGATGCGGGTCACGACCTCGCGCCACAGGCGGCTGGTCTCCATGACATTGGCCTTGTCGACCGAGGTGACCTTGCCGCGACGCTGTTTGGCGGTCTGGAAGGCGGCGCGGGCGACGCGCTCGATCTCGACCACCGTATATTCGCATAGGTCCGTCGCACCCTTCTCGTCGCGCGTCTTCTTGCCGAAATAGACCCCGCCCGTCAGTTCGCGGAAGATGATCAGATCGACGCCTTCGACGATCTCTTTCTTCAGCGGCGAACGGTGCGCCAGCACTGGCGAGACCTGCAGCGGGCGCAGGTTGGCGAACAGGCCCATGGCCTTGCGGATGGCCAGCAGGCCTTCTTCGGGACGACGCTTGCCGCCATCCCACTTGGGCCCGCCCACGGCGCCCAGGAACACCGCATCCGCCGCCAGACAGGCTGCGCTGGTGGCTTCCGGCAGGGGATCGCCGGTCGCGTCGATGGCTGCGCCGCCGATCAGGTGTTCGGAGAAGTTGAAGGTGTGTCCGTAGAAGTCGCCGATGACCGAAAGAACGCTGCGGGCGGCGGCGGTCACTTCGGGGCCGACGCCGTCGCCGGGCAGCAGGACGACATTATAGGTCTTGGGGGCGGCGGTGGTCATCAGATGGTCTCTCTCGAACGCTCGAACGCTTCGATCTCAGGCAGGTTTGATTGCAGCCAGCCCAGGGTGTCCACCCCGTCCAGCAGGCACTGACGGGCGAAGGATTCGACCCCGAACGGCACGGGCTGCGCATTGCCGCGGCGTATCTCGTTCGCCTGAAGGTCGATCGTGACCGGCTGATCCGGTTGCGACGCCAGATCATCCCAAACCGCCTGGCTGACGACGATGGGCAGCAGGCCGTTTTTCAGTGCATTCGATGTAAAAATGTCAGCGATTTCGGTCGAAACCACCGCCCGGAACCCATAGTCATACAGGGCCCAGGGGGCATGTTCGCGCGACGAACCACAGGCGAAGTTCTTGCCCGCCAGCAGGATGCGGTGCTCAGCCGGGTCGATGCGGTTCAGGATGGCCTCGGGCTTCTCCGATCCATCGTCCTCATAGCGCCAGTCATAGAAGGCTGCCTTGCCCAGCCCCTCGCGGGTCGTGGTGGTCAGGAAGCGGGCCGGAATAATCTGGTCGGTGTCGATATTGGCCTGGCTGAGCGTGACCGTCTTCGACGTCAAAACCTGAAACGGCTCAGACATTTTGCACTCCTACCGTCTCGCGCGCGGCGCTCGACCGATTGAAGGCCGCCGCCTCCTCCAGATAGACGCGCGGATCGGTCAGCACGCCCGCCACCGCCGTCGCCGCAGCCGTAGCAGGGCTGGCCAGAATGGTGCGCGCATCCTTGCCCTGACGCCCTTCGAAATTGCGGTTGGAGGTCGAGACGGCCAGTTGTCCGGGCGCAACGAAATCACCGTTCATGGCGATGCACATCGAACAACCGGGAATGCGCCATTCGGCCCCGGCGGCGATGAAGACCTCGTGCAGGCCCTCCGCCTCTGCGTCGCGACGCACAGCCTCTGAACCCGGCACCACCAGCATCCGCAGCCCCGGCTTGACCTTGCGTCCCCGCAGCACATCGGCGGCGGCGCGCAGATCAGGCAGACGGCCGTTGGTGCAGGAGCCAATGAAGACCACATCCACGGCTTGCGTCGTCGTCGCCTCGCCTGCGGTGAAACCCATATAGGCGATGGCCTTGCGGTCGGAATCCGACTGCGGCTGGGGCACCGGCGAACCGATGGGCGCGCCAGCATCCGGGGTCGTGCCCCAGGTCGCCATCGGGCGAATAGCGGCGCCGTCCAACACCACTTCGGTATCGAACACCGCTCCCGGATCAGACGCCAGCTTCAGCCATTCGGCCGCCGCAGACTCATAATCCGTCGGGACATTCTTGCGGCCGCGCAGCCAGTCGATGGTCGTCTGGTCGGGCGCGATCATGCCTGCGCGGGCGCCAGCCTCGATGGACATGTTGCACAGGGTCATGCGCCCTTCCATGTCCAGCGAGCCCACCGCCTCGCCTGCATATTCGATGACATAGCCGGTGCCGCCGCCGAAGCCGATGGCGGCGATGACGGCCAGGGCCACATCCTTGCCCGACACGCCGGGCTGCAACTGGCCGTTCACGGTCACGCGCATGGACTTGGCCTTGCGCTGCAACAGGCACTGGGTCGCCAGCACATGGCCGACTTCCGAGGTGCCGATGCCGAAGGCCAGCGCGCCGAACGCGCCATGCGTCGCCGTGTGGCTGTCGCCGCAGACGACCGTCATGCCGGGCTGGGTCAGGCCCAGTTCCGGGCCCATGACGTGAACAACGCCGCGATCATCCGAATCCCACCCGGCCAGCGGCACGCCGTGGGCGGCGCAGTTGCGCTCCAGCGTATGCACCTGCGCCTCAGCCTGGGCCGTGACATAGGGCTTCAGCCCGTTCAGGCCTGCAGGCAAGGTCGGAGTCGAGTGGTCCAGCGTCGCATAGGTGCGATCCGGGCGGCGAACCTTCAGGCCGCGCGCCTCGATCTCGCTGAAGGCCTGCGGGCTGGTGACTTCGTGGACCAGATGCAGGTCGATATACAGAACCCCCGGCGTCTCGGCCGTTTCCGACCGTACGACGTGGGCGTCCCAGACCTTGTCGAACAGGGTCTTAGGCATATTCAGGCGTCCGTTTCTCTGCAGGCGCGTCAATCGGCTCCAGCCAGCCGAAGGTGTCCGGCGTCTCGCCCGTGAACAGGCCGCGGAAGGCGTTGTTGATCGCCTTGGTCACCGGGCCGGGTCCAGCGGCGCGGGTGGTGATGCCATCGACAGAACGCACCGGCGTGATTTCGGCGGCGGTGCCGGTCATGAAGATTTCGTCGGCCAGATACAGGGCCTCGCGCGGCATGGCCTGTTCAACGACCTCATAGCCCTGCGCCTTGGCCAGCTTGATGACGCTGTCGCGGGTGATGCCCATCAGGATGGAGTTGGCGGCGGGCGGGGTCATGACCTTGCCGTCCTTGACCACGAACAGGTTCTCACCCGCCCCTTCGGACAGGCGCCCATCGACGCCCAAGGCGATGCCTTCGCCGAAGCCGCCGACGCGGGCCTCGCGGCCGATCAGATAGG
>NZ_JABAZW010000025.1:0-7448 GCF_018608325.1 Brevundimonas sp. | reverse complement strand
TTCCAGCCGGAGACGCAGGCGTCCACGCCCTTCTCCAGCGCCTCTTCGCCCAGATAGGCGCCCCAGGTGAAGGCGGCGATGGCGATGTCGACATTCATGTTCTGCGGCTGCGGCGTCACGCCCATGCCGCACTGGCCCAGGAAGGCGATGGGGCGGATATAGGCCGAACGCAGCCCCTCGGTCCGCACCACCAGATTGCAGGCCTCGACCAACTCATCCTCGGTGTAGGGCAGTTGGATATGATAGATGCGCGCGCTGTCGAACAGGCGGCGCACGTGCTCACGCAGGCGGAAGCCGCGAGGGCCGTTGGGCGTGTCGTAAACGCGGATGCCTTCGAACACCGAGGTGCCGTAGTGGAGCGCGTGGCTCATCACGTGGATCTTGGCGTCGGCCCACGGCGTCAGTTCGCCATTGACCCAGATGTTCTCAGCCAGAGGCTGCATGCACGTCTTCCTTCTTACTTCTTGTGTTGGCGCTCGATCAGGGAGCGCCGCGAGGCCGCGATCAGGCGGCCTCGGACTGGATCATGTCGTTGCCGATGCGGCGTGCGCCGAACAGGCGGTCGATCTGGCGGCCCAGATTATCCATGCTGCGGGCGGCGTCACGGCTACGGACCGTCAGGGCGATGCGACGAAAATCACCTTCATCAGCCATGTTGATGCCGTCGATGTGGAAACCGCGGCGCTCTACCAGACCAATGAGACGCTGAAGCGAGCCGTCGGCCCGGTCGATCTGGATTTGGATGGTGTCGGTCATCACAGTTCTCCTTCAGCGGTTGCAGCATGCATCATCTGCGCGTTGTTCTTGCCGGGCGGCACCAGCGGCCAGACGTTCTCGGCGGGATCGATAATGACGTGGGCCAGGATCGGTCCCTCGGCGGCCAGCAGCCGCTCCAGTCCTGCCGTCACCTGATCGCGGCGTTCAATGCGGAAGGCCTCGATGCCGAAGGCTTCGGCGACCTTCACGAAGTCGGGGTTGTCGGACAGGTCGACCTCGGAGAAGTTCCGCTCGAAGAAGAACTCCTGCCACTGGCGCACCATGCCCAGGCGTGAGTTGTCCAGCAGCAGGATCTTCAACGGGATGTTGAACCGGTTGACCGTGGCCAGTTCCTGAATGTTCATCATGACCCCGCCGTCGCCGGTGATGGTCACGACGACCGCATCCGGCTCGGCCAGCTTGGCGCCTATGCCCGCAGGCAGGCCAAAGCCCATCGACCCCAGACCACCCGAAGTGATGTGCGCCTCGGGGCGCGAGAATTCGCAGTGCTGGGCGACCCACATCTGATGCTGGCCAACATCGCAGGCGGCGATAAAGCTGGGGCCAGCCAGACGCGACAGCTCGTTCAGCAGGGCGGGCGCATAGACCTTGTCGCCCGGCGCGTCATAGCGGACTTCGGTCTCGGCCGAACGTGCGCGCCATTGGTCGGCCCAGGCCGAAACCTCGATGGCCGGACCATCGGCCAGACGCCGGTTCAAGGCCTCCAGATTGGGCTTCAGGTCGCCGACGACGCCGACAGCGACGGAACGCAGCTTGCCGATCTCGGACGGGTCGATGTCGAAATGGATGACGCCGGCCTCGGGCGCAAACTCGGCCAGCTTGCCGGTGGCGCGGTCATCGAACCGGGCGCCAACGACGATCAGAAGGTCCGAGCCCTGAACCGCCTCATTGGCGGCAGGCGTGCCGTGCATGCCCAGCATGCCCAGATAATTGTCTTGCCCCGTCGGGATCGAACCCAGGGCATTCAGGGTCGAAACCTGCGGGATGCCGGTCAGGGCCGCGAACTCGCGAACCGCCTCGACAGCGCCCGAAATCTTGGCCCCGCCGCCGACGTACAGAACCGGACGGCGCGAAGCTCGGATCGCCGCCTCGGCCTCGGCGATGACCGAAGGTTCAGCGACGGCGATTTCATTCGGCAGATGCAAGCCGCGCGGCTCGCTGGTCAGCTCGAACTGAACATCCTTGGGCAGGTCGATCAGGACCGGTCCCGGACGTCCCGAACGGGCGATATGGAAGGCTTCCTGGATGATCGCCGGAATGTCGGCGGCCTGACGGACCAGATAGGAGTGTTTCACCAGCGGCAGGGTGACGCCCAGGATATCGACTTCCTGGAACGAGTCCGTGCCCATGACGCCCTGGGCGACATTGCCGGTGATGCAGACCATGGGGACGGAATCCAGCATGGCGTTGGCGATGCCGGTGACCAGATTGGTCGCGCCCGGCCCCGAGGTCGCCATACAGACCCCGACCTTGCCGCTGACCCGTGCGTAGGAGTCAGCGGCGAAGGCGGCGCCCTGTTCGTGGCGGCACAGATAGTGCTGCAGCTTGGAACCGGCCAGGGCGTCATAGATGGGCATGATCGCCCCCCCCGGATAACCGAACACCACCTCTACACCCAACTGCTCCAGGGTGGAGACCAGCAGGCGGGCGCCGGACTGGGCGGCCTCGGCAGAGGGTTTGAAGGCGACGGCGGTCATCTGGGTCATCCGGTCTTTAAGTCTGGGCTCAGGCCGCTTCGGACTTGGGCGTATTCAGCCAAGCCATACGTTCACGCAGGCGCGCGCCGACCTGTTCGATCTGGCTCTCGCGGTCTGCCTTCAGCCAGGCTTCGTACTGCGGCTTGCCGGCTTCGTTTTCGGCAATCCAGTTGCGCGCGAAGGTGCCGTCCTGGATCTCGTCCAGAATGGTCTTCATGCGGGCCTTGGTTTCTTCGGTGACAACGCGCGGGCCGCTGGCGACAGCGCCGTACTTGGCCGTTTCCGAGATGAAGTGATGCATCTTGGAGATGCCGCCTTCGTAGAACAGGTCCACGATCAGCTTCAGCTCATGCAGGCATTCGAAATAGGCGATCTCGGGCTGGTAACCAGCTTCGACCAGGGTGTTGAAGCCCTGGATGACCAGTTCCTTGGCGCCGCCGCACAGAACGGCCTGTTCACCGAACAGGTCGGTTTCGGTCTCTTCGCGGAAGCTGGTTTCCAGCAGGCCGCCGGTCGCGCCGCCGTTGCCCTTGGCATAGCCCATGGCGCGGTCGCGCGCCTTGCCGGTGACGTCCTTTTCGATGGCGAACAGCGAAGGCACGCCGCGGCCGCGCTGGAACTCACGACGGACCAGATCACCCGGGCCCTTCGGTGCGACCAGGATGACGTCCATGTCGGCGCGCGGCGTGATGCGCTCATAGATGATCGAGAAGCCGTGGGCGAACAGCAGGGCCGAACCTTCCTTGGCGTTCGGCTCGATGACCTCGCGATAGACGTCGCCCTGAACCATGTCCGGCGTCAGGATGGCGATGATGTCCGCACCCTTGACCGCTTCTGCCGGTTCAGCAGTCGCCAGACCGTCGGCGGTGGCGTGTTTCCAGCCCGTGCCGCCCTCGCGGACGCCGACGACGACGTCATGGCCGCTGTCGCGCAGGTTCTGGGCGTGGGCGCGGCCTTGCGAGCCATAGCCGATGATGGCGATGCGCTGACCGGCGATGGCGCCCGGCTTGATGTCGTCGTTGGTGTAGATGGTGATGGCCATGGTTCAGGCGTCCTGAGCAGCGGGTTTTTTGCTTGATGCCGGGATTTGAGCCGGCGGCGGGTTGGGAATGGTGACTGCGCCCTGAGCCGCCGAGGCGACGGAGGCGCGGTATTTGGCGAAAACACCTCGCGCCGGACGGACTACGTGGGGCGTAAAGCCCGCCCGGCGCGTCGCCAGATCGACATTGACGTCGATGCGGCGGTTGGTGACGTCGATGGTGATGCGGTCACCATCGCGAATGAGTGCAATCGGTCCGCCGACAGCAGCTTCCGGCGAAACGTGCCCGGCGACGAAGCCGTAGCTGGCGCCCGAGAAACGACCGTCGGTCAGCAGGGCGACATTGTCGATCTTGCGGCCCTTCAGGGCTGCGGTGACCTGCAGCATCTCACGCATGCCCGGGCCGCCCTTGGGACCTTCGTAGCGGATGATGATGACATCGCCCTCGCCGACCGTGCCGTCCTGAACGGCGTGGAAGGCGTCTTCCTCTGAATCGAAGACGCAGGCCGGACCTTCGAAGACATCGACCTTGTGGCCCGTCAGCTTGATAACCGCGCCTTCGGGGGCGACATCGCCATAGATGACGGCGTAGCTGCCGCGCGCCATGACCGGGGCGTCGAAGCTGGTGACGACCAGTTGGCCCGGCGCTTCTTCGGCCTCGGCGGCCTCGGCGAACAGGCTGCGGCCCGTGACAGTCGGCGTGTCGACGATCTTGCCCGCCTCGGCCATGCGCTGCGTGACCAGACGCGTGCCGCCCGCTGCGAACAGGTGCGAGGCCAGGAAACGACCACCCGGCTTCAGGTCGCAGATGACCGGCGCCTCAATACAGGCCTGGTGGCAGTCCTCGACGCCGAAATCGACGCCAGCCTCGGCGGCGATGGCCGTCAGGTGCATGACCGCATTGGTCGAGCCGCCCGAGGCCGAAACTGCGACAGCCGCGTTCTTCAGGCTGGCCTTGGTGATGTATTTGCGGGCGTTGTCGCCAGCCAGAACACGTTCGACGATGATGCGGCCGCAGCGCTCGCCTTCCGCGCCCTTGTTGGGGTCGACGGCAGGAACGTCATTTGCGCCCATCGGGCTGATGCCCATGACCGACAAGGCCATCGCCATGGTGTTGGCCGTGAACTGACCGCCGCAGGCGCCTGCGCCGGGGCAGACCGCGCTCTCGACCGCCTTCAGGCCCGCGTCGTCCAGCGTGCCCGCCGAATGGGCACCGATGGCCTCGAACACTTCCTGAACCGAAACTTCCTTCGTGCCGATGACGCCCGGCAGGATGGTGCCGCCGTAATAGACCAGGCCCGGAATATCCATCCGCGCCAGAGCCATGGCCGCCGCCGGGATCGTCTTGTCACAACCAACGATGCAGACGACGCCGTCCAGCTGGTGACCCTCGATGGCCAGCTCGATGGAGTCGGCGACGACCTCACGGCTGATCAGCGAGGCCTTCATGCCCGGCGTGCCCATCGAGATGCCGTCGGTGACGACGATGGTGTTGAAATCGACTGGATAGCCGCCCGCCGCGATGATGCCCGCACGAACATCCTTGGCCAGCCGGTCCAGGTGCATGTTGCACGGGGTGACCGTCGACCAGGTGTTGACGATGCCGATCATCGGCTTGTCGAAGTCAGCGTCCTGCATGCCTGCGGCGCGCAGATAGGACCGCGCCGCCGCCCGGTTCGGGCCAGCCGTCACCGAGGCGCTGCGCGCGTTCGGCTTCCTGGGTTCAGAGGTAGAATCTTGCGTCATAGGTCCAGTTCGTTTCGAACCGCCAAGCACGAAAAACCCCGCTTCCTTTCGGTAGCGGGGTGGTGCCGGGCGATCCTGAGTTTGTTTAGGTCAGGTCGCGTGCATCCACGCCGCTTGCGTAAGCAGGCCAATAAGTACGGTGAGAATGAGTACGAGTCGGGCGTCGAACACCGTCGGCGCGCGAGCGACCGCCACCGCCTTCGCGGTGCGTCCCTTCATCATTGCGCGCGTCATTGTGGCCACGGGTGGCTCCCTGTTCTGACGGCAAGAAACCACACCGGCCGGAACGGCGCAACCCGCTTGAGCAAGATTTTTGCCCCATCCGCCAAAAACATCGCCAGACGGGGTGTTTCTTGCCGCAACACCCCTCAGCGTAACAGTTGATCGCCCGATGTTACGTCCTCGGGGTTGAAACACGCGGCGCTCGCGGTCATTGAAACGGCCAACGATAAAACCACCACTCAGAGGAGCCTCCCCATGACCGTTCGCGTCGCCATCAATGGTTTCGGCCGCATCGGCCGCCTAGTTCTGCGTTCCATCGTCGAACATGGCCGCACGGACATCGAGGTCGTGGCGATCAACGATCTGGGCCCGGTCGAGACCAACGCCCACCTGCTGCGCTACGATTCGGTGCATGGCCGCTTCCCCGGCACGGTGACCTCGGGCGAAGACTGGATCGACGTCGGCACCGGCAAGATCAAGGTCACGGCGGAACGCGATCCGGCCAACCTGCCGCACGCTGAACTGAAGGTGGACATCGCCTTCGAATGCACCGGCATCTTCACGTCCAAGGAAAAGGCCTCGGCCCACCTGAAGGCGGGCGCCAAGCGTGTGCTGGTTTCGGCCCCGGCTGACGGCGCTGACAAGACCATCGTCTTCAAGGTGAACCACGAAACCCTGACCGCCGACGACATCATCGTCTCGAACGGTTCGTGCACCACCAACGCCCTGGCCCCGGTGGCCAAGGTGCTGAACGACCTGTTCGGCATCGAGCGCGGCTATATGACCACCATCCACGCCTACACCGGCGACCAGCCGACGCTGGATACGATGCACAAGGACCTGTACCGCGGCCGCGCCGCCGCCCTGTCCATGATCCCGACCTCGACCGGCGCCGCCAAGGCTCTGGGTCTGGTTCTGCCGGAACTGAAGGGCAAGCTGGACGGCTCGTCCATCCGCGTCCCGACCCCGAACGTCTCGGTCGTGGACCTGAAGGTCGTCGCCGCCCGCGACGTGACCGTACAGGAAATCAACGATGCGCTTCAGGCCGCCGCTGACGGCCCGATGAAGGGCGTTCTGTTCACGACGACCGATCCGCTGGTCTCCAGCGACCTGAACCACATCGCCGCCTCGTCCACCGCCGCCCTGCCTCAGACGCAGGTCGTCGACGGCAAGCTGGCCCGCGTGCTGAGCTGGTATGACAACGAATGGGGCTTCGCGACCCGCATGGCCGACACGGCCCTGGTGATGGCGAAGTTCCTCTGATGACGAAATGGGCGCTGACAGTCCTTCTGGTTCTGTCGGCGCCCATTGCGCTTTATGTTGGCCGTATTGCGATAGATATTCCGCAATACGTGAGCGAGCATTGGTCGCAAGAAACGCTACTAAGCTTCAAAGGGTTAGGGCACCTTTTCGTGTACCTGATCCCAGCACTTTGGATCCTATCTGCCCTCTGGGTCGCCGTGATCTGGCTGCGGAATAGTCCTGATCCGCCTGCCAAAAAACTGCTCAACCTTATCGTCGGCGGTCTGCTGCTGACTTTCACCGCCCTGACAGCCCTCCTTATCTACGTCCTTTGGGCGTGGCCCTAGATGTAAACGGACGCCCTCATGACCTTCCGCACCCTCGACGACGCCAAGGATCTCGCCGGCAAGACGGCTCTGGTCCGCGTGGACTTCAACGTCCCGATGGAGGGCGGCAAGGTCACGGACGACACCCGGCTGCGGGTCGCCCTGCCGACGATCCAGCGTCTGCGCGACGCGGGCGCCAAGGTGGCGCTGCTGGCCCACTTCGACCGCCCCAAGGGCCAGCGCGTCCCGTCGATGAGCCTGAAGCCGGTCGTCCAGCCGCTGGAGGAACTGCTGGGCGCGCCTGTCCGCTTCGCCGACGACTGCATCGGCGGCCCCGCTGTCGAGGCCATCCGCGATCTGGATGCGGGCGGCGTGGTCCTGCTGGAGAACGTGCGCTTC
>NZ_JABAZW010000105.1 GCF_018608325.1 Brevundimonas sp. | reverse complement strand
CAGGATCATCTGGCCCACCAGCGTCAGCGGCAGCAGGCGGCTCATCTTGTTCCACAGGGCGTTGCCGACGATGGAGGCCAGCAGGGCCATGCCGCTGACCACGACGATGAAGCGCATCCATTCCTCGGCGGCGAAATGGCCGGGGCGGATCAGGAAGGCCGGGATGGCGATCACGAGGGCCAGCGCGCCGGTGACCACGCCCGTCAGCAGGCTCCAGTCCTGGCCGGAGATATGCGGCAGGCGCGCCAGCCAGCGGCTGTTGCTGACGGCATAGGCAGTCCATGAGCCAAGGGCCGCAAAGGCGCAGGCCAGACCGATCAACTGGCCCTTCATCTCGCCCGGCGCATTGCCGTCCAGCGACTGCCAACCGACCAGACCGACGCCCGCTGCGGACATCGCAAGCGAAGGGGCCAGTTTGATGAAGGGTACGGCGCCCTTGTCGCGGCTGCCGATGATGGTCACCGCCACCGGCAGGAAGCCGATCACAAGTGAGGTCATGGCCACGCCGCCAAACTGAACCGCGCTGGCCAGGAAGATGTAATAGATGATGTTGCCCAAGAGGCTGAGCACGATCAGCGCCCGCCATTCTGCGGCGCCGATCAGGGCTGACAAACGCTTCCACTGGGGGGCGATCAGGGCAGCGGCGATGATCCCGTAGGCCAGGAACCGGCCTGCTGCGAGCTGCATCCCGTTGAAGGGCCGCGCCAGTTCCGGGGCGACAAACACCACGCCCCACAGGGCGCCCGCCGCCATGCCGCAGATGAGGCCCAGAATGATCCTGTTGGTCGATGGCATTGAAGACGCTCCGTTTCGGAGACGCCCATTATCCGCTCCACCGTCTGCGATCTTGATCCAGACTGCTGATCTTTAGACCGGGGCTACTGCCCCGTCAGCCCGTGCTCTGGCGCGAAAGGCGGCGATAGGCGGCGGGGGTGACGTCCATTGCCCGGCGCATGGCGCGGGTCAGGGCGCTCTGATCCGAATAACCGGCCCGGTAGGCCAGTTCCGAGATCGGCAGTTCGGTCTGCGCCAGCCAGCGCGCCGCCTGTTTCAACCGGATGTCGGCAAGGGCCGCAGCGGGGGTGGTGTCCAGCCGTTCGCGGAACAGGGCGTGCAGGCGGCTGGCGCTGACGCCGACGCGTGCGGCCATGCGCTCGACCGTCCAGTCTGCGCCCGGTTCGGCCTCCATCCGCGCCAGCAGCCCGTCCAGCCGCGAGGTGGCGGAGGGCGTGCCCGTCGTCAGGGCGTCCAGCAACAGGGGCGTCCAGTAGCTCAGCGCCTGTGCCGACGGGGCCGCGCCTGATGCGGTCATCAGCCCCATATAGTCGACCAGTTTTCCAGCCAGCGGGTTCAGGGTCAGGAACGAACCCGCCGCCAGCGCCTCGCTGGCCTGCGGCGAGGCCAGCGACAGGTCCAGATCCAGGATCAGCGAGGCATTGGGCTGGCGGCTTTCCTGCGAATGGCGCTCGCCCACGCCGACGAAAGCGGCGCGCCCCGGCATCAGGGGGGCTTGCCGTCCGCTCACATCGATTTCCAGAAAACCGGACAGCGGCAGGACCAGTTGCCCGAAATCATGCCGGTGCGGGCCATGATCGGCGCCGTACGACCGGACGCTGAGGCCCAGCGCCATCGGCTTTTCATCAGATGCGCCGGTCAGGATCGACATGGCGGCAATCTATCACAGGCGATCAGGCCGCGCAGCCGACCGCCCTATGTTCCCTTGACGGCGCCCAGATGGTCCACACCGCGCGTGCGGGCGATCTCGATCTGGCGCTGGCGTTCGGCATAGCGCAGCCGTTGTTCGTCATCGCGCGTGTCGCGGCACCGTTCACAGCAGACACCTTCGATGAAGTGGGGCGAGGCGCGGCCCGCCTCATCGACCGGCAGGCGGCAGGCGCGGCACAGGCTGTGCGGCCCTTGAACCAGCCCATGACCCACCGACACCCGCTCATCAAAGACGAAACAGTCGCCGCGCCACAGGCTGTCGGCCTCTTCGACCTCTTCCAGATAGCGCAGGATGCCGCCCTCCAGATGGTGGACGTTCTCGACCCCCTCGGCCTTGAGGAAGGCGGTGGATTTTTCGCAGCGGATGCCGCCGGTGCAGTACATGGCGACGCGTTTCGGCTGGGTCTGCTCCATCAGGGCGCGGCCCTCTGTGCGGAACCAGTCGGGGAAGTCGCGGAAGCTCTTGGTGTTGGGCTGCACCGCCCCTTCGAAGGCGCCGATCTCGCCCTCATAATCGTTGCGGGTGTCGATGATCAGGGTGTCGGGATCCGCGATCAGGGCGTTCCAGTCGGTCGGCGAGACATAGACCCCTGCTTGGCGCGCTGGATCCAGATCGGGCTGGCCCATGGTGACGATCTCGGCCTTCACGCGGACCTTCAGGCGCAGGAAGGGCATGTCGCCGGTCCAGGCGTATTTGACCTCAAGCTCAGCAAAGCCGGGCAGGGCGCGAATGGCCGCCAGCACCGCCTCGATGCCCGCTTCCGATCCTGCAATGGTGCCGTTCAGTCCTTCATGCGCGATCAGCAGGGTGCCGCGCACCCCGCCCGCCTCGCAGGCGGCGTACAGGGCGTCGCGCACCGCCTCGCGGTCGGTGATGGGGCTGAACCGGTAAAGGGCGGCGACGCGGATGTCGCCCGGCTCTGTCGTGGTCTGTTGGTCGGGGAGGCAAGACATGGCGCGAGCAGATACTCCGCCCGCCGGGTTTGGACAAACCCGGCGTCAGACGCCCAGAATCCAGCCTTCTTCCTGCTCGACCTGTTCGATCAGTTCCGGCGTCGCCGATGCGGGCGGTGCGAACTTGCCAGCCAGATCACCGGCTTCGTCCAGCAGGGCCAGGGCCTCTGCGGTCGTGCGGACCTGGGCCTGATCCTTGTATTCGCCGTCATTCGGCTTGGCGTTGAACATCGAGGGCCAGACCTCGACCACCAGGGCCGACAGCGGCTCGACGTCGTCCGGCGTCAGCGCCCGCCAGCCGGTGCCGAACGGCCAGACGGCGCCGGATGGGCCAAGGCTTTCCAGCAGGCGGCGCACAGCCGGAATGCCCACCAGGGTCTGACCACCCACGGCGCCCGCGCCATGCATCTGCCAGACGCTCTTGGGCTGTAGCCGTCCCTTGCGGGCGGCGTCTTCGGTCGCGCGGAACTCGGGGATGTCGGCGCCCGCGCCAACCGGCGGCTTGGTCGTCGTCAGCCAGCGCTGGGCCTGTTTCGCAGGTGCCCCCCACAGGGGCCAGGCCTCGTCCGTCATCAGACGGTTCATCTTGGCCGCGACCTGATAGCGGTTGTTGGTGTTGTCGGCCTTGTCCACGATGTTGGCGGCGATGAATTTCCACATCGCCTGCCAGGGCGCGCCTTCCAGCTTCAGCCGTTCAGCCGTGCCTTTGGGGTATCCGAAGTTGAAGTCCAGCCCGACCAGAACCCGGTCCCCGCGCTTGCGGTGTTCCGCCAGGATACTGGCCAGCAGGGCCTCGCCTTCCGCGCGCGTCGCGACATTGTGCGTCTCGGTATAGAGGCGGAAACGCACATCGCGTTTGGCCACGCCGATCCACAGGGACGTATCGCCCAGCTTCTTGTTTTCAGCAGCGGTCCAGTCGGCGACGACATAGGCGTCGAAAAGGCGGGCCAAGGCGGCCTCCCAAATAAAAAGGCGTATAGTACAATGAACTGGCGCTTCTAACGCCCCATCGTGACAATCGAAAGAGGGGATTGTCGCCGACGAAATCCAACGGGCGTCGGCTGCGCCCGGCGGGATTTCAGCCCTTCAGCAAGGCTTCCAGATGCGACAGCCAACGCCGTCCCAATCTCAAGGCCTCGCCAGGCGATCCGACCTGACCTGCAAACGTCGCATCCCATAACGCCAGTTCAAACTCGGGGTTGCGTGCGTCGGCGAACATCAGCCGCAGCACCACCTGTTCAGCGTCGGGCGCCAGGACATCCAGCGACTTGCGCACCTCGCCCCGGCGAACCCGCGCGACCACGTGGCCGTCAACGATGATCTCGCCGCCATCGACCTCGTTAAACAGATAGGCCAGCCCGTGGGCGCCGTTGGCCCACAGCACCACGACCTGTTCTTCGTCAAAGTTCAGGGCGCAGGCCTTGCCTTCGCCAGGGGACATGGTCTCGACTTCGGGCGCTGCGCCAATGGCCTTCAGCAGGGCGCGGTGAAGGCGCCGCGGGGGCTCCATCCACCAGGAAAAGGCCAGGGCCACGGTCGTCAGCAAGGCCGCCGCCAGGGCGACCAGCAATACGACGCGCAGCGCATCCGCCATGTCCGTCAGGCCTCCAGATCGAGGTCGATCACCACGGGCACGTGGTCGCTGGGCTTGTCCATGTCGCGGGCGTCGCGGTGGGTTTCGATGCTGCGGAAACGGTCAGCAGCCTGCGGCGACAACAGGGCGAAGTCGATGCGGATGCCGTGGTCGCGCTGCCAGGCGCCGGCCTGATAGTCCCAGAAGGTGTAGGTTCCCGCTGGTTCGTCGCCCAACTCATGGGAATCGGCCAGGCCCAGATTCTTCAGGGCCCGGAAGGCCTGACGGCTTTCTGGCTGGAACAGGGCGTCGCCGGTCCAGGCTGCGGGATCCTTGGCGTCCACGGCCTCGGGGATGACGTTGTAGTCGCCGCACAGGGCCAGAGGTTCTTCATAGGTCAGCAGTTCGCGCGCGCGGGCGTTCAGTCGTTCGAACCACGCCAGCTTGTAGGCGAACTTCTCCGTGCCCAGCGGGTTGCCGTTCGGCAGATAGATGGCCGCCACGCGAATAGGGCGAGGGGCCTCGATCACGGCTTCCAGATAGCGGGCCTGTTCGTCGGTTTCATCGCCCGGCAGGCCGCGCCGGACATCCGACAGGGGAAACTTCGACAGCAGGGCGACGCCGTTATAGCTCTTCTGGCCGTGCGTCTCGACGTTGTAGCCCAGGCTTTCAAAGGCCTCGCGCGGGAACTTCTCGTCGACGCATTTGATCTCCTGGAAACAGGCGACGTCGGGGTTGGCCTGTTCCAGCCACGCCAGCACGGTGGGCAGGCGGGCGTTGACAGAGTTCACGTTCCAGGTGGCGATGCGCATGACGACGAGGCTAGGCTGCGTCACGGTTCTGGAAAAGAGGCCGTGAAACAAAAAGGCCGCCGGATCACTCCGACGGCCTTTCATGCAGTGATTTAGCGCAAGACGTCCTTACGGACGGCCGCCTGCCGGAGCAGCCGCCGCCAATCTGCTGGGCGGTGGCGCAAGGATAGACTTGTTGAACGGCGTGCTCGGCGTTGGTGCGAGCGATGAAACCGTCACCGGCAGCGCACTTGGCTTCATAGAACATGCCGTTTGCATTCTGACCCATCAGGCGGGCTTCAGTGACGTCGCAGGCGGCAGCGTCAGAACCGGCCAGCCACTTCTTGACCGAGGCGGCGATCTCGCCAGCCGTTGTCAGGCGGCAGGTTCCGCGCTCGGCCAGCACCTGAATGCATTCGGTTTTCTGCCAGGCGTTGTCGATTTTCTTGATCCAGTAGCCCTGTTCGCCAGCGCAGCCGATCTCATAGACGATGGCGCCTTCGTTGGACTTGCCGATAACGGTTGCATCATCAACCGTGCAGGGCACTGCAGCCTGTTGGGCGTATTCACGCAGGAACCGCTGGGTGTCCAGGTTGGCGGCGATCGTGCACTGCGGGCCGACATCAGCCGTCGGGTTCGACGCGCGCATGGTGGCGGCCGAGTGAGCCAGGACAACACAATCCGTCACATTGGGCGGGGTCTTGGTTTCGATGATGTAGCCCGGTCCGGCGGCGCAGGCCATTTCGTAAACCGACGTCCGTTCCGCCGTCGTGCCCAGCAGCTTGGCTTCAGTCACCTGGCAGCCGGTGTTGGCGAGAGTGGCCTGTTCCTGGGCGGCGGCCTGAATCTGTTCAGGCGTCATCTGGGGTGCGCGGCTGCGGTCACGGTCACGTCCAGCACGGCCGCTGTTGGCGGGGCGCGTGGCTTCGTGAGTTCCGTCAGGTTGAGTCTGTGCGGCGACGGGAGCAACGGACGCGGCGCTGAAAGCCAGCGCCAGCAGCACGGCTGCGATGCGTAATTTCATAGGAAACACCTTGGGGGCTGTGTCTTCGAAAGTTTCGTGTGCCGACCTATTAGGTCGGGGTCAAGGCGTGGGTGGACGTAGCCACGACATCCGGCATAGAGTTCGTTAGTTGCGATTGGAGACGGACTTGCCCGACGGCGCCCAAAAACACGAAACGGCTGGTGAACGACGCGGCCCGAACTATCCGGTGTTGGAGGTTCCAGTCCCCGGGGCGGTGACCGAGGTTGCGTCTGGCGTGCTGTGGATGCGGCTGCCGCTGCCGTTCCAGTTGGATCATGTCAACGTCTATGCCGTGGCGGATGGCGAGGGCTGGGTGATTGTCGACACCGGGCTGAAGACCGGAGTTTCGATCAAGGCGTGGTCTGAGGCGCTGTCGGGGCCGTTGGGCGGACGGCCTGTGACGCGCGTCATCTGCACACATATGCACCCGGACCACATCGGCCTGGCGGGCTGGTTGTGCGAGCAAACGGGCGCGCCGCTGCTTATGTCGCAGATCGAGTATCTGACCGGACGCATGCTGGCGGCGGAAGAAGGGGGAGATGCGCCTGCCGAGGGTGAAGTCTTCTATCGCGCCGCCGGATGGAACGAAGCGCAGATCGCCAAGTGGCGGGCGGAGTATGGCGGTTTCGCCAAGGGCGTTTCGCCGATCCCGCGCGGCTATCAAAGACTGAGCGAAGGGGATGTTCTGGGCATCGGCGGCGATGAATGGACTGTCGTCATCGGATCCGGTCACAGCCCTGAGCATGTCTGTCTGTGGCGCAAGTCGGATGATGTTTTCATCGCCGGTGATCAGATTTTGCCGCGCATCTCGTCCAATGTGTCGGTCTGGCCGACCGAGGCTGCGGCTGATCCTCTGGGCGACTGGATGGACTCGATCGAAAAACTTCAGGCCCTGCTGCCGGAAGGCGCCTTTATCCTGCCTGCGCATGGCGAGCCCTTTTACGGCGTTCGTCCGCGTCTGGATGCTCTGAAACGCGGGCACGAGACGGCGCTGAAACGGCTTGATCGGACCTTGGGGAAACCGGCTAGGGTCGTTGACGCCTTCCCGGCGGTGTTTGGTCGCTCCATCGGGGATGCTGTGCTGGGCATGGCCACGGGTGAGGCTCAGGCGCACCTGAACTATCTGGAACGGCGGGGCCGCGCGCGGCGAACACGCGATGAAAACGGCGTCGACTGGTGGTCGGCGACGGATAAGAACGAGGAAACGACATGAGCGAACATATCCGCACTGAACTGTCGGACGGCGTGCTGAGCGTCACCCTGAACCGGGCCGACAAGAAGAACGCCATCACCCAGGCGATGTACGCCGCCCTGTCGGATGCGATGGAGCGGGCCAAGGCCGATGACGCCATCCGCGCGGTGCTGCTGCGCGCCGAAGGCGACAGCTTCTCGGCGGGCAATGACATCGGCGACTTCATCGCCATCGGTTCACAGACCGAAAAGCCGTTCGACATGTCGGTGTTCCGGTACCTGAAGTCGCTGGCTGATCTGGACAAGCCGCTGGTGGCGGCGGTGAAGGGGCGGGCCGTCGGCATCGGCCTGACCATGCTGCTGCATTGCGATCTGGTGGTGGTGGCGGACGACGCGCTGCTGTCGGTCCCGTTTGTCAATCTGGCCCTGGCGCCCGAAGCGGCGTCCAGCCTGCTTCTGCCGGCCGCCATCGGTCATCAGCGCGCGTTTGAGTTGTTCGCCCTGGGCGAGGTCATCGACGGCAAGACGGCGCTGGCGTGGGGACTGGCGAACCGCGCGGTTCCGGCTGGCGACGTCGATGCGACGGCGGCGGAGCTGGCGGCAAAGGTCGCGGCCCGTGCCCCGAACTCGATCCGCAAGACGAAACGCCTGATGCGCGACGCCGAGGCCCTGTGGGTCCTGATGCAACGCGAGGGTGAGGCCTTTGGCTCGCAGATGAAGAGCCCCGAGGCGATGGAGGCCTTCACCGCCTTCACCCAGAAGCGGGCGCCGGACTTCTCCAAGCTGGGCTGATCGCCGACGCGCCTTGATTTGGCGCAGCTTTGGTCCTAGGTGCGCGCGCCCATACCGGAGCGCAGATGTCGCACGCCCTTGCCCTGTCGGCGGCCCACAGCCGCATCGAAGCCGAGATCCCGGCTGACGCCGAAGGCGTGGAGGCGCTGGTCATGGCCGCCTTTGGGCCGGGCCGCTTCGCCAAGACGGCGGAACGCCTGCGCGAAGGTTCGTGCCCGGCGGCGGGTTTCGTCATTCGTCAGAACGGGCGGATCATCGGATCGGTGCGTCTGTGGCCGGTGATGGTGGGGGACACCCACGCGCTGTTCCTGGGGCCGATTGCGGTGGACGCCGCCAGCCGCAGCGACGGCCTGGGTGCTGAGTTGGTGCAGGCCTGTGTGGACTATGCCCGGACGGCGGGCATCGGCGGCATTCTGCTGGTCGGAGATCCTCCGTATTTCGGACGGTTCGGCTTTGCGCCCGCGCCGGATGCCGTTCTGTCGGGACCGGTTGATCGGCGCCGCCTGCTGTGGCTGGGCGTTCAGGTCGAGACCGTGCAGGGCGCCGTCTCCATCGCCCTCTGAGGCCAGTCTCCCCCAGATTAACCGTCATCCCTAACCCGGATGGATGATACCCGTCACCGAAGCGCCACCGCACGATGCATCCCCTGAATGGAGGTCGTGATGTTGCGGCGGCGGGTTGCAGGGATCCTGGGAGCGTTCGTGTTTTCGATCGCGATCTGGATGGTCCTTGTCTGCAGCGTGCTGGCGGCGACCGGTTCTGAACAGCGCCTGATAGAGCGCGTCAATCAGGCCGTGAATCGTGAAATCAGCTTCCAGTCGGATGATGAGCAGTATGGTCGCGATGTGATTGCGATCGAGCCGTCATCGAAACGCGGCGACTGTGACGACTATGCCTTCACCAAGCTGGCGCGCCTGTTTCAGGCGGGGTTTCCGGGTGAGCGGATGGCGGTGCTTCGGGTCACCAATGAAAAAGGCGCGCCCCATGCCGTGCTGGTCATCGACGGCGACTGGGTGCTGGACAACCGCTTCGCCTGGATCGAGCACAAGGCGACGCTGGAGCGGTATGGGTATCGGTTTCCCATCTGATCGGCGCGAGCGGCGGTGACGAAACGCTCCGGCGCGCCTAAGTCATAGGGCATGACTGAGAAAAGCGGATTGGAGGCCGTTGCGGACGCAGCGAAACAGGCGCCGGGACGCGGCCTGCCGCCCGTCCATCTGTGGAACCCGGAGCATTGCGGCGACATCGACATCCTGATCCGCGCGGACGGGGTGTGGATGCACGAAGGCTCGCCTATCGGGCGTGAGGCGCTGGTGCGGCTGTTCTCGACCGTGCTGAGGAAAGACCCCGACGGCTATCATCTGGTCACGCCAGTCGAGAAGATGAAGATCCGGGTCGAGGACCTGCCGTTCCGGGCCGTGGCGATGCAGCGGGACGGCGATGATCTGGTCTTCACCACGGATGTGGGCGATCAGGTGCGGGCGGGTGTGGATGACCCCATTGTGGTCGAAACCGATGCGGTGAGCGGTGAACCGGCGCCGAGGGTTCATGTGCGGCGCGGCCTGTGGGCGCGGATCGTGCGGTCAGTCTTCTATGATCTGGTCGAGACGGCCGATGAGGTCGATGGACGGCTGGCGGTGCGGTCGGGCGGTCAGGCGTTTGATCTGGGGGCTGTGGCGTGAGTTTGAACACCCTGAGAGAGCGGCTGCTGGATCGGTTGGCCCCGGTCGAGACATGGCGGCCGGACGCCAAGGTGGTCCGGTCGGATTTCGACCTGAACCCGATGGTCGAACGCTCGATGAAGACGCTGCGGCCCGCGGCGGTTCTGGTGCCGATCGTGGCGCGCCCGGAAGGGGCGACGGTGCTGTTGACGCGGCGGTCCGACACCTTGGCCAGCCATACCGGACAGATCGCCTTTCCCGGCGGTCGCCTGGATCCCGGCGAGAACGCGGTTCACGCCGCCCTGCGCGAAGCCGACGAAGAGGTCGCCCTGAAACGCGATGCGGTCGAGGTGCTGGGCCTGTCCGACACCTATGAGACGGGCACCGGGTTTCTGGTGACGCCAGTGATCGGCTGGCTGCGCGAACCGCCGGTGGTGACCCCGTCGCCGGATGAGGTGGCCGAGGTGTTCGAGACGCCGTGGAGCTTCCTGATGGACGCGGCCAATCACCGTCGGGACTTCTACGACATGGATGCGGGGCTCAGGCGCTGGTTCTGGGCCATGCCGTGGGGCGAGCGCTACATCTGGGGTGTGACCGCCAGCATCCTGAAAGGCCTGCATGCGCGCCTGTATGGCGACGAGGCTGAACCGGACGCAGCAGCGGACGAGGACGCGGCGTGACGGTGTCGATGGCGGACCAGCCGTGGCTGACGGCCTCGGCGACCAGAGCCGTCATGGCCGCGCTGGAGGCGGCGGGCGGGCCGGGGTGCGCGCGCTTTGTCGGCGGCTGTGTCCGAAACAGCCTGATGGGGCAGGGTGTCGACGATATCGACATCGCCACGCGGTTGCGGCCCGAACAGACGATTGCGGCCTTGAAGGCGGCGGGGCTGAAGGCCGTGCCGACCGGGGTTGAGCACGGCACGGTGACCGGCGTGTCCGAGCGCGAACCCTATGAGATCACGACCCTGCGCCGGGATGTGGAGACGGATGGACGGCGCGCGGTGGTGGCCTTCACTGAGGACTGGGCCGAGGACGCGGCGCGGCGGGACTTCCGCCTGAACGCCCTGTACGCCGACGCCGCAGGGACGGTGTTCGATCCGACCGGCGGCGGGCTGGAGGATGCAGCGGCTGGCCGGATCGTCTTCGTCGGCGAGGCGGAGACGCGCATTCGTGAAGACTATCTGCGGATCCTGCGGTTTTTCCGGTTTTACGCCTGGTACGGGCGGGAGGCGCCGGACGCGGTGGGTCTAGCGGCCTGTGGCGCGTTGAAGGGCGGCATGGACAGGCTGTCCGCCGAGCGGGTGTCCAAGGAACTGCTGAAACTTCTGGCCGCGCCTGATCCGCGCCCGTCGGTGCGGGCGATGCAGGACAGCGGGGTTCTGGCGCAGGTGTTGCCGGAGGTGCAGCCGCTGGCGCTGTTCGAAGCCCTGTGCGGGCTGAGCGCTGATCCGGTTCTGCGTCTGTCGGCCCTGCTGCCTAAGGATGAGGCGCAGGTGGTGCGGATTGCGGGGGCTCTGCGCCTGTCGAACGCGGTGCGTGACCGACTGTCTGCCATTGTCGCGGACGGAGCGCAGGTTTCACCTGACATGGGAGAGGTGGCTGCGCGGGCGGCCATCTATCGGCTGGGGCGGCCCGCCTTTCAGGATCGTCTGCGGCTGGCCGAGGCGGCGACGGGCGGTGACGGCGAGACTTTGCGTCAACTGGCGGAGGTCTGGGTTGCGCCGAAAGTGCCGGTCGGCGGACGTGAACTGGCCAAGCTGGGCGTCAAGCCGGGGCCGGAGACGGGTCGTATCCTCAAGGCGTTCGAGGCGGGCTGGATCGCCGACGACTTCCCCACAGACGGCCACGAAGACCGGCTGCGGGAACTGATCGCGGATTGAGGCTGCCTATCGCGCCGCGCGGGTGAACTCGGTGATGACCGGGCGGTGGTCCGATCCTGTCGGCTGGCCGATGCGGCGGCTGAGCAGGGCCAGATCCGGCGAGCGGTAGACCTGGTCGATGTTGATGTCGATGAAGGCGGGGGCCTGGCTGGGCCAGGTGCCGGGCCAGCCGGGAGCGGGGATCAGGCCCATGTCCGCCTGAATCTGTTTGCCGATACGGGCGCTGGAGACGCTGTTGAAATCGCCTGCGACGATGACGGGATGCTCGGGCGCGGCCAGACGGCGTTCGGTCAGGGCCATGACCTGCGTGATCTGGCCCCACTGATACTGATAGGGCCAGGGCCGGGTCAGGTGGACGCCGAAGACATTGAGCGGGCCCAGCGGGGTCTCGATCTCGGCGCCGACGGCCTGAAGCCCGTCATGTCGTGACGGCAGCTTCTGTGTGATCGGAAAACGTGAGGCGATGACGGAGCGGGATGAACCGGTGGTTGGGTCCAGACGGCCGTTGATGGCGCGGTGCGGGTAACCGGCCAGCAGTTCCTCAACATGGGCGGAGGGCGCCGCGCCGAACTCGACCAGCACGATGATGTCAGGATCAGCCGCGACGATGGAGCGGCGCATGGCCTGAACATTGGTGTTCTCGACCCACAGATTTGCGGAATAGAGCCGGATCACGGGCTGGCCGGGCTGGGGCGTTCCCTTGGTCGGCGTCAGTTGCGGCCAGACGGCGACCAGCAGCACCAGCGACGCCAGAACCCCGACAGCGGCGGCAGGCCACAGGCGTAGAATCAGGCAGATCAGGGCGCCGACGACCGCCACGACCAGAGCCGGGGCGGTGAACTGGGCCAGGATGTCCACCCAGCGATGGCCGATGCCGGACAGGGCGGCGACGCCGAACCCAGACAGGCCCACAAGGATCGCACTCGCAGCCAGATTGGCCGCCAGTTTCAGCAAGGACATCAAGGATTGCCTTTCGTTGTGAACGCTGATCCGAATGCGGCGTTAGGGACGCGACATGGCCAAGCGCACGATCAGCGATATCGAGAACATCTGGTCCAATGTCGAGGGGATCAAGAAGTTGTCGGACCGTGTGATCGGTTTTGGGCCGTTCGGCGTGGGGATGGACGGTCTGTTGACCTGGGTCCCTATCGTCGGAACCGTCTATACGGTCGGAACGGGCGGCTGGCTGATGTGGCAGGGCTTACGCGCCAAGGCGACGCCCGCGACCCTGGCGCGGATGGCCGCCTATATGGCGGTGGACGCCGCGACGGGAACCGTGCCGATTGCAGGCGACGTGGTGGACACCTTCTTTCCCGGTCAACTGCTGGCGGCGGGGGCGCCGCAGAAGCACATCGAGTCCACCCACTGGGTCGAGGACTCAGAGGCCAACGCCAAGGCCAGCGGCGATCATGACAAGCATCTGGAGACGGTTCAGGCAGACAAGAAGCTGCGCCGGATCGTCTATCTGCACGACTGAAATGGGTGTGCAGGCATGGGGCTGCGCGCACATCTGGTCGAACGATCTCTATGGAAAACAATAGGCTGGTCGGCATGTCGGCCAATCTGCGCGCCTGACCTCGGCCTGCGCACAGACTGATCTCCAACGACAACGGAGATCAGCCAATGAGCGACGACTTCAGCGCGCGTCTGGCCCTGCCTTATCTGGCGGCGGGGCAGATGCAGAAACATGTGACCCTGAATGAGGCCCTGACGCGCCTGGACGCCCTGACGGCGACGGCGGTGGTCAGCCGGACGACTGCGGCCCAGCCATCCAGCGTGGCGGATGGGGCGCTTTACATCCTGCCTGCGGGCGCGACAGGCGCAGCGTGGGCCGGGCGTGCGGCGGGTGCGCTGATGCGGTTCGAGGTCGGGGGCTGGACTGAAGTTCCTGCGCCCGTCGGCTTGATCGCGGTGGTGCTGGACACCCAGTCGGTCCTGGTGCGTGAGGTGGGTGAGTGGCGTCCGCTGGGCGGCCGGCTGGGCGAAGTGCAGAACCTGACGCGTCTGGGCGTCGGCACAACTGCGGACGCGGGCAATCCTGTCGCGGTCAAGGCAGGCAAGATGCTGTTCACCGCGCTGGAAGCTGAGGCGGGCGGCGACGGCGACCTGCGCATGACCCTGAACAAACAGGGCGCGTCGGATGTGCTGTCCCTGTTG
>NZ_JABAZW010000030.1:12897-13788 GCF_018608325.1 Brevundimonas sp. | reverse complement strand
CGCCCGCCGCCGACGTCGTCGATCCGATGGCGCCGCGCCGCGACGCCGCCATCTTCAGCCTGCAGCGCCGCCCGAACGATCAGGCGCCCGCCCCCGCCACCGCCCCAGACGCGCCTCAGCCCGCCGAGGTCCAGCAGGTCGCCCAGGCCGGTCCCTACAGCCAGCAGGCCCGCTACTATTCGGTGCACCGTCAGGCAGGCCGTCATCCCGACGCCATCGCCGCGCCGCAGCAGTCCTATCTGAACGCCCTGCCCGTCGAACTGACCCAGATTCCGGCATCCAAGGACATGGCCGAACCCGACGCCCCGCCGCAGTTGATCCGTGACGCCAACGGCCGCATCCGCGCCATGCCCCAATCGCAGTCCGACGAGACCCCATGACGGAGCCCGCCTTGGTGGAGACGGACGCCCTGACAGACTCGCGCCTGCCGCAGTTGATCGCCCTGGCCGATGAAGCGTCCAGCACCCGGCGGCGTCAGTTGCTGCGTGCCCTGACCGACCATTTCTTCGGTGAAGCGCCGCTTCCGCCCAGCGAGAGCGGCCTCTACGGCGCCCTGCTGGCGCGCCTGTCCGAGCAGATGGAGACGGCGGTGCGCGCCGAACTGTCGGCCCGTTTCGCCAATATGCTGCATGCCCCCCGCAACCTGATCAGTCGTCTCGCCAATGACGAGGCAGAGGTCGCTACGCCTGTCCTGCGCGGCTCGCCCGTGCTGTCGGACGACGATCTGGTGAGCATTGTGCGCCAGCGGGGCCAGGACCATATGCGCGCCGTTTCAGGCCGCGCCAGCGTCTCTGAAGCCGTCTCGGACGCCATCGTCGCCCATGGCGATGACGAGACCCTGGGCGCCCTGCTGCGCAAGAGCCCGCACAACATAACGGCCGACAAAGCCTG
>NZ_JABAZW010000030.1:0-12887 GCF_018608325.1 Brevundimonas sp. | reverse complement strand
CCGCTGTGGAGCGCGCCAAGGCCAACCCCGAACTTCACGCCGCCACGGTCGAGGGCGCCTGCCTGCCCGTTGATCTGGTCAACGAGATGTATTTCGTCGTCGAGGCCCGGCTGCGCCAGCAGATTCTGGAGCAGAACGCACGGCTTGACCCGGCGCTGCTGGAGGCCGCTCTGGCCGCCGGACGCACCCAGGTTGCTGTCGATCAAGGCGACCTGCCGGGCGACTACGCTGAAAGCCTGGCCCATGTGACACAACTGCGCGCCGAGGGTCCCCTGACCCCCACGGTGCTGGCGCGCCTGATGCGGACCAAGGGTGCGACCGCCTTCCTGATCGCCCTGTCCGAACTGGCCGATATCGACTTCCTCACCGCCAAGAGCGTGGCGGACCGTCACGAACTGGACGCCCTGGCGGTGATCTGCAGGGCGGCGGATCTGGATCGCGCGATCTTCCTGACCTACGCCGTGGTCATCCTCGGCGCTGAAGACAATGCCATTGGCCGGGCTGCGGCCTATGGCGGCATGTACGCAGAACTGACCCGCGACACGGCCCTGCGCACCCTGCGCTTCTGGCGCATGCGACGCACGGCCCAGGCGGCCTGACCTCAGGCGCGAAACAGATCAGCGCACAGCAAAACGCCCGCCTCCTTTCGGAAGCGGGCGTTTCTGTTCGGGAATGCTCCCGGCTTACTTCTTGGCGCGGGTGACGCGGGCCGGCTTACGGCCGCCCTGGCCCAGACCCATCTGCTTGGCCAGTTCCGAACGCGCCTTGGCGTAGTTCGGAGCAACCATCGGATAGTCCTTGGGCAGGTTCCACTTGGCGCGGTATTCTTCGGGGCTCATGTCGTACTTGGTGCGCAGGTGGCGCTTCAGCGACTTGAACTTGCGGCCGTCTTCCAGGCAGATCAGGAAGTCGGCGTTGATCGACTTACGAACCGGAACCGCCGGCTCCTTGGGCTCGGGCTCAGGCTCGACGGGGGCGACGGAGACACCGGACAGCGCCGCGTGAATGCTGGCGATCAGGGACGGCAGGACGTCTGCGGATACAGTGTTGTTTCCGACGTAAGCCGACACGATGTCAGCCGTCATCTCCAACAGTTCGGGCTTTTCTTCCATAATGATCGTCTGGTCCATGGTTCAATGACTTCGACTGGATAAGCCAGCCGCCCTCCACCTTTAATGTGCATAGGGATGTTTGAACTTAAAAGCAATCACTGGCACACAACAGTCGTCAAGGTTGCATGACCGGAATAGTGACAATCAGCAGCGGTATAGGATCAACGACGAAAGTCTTGCGACAAAACCATCATCGCCGCACGTTCTGGGGCAGAGTACTCATCCACCATGCCTTCATCGCCTTCGCGTATGGCGCGTAACAATTCAGGCGTCAGGGCAGATGACAACGACCAGTTCCAGTACCGCAACACAGTCTGCGCACGGTCGACCGCCAGCATTTCATAGGTGATCTGCACACGCTCCCAATCAGGATCAACCTGACCGTCGGCCGTTGTCTCGGGACGACGCATGGAGCGCCACAGATTGAGCAGATCAGCGCGCGACAGGCCTGTCGCCTTGCAAAGAATCGCCAGGGATTCTCCACCGGAGTCACCCAGGATCTTGGCCCCCGTCAAAGGCTTTACTCCGGACAGATAGGCGATCTCAGATGCTGTTTCTCGCGTCAGACCGTCGCGTGCAGCAACAGCGATGGCCTCTTCCAGATTTGCGAACGGGCTCTTCTCTATCGCCGCGCGGTTGCGTTGACGGCGCTCAATGAATTGCAGGGCCTTGCGTGAGACAGGGTCAGACCAACCCTCTTTCGCCGCCATGGCGAAGACGTCTTCGACGACCTCCTGCATCACTTCACGCGACACGGCGAAACGCTGCAGAATCGTGCGCCGGTTTTCCGGGCCGCACCACCAGTACATGACATAGGCGCTGGACGGCCTCATCTCGGACCGTTTCAGCAACGGCGCGCACAGCACCGGCAGAAGACGGCTCAACTTCACCGCTTCCTCAAGCCCCGCCTGCGAGAAACGCGCCGTCTCGTTCTTCAGCAACCGCTCCGTGGTCGCCAACTCCTCGAAGGACAACAGGGTTTCCGTCACGATCTCGGACAGGCCCCGGCGTCCGGCGATCATGATCCGGTGCTCAGGCCCCGCATCCCGCGCACAGGCCACCAGGTCGGCATCGGTCAGAGAGGCGCACTGTTCGATCAGCAACCGCGCGATATCCGGCTCGTCACGCAACAACAGGCGCGCCACGCTGTTCGGCAGTTCGGTCAGGGGCGCCAGTCGGGCCGCAACCCGCCGACGCTCCTCCGGCAAGGCCAGACGCAGCATGTCGACCAGCAGATCACCCGTCACCGCCCGCTCAAAGGCGTTCACACGGCTGGCCGGCAGGGACACGACGTCGGCAAGACGCTTCATCAACGCATTGCGCGCCTTCACCGGCGTTTGCGGCGCATCGCCATCCATGATCAGGGCCGAGACTTCGCTCATGCCCCTAATCTAGACATCAGCGGTTAACCGGGCGTGAGCCGTTCAACTTTTGTAGATCACAACCACAATGGCCAGGATGACGAACAGCAACAGCGCCAGAATCCGCGCTATCCACGGCGCGGCGACAAAGACACCCAAGACCGTGAACCCGCTTTTCACCGCTTCGGGCCGGGTCAGGGCCTCCTTGAAACTTCCACCGGCGCTCGGCGCGCGGGCGATCGGATGGCCGCAGTTGAGGCAGGTCGGCGCCGCCGCCGAAACCTGATGCGCACAGGCCGGACAAGGAATCAAAGCCATGCTCAACCTGCCTTTCCAGGATTTGGCGTGATGCGGATTTCGACCCGGCGGTTCTTCTGGCGGCCTTCAGGATCGTCGCTTCCATCCGAATGCGCATTGGGCGCGACCGGACGACCCTCGCCGAAGCCTTCGACGCCGAAGCGGCGCCCTGCGCCCTGCAATCTGTCCGCCACGGACTGCGCCCGCCGCACTGACAGGGCCTGATTATAGGCGTCGTCCCCCTTGGAGTCCGTATGACCGCCTATGCTCACCTGGGCGCCGGGATAGCTTTTCAGCAGTTCCGCCGCCCGTGTCAGGGCAGGTTCTGCGTCAGACCTGATCGTCGCCTTGTCAAAGTCGAACAGGACGTCGGCGGGCAGATCAATGACGATCACGCCATCGGTCCGCCGGGCCTTAAGCTCCGTCAACAGACTGCGGGTCGTCTCGATCCGTTCGGGGGCGACTTCGGAGGCGACGAACACGCTTTGCAGGCTGCTGTCCAGGCTCGCCTTTTCGAAGGTGGTGCGCGGCGTGTTCGGGTCTTTCTCAAAGGTAGAGACCATGCCGATGGCGCTGCCGGACATGACCCGCACCGTCAGAGCAGACGCCGCCGTGCCGCCCAGGCCCGCCGCCAGCAAGGCCAGCGCCGCCACCGGAAACCGGCGGCTGGTCATCTGGTCGCTCCCGCTGCCTGGGCCGTCAGGGGAATGCCGATACGCAGGAAGGGGCCGATGATGCTGTCGGACGTCGAACCTTCATTGAAGACCAGCGAGATCTGCTGAACATCACGCGGCACCGCGCCCATGAAGACCAGCCGCCCGTTCATGGTGTCGCCCTTGACGATATTCATGTTCGGATTGCCCTCAGGCGGCTTCAACCGCAGCTTCTGGCCATTGGGCAGTTCGATATAGGTTTCGGTCGAGGCCATCTCGACGTTGTTGGTCGCATTGCCGGAGAAGGAGATGCTGACGTCGACGATGGTGGCGTCTTCGGCCAGATCGACATTCTTGACCCGAACGGTGGCGCCGACCTCGGTCACGCCCTGAACATCGACCGGCACGTTGCGGGTCTGGCGCGGCTGGGCTGTGACGGGGGTATTGGCCGCGGCCGCAGCCTGTTCTTCAGGCGAGGACGGCGCAGCGGCCTTGTCTTTAGGGGAACAGGCGCCAAGCGCCAGGGCCGAAGCCCCCGCGAGGGCGATCAGACGAAGGGCGACAACTGACATGGGGCGTTCCGACGTTGTTGATCCGTCGCACGTCAGGCGTCGCCAGGCGTCACCGTCCGCGCGTCCTGATCGAACACGCGGACAGGAAAAAGGCTCCGGTCAGAGTCCCTCGAAAAGGGCGGTCGACAGGTAACGTTCGGCGAAGGACGGGATGATGACCACGATGGTCTTGCCCGCATTCTCTTCGCGCGCGGCGATGCGGAAGGCGGCGGTCAGGGCGGCGCCGGAGCTGATGCCGACCGGCACGCCCTCGGTGCGGGCGACCTTGCGCGCCATGTCGAAACTGTCGTCGTTGGAGACCTGCTCCACCCCGTCCACGACCGAGGCGTCATAGATGGCCGGCACAAAGCCCGCGCCGATGCCCTGTATCTTGTGCGGGCCGGGCGCGCCGCCCGACAGGACCGGAGAGGCCTCAGGTTCGACCGCGATCAGTTGCACCGAGGGCTTGCGGGCCTTCAGCGCCTGACCGACGCCCGAGATGGTGCCGCCCGTGCCGACACCCGCCACCACGATGTCCACGGCGCCGTCGGTGTCGTTCCAGATCTCTTCGGCCGTGGTGACGCGGTGGATGGCGGGGTTGGCCAGGTTCTCGAACTGCGACGGGCTGACCGAGTTCGGCGTCGTCTCCAGCAGTTCCTGCGCGCGGGCGATGGCGCCCTTCATGCCCTTTTCCGCCGGGGTCAGCTCAAGCTGGGCGCCCAGCAGGGCCAGCATCTTGCGGCGCTCGATCGACATGCTTTCCGGCATGACCAGAATCAGCTTCAGCCCCTTGGCGGCGGCGACGAAGGCCAGGGCGATGCCGGTGTTGCCGCTGGTCGGTTCGACCAGCAGCGTGTCCTTGTTGATCTTGCCCGCCTGTTCCAGCGCGTCGATCATGGCCACGCCGATCCGGTCCTTGACCGAGGCGATAGGGTTGAAGAACTCCAGCTTGGCCAGCACCGTGGCCTTGGCCCCATATTCCGCCGACAGCTTGGGCAGGCGCACGATGGGGGTGTCGCCGATGGTGTCGATGATCGAGTCATAGACCTTGCCCCGCCCCTTCTTCAGGTGGCGGGACGCATCGTAGCTGAAGTCGGACATGGGGAGTTCTCCGTCAATCTTGAGCGCACAACAGATAAGGCCTTGCCGCAACGTGCAAGAGGCCGCCTGCGATGATTTCTGCGCAATCCTATCAGAGCGACTATGTAATCTATAATCGAGCCCACCGAACACCGAGTTTCCAGCCCCTTGTCCGATCCCGACACCCTCGCCGCCACCGGCATGACGCCCGAGATCGCCGATCTGGTTGAACAGATGCGCGCCCCTGCATCCGGCGACACCCAGGTCCAGATGGACGACCTACAGCCGCCACGCGTCGAGGCGGCGCCGGTGCTGGAGGTCCGCTCCACCGCTGACGAGCTGAAGTACCGCCTGAAACAGCAATCGCTTCTGGCCCGCTTTGGCGAACTGGCCCTGCGCGAACGCGACAGCCAGGCTCTACTGGACGCCGCCTGCGAGATCTGCGCCGATGGGCTAGAGACGCCGCTGTCCAAGGTGCTGATCCACAACGACACCCGCGACCGTCTGGTCCTGATCGCCGGAGTGGGCTGGAGCGGCGAGGTCGAGGGGCGTGCAACGCTGGAGCTTGATCTGGACTCCCCCGCCGGTTTCGCCTTCCAGACAGGCAAGCCGCTGATCTCCAATCATCTGGAGATCGAGGATCGGTTCCGCACGCCCAAACTGCTGGCCGACCACGGCGTGCGCCGGGCCATCAATGTCCTGATCCGACCCGAGATCGACGGCGCGCCATGGGGCGTACTGGAGGTCGACAGCCCCGACGAAGGCCAGTTTGACGCCAGCGACGCCCTGTTTCTGGACGCCTTCGCCGCCGTCGTCGGCGCCGCCATCGCCCGTCAGCAGACCGAAGAACGGCTGCTGGCCGCCATCGAACATCAGGCCCTGCTGACGCGCGAGGTCAGCCACCGGGTGAAAAACAGCCTCAGCCTGGTCTCCAGCCTGCTGGCCATGCAGGCGCGCGGCGCAGCGTCCGACGATGTCCGCGCCGCCCTGGGCGACGCCGGGTCACGCATCCAGGCCATCAGCCAGGTCCACGATCAGCTGTGGCGCGGATCGGACGTGCAGAGCGTCATCCTGTGCGACTTCCTGACCAAGCTGTGCGAGGCCATCGATACGGGCAGCCAGCACCATATCGTCACCTGCGACGCCGATGATGTGCCCCTGACCGCCGACATCGCCATACCGCTGGGTCTGGTCGTCAATGAGCTGGTCATCAACGCCATCAAATACGCCTATGGGCCGCAGGGGGGCGTCGTCGCCGTCACCGGCCGCATCGCCCACGGCCGCCTGACCGTCACGGTCGCTGACGCCGGAAAGGGCTTCGACCTGACCGCCGCCCGCAGCGACCGCAGCCTGGGCATGCGCGTGATCGACAGTCTGGTGAAACAGATCGGCGGCGTGATCGAAAACCGCGCGACCGGCTCCGGCGCCATGATCGTGATCGAGGCGCCCGCCGCCTAAGGGCAATCGGTTGAGATGGAACCGCGCAGCGGCTCCGTCCGAAACAATCAGGCTCTAACGCGCCAGGACCGCGCGGGCGGGATCGAAGCCGACGACCTCGCGGATCACGATCATGCTCTTGTAGGCGCGCACCCCCTTGTCGGGGATCATTTCGCGAATGCCGAAGGCCTCGTATTCCTGCATCGAGCGCACGGCGACGGTGACCAGATAGTCGGTCTCTCCCGTCACGTCCCAGCAGCCCTGAACCTCCGGGCTGGCCTTCATCGCGCGCTGGAAGGCGTCGACCACCTTGCGGTCCTGGGTGTTCATCTCGACCAGGACATGCAGCACGATGCGCGGTTCGACACGCGCGGGGTCGATCACCGCCACATCCCCCGCAATGACCCCCTCGGCCCGAAGACGGCGCAGGCGACGCAGGACGGCGGATTCCGACAGGCCCACCGCCTCGGCGGTGATCCGCGCGGGTTCCAGATTGTTCAGGCGCACGCGCGCCAGAAGCTTGTAGTCAAAATCGTCCAGGGTGACGAAATTCGTCATGGAATGGCCTTTCGTGACGATTTCAGGCGCATTGAGGCCGGAATTCGCCGGGAAGCGCAAGCGGATTTCGGCTACCTAGCCGTCATGACCTCCCTGCCCCTGAAACAGCACCTGAACTCCCCCATCGCGCTGCAGCTGATGCCCTATCTTGCGCTGTTCGCGGGCATGGTGACGCTGGCGTGCGGCACATCCTTCGCCAAGACCCTGTTTCCGGTGATCGGGGCGCAGGGCACCTCGGCCTATCGCGTGGGGCTGTCGGCCATTCTGCTGATCGCGGTGTTCCGGCCGTGGCGGTTCCGCCTGACACGTCAGGACCTGATGGGGGTGCTGCTGTACGGCGTGGCGC
This sequence comes from Brevundimonas sp., assembly GCF_018608325.1. GTDB lineage: Bacteria > Pseudomonadota > Alphaproteobacteria > Caulobacterales > Caulobacteraceae > Brevundimonas. The sequence continues at coordinate 5,492 of NZ_JABAZW010000030.1, read as the reverse complement.
TGGGCGCGATGAACCTCAGCTTCTACATGTCCCTGCGCACGATTCCGCTGGGTCTGGCCATCGCCATTGAGTTCATGGGGCCGCTCAGCCTGGCCCTGTTCCACTCGCGCAAGCCCATCCATTTCGTCTGCATCGGCTTTGCAGTTCTGGGCCTGGGCCTGCTGCTGCCGCTGAAACAGGGCGTCGGATCACTGGATCCCGTCGGCGTGGGCCTGGCCGCCTTCGCGGGCCTGTGCTGGGCGCTGTATATCGTGTTCGGCAAGCGGCTCAGCCACATCCACCCCGGTCAATCGGTCGCCCTGGGCATGAGCGTGGCGGCCATTGTGATCGTGCCGTTCGGGGTGGCCCACGCGGGCGCCGCCCTGCTGAACCCGGCCATTCTGCTGGCCGGCGCGGCGGTGGCCCTGTTCTCCAGCGCCATGCCCTATACGTTCGAGATGTTCGCCATGCGCTCGATCCCCAAGCGCACCTTCGGCGTGGTCCTCAGCGCCGAACCGGCGGTCGGGGCCGTGGCGGGCCTGATCTTCCTGCATGAACATCTGACAGGCCAGCAATGGCTGGCCATCGCCGCCATCGTCGTCGCCTCGGTCGGCGCCATCGTCACGACACGCCAGTCGCCGCCGGTGACCGAGAACACGCCTGTAACCTGATCCGCTCACCCGGGAGAAAGCCGGGACCCTGTGCTTTCGCACGCACGACGTGGGGGGACTGCCGCCGTGGTTTTCGATCCGCGCCGAGGCGACGGAACTGGATCCCGGCTTTCGCCCGGATGAGCGGATGCCTCAGGTCAGAACTCCTCCCATCCGTCAGTAGCGACCGCCGCCGCCGACCCGCCGCCGGCGAAGGCGCGGATGCGGGCGCGTTCACGGGCCAGGGGACACACGAACCGGCGGATTGGCCGCCCCGCGCGAGCCGGTGTCGAACCGTTCGACCAGCGCCGCCAACTGGTCGGCCTCGGTCTTCAGATTGGCGGCTGCGGCGGTCGTTTCCTCGACCATGGCGGCGTTCTGCTGGGTGACCTGATCCATCTGGTTGACGGCGGTGTTGACCTGCCCCAGCCCGGTCGCCTGCTCCTGGGCCGATGAGGCGATCTCGCCGACCAGGGCGTCCATCTCCGCGACCTTCTGGGCGATGGCGCCCAGGGTGGATCCGGCCTCGTCCACCAGCTTCACCCCTTGCGCCACATCGGCGGTGGAGGTGCTGATCAGGGCCTTGATCTCCTTGGCTGCGTCCGCCGAACGCTGGGCCAGCGCCCGCACTTCCGAAGCGACGACAGCAAAGCCGCGCCCCGCGTCTCCAGCCCGCGCGGCCTCGACGCCTGCGTTCAGGGCCAGCAGGTTGGTCTGGAAGGCGATTTCGTCAATCACGCCGATGATTTCGCCGATCTGGCCCGAGCTCTTGCGGATGCCGTCCATGGCGGCGACCGCCTGACGCACCACCTCGCCCGACCGATCCGCCTCGGTCCGCGCGCTAGCGGCGGCGGCGGAAGCCTGGCGGGCGCCTTCTGCGCTTCGGCTGACAGTCGCTGTGATCTCGTCCAGCGCCGCCGCCGTCTCTTCGAGTGAGGCCGCCTGCTGCTCAGTGCGCCGCGACAGGTCATCGGCGGCGCCTGAAATCTCTTCCGCGCCGCCACGCAATGTAGCGACCGCAGCCAGAACCTGATCCAGCGTCTGGCGCAGGCTTTCGATGGCGCCGTTGTAGTCGTCCTTCACCAGGGCGTGGGACCCGCTCATCTCGGGCGTCACGCGCGCCGTCAGATCGCCCGCCGACAGCTTGGCCAAGGCCCCGCCCAGCGCCTCGACCAGCTTGTGCTGGGCCGCCTCGGCCTCGACACGCTGAGCTTCGCTGCGCGCAGCGGCCTGTTCTTCGGCCGTGATGTCCACGGCCAGTTTGATGACCTTGATCGGCCGCCCGTCGGGACCGAACACCGGATTATACGAGGCCTGAAGCCAGATCTCGCGCCCGCCCTTGGCCAGACGCCGGAACTTCTGCGCCAGAAACTGCCCTGCATTCAGATTGCGCCAGAAGGCGGCGTATTCCGGCGAGGCGGCATCGGTCGGGTCCATGAACTGGCGGTGATGCGTGCCGACGATCTCGGACAACTGATAGCCCATGGCCTTCAGGAAGTTGTCGTTCGCCTCAATGATCGTGCCGTCCAGATTGAACTCGATCACCGCCTGTGAGCGACCGATGGCCGCCAGCTTGGCGTCCAGATCGGACAGACGAACGCTTGTTTCACTGGCAACCCGACGCCTTGCAAACATCCCGGTCTCCTACCGATCAGACACTTTTGGCCTGCCGAAGTTGCGCTCAAACCCTTTCAAAAGCGTTTCTCGTGAAGGTTGTAATTTGTACGTATATTTGCGTAGACCACTACCCAGAGGCGTACAGCAGTCGACACGCACGTCAGACAGCTTCACCGCTCGTTAACCATGATGCCGCATCTGTTAACCGCTGTTTCTGGGGTCCATTTTTGCGCAATCTCGTCGCCGCCGTTGAAGCGATCGACCCTCTGGTCGTCACCGGCAAGGTCGCGGGCGTATCCGGCCTGCTGATCGAATCACGCGGCGGTCTTTCGCGTCTGGCGGTCGGCGCACGGGCCGAGATCGGACGACGCGGCCAAGCCCCCCTGCCCGCCGAGGTCGTGGGCTTCCGCGACGCCAAGGCCCTGCTGATGCCGTTCGGCCCGGTCGAGGGCGTGGCCCCCGGCGCCGAGATCAAGATCATCGATCAGGCCGCCAGCGTGCGCCCCACCACCGCCTGGCTGGGCCGGATCATCGACGCCTTTGGCCAGCCCATCGACGGCAAGGGGCCATTGCCGCAGGGACCGGCCCCCTATCCCCTGCGCGCGCCCCCGCCGCCTGCCCATTCGCGCGGACGGGTCGGCGAACGCCTGGATCTGGGCGTGCGGGCGATGGACGTCTTCACCACCACCTGCCGGGGCCAGCGTCTGGGCATCTTCGCCGGTTCGGGCGTGGGCAAGTCGGTGCTGCTGTCCATGCTGGCCAAGGAGGCGACCTGCGACGCCGTGGTCGTGGGCCTGATCGGCGAACGGGGCCGCGAAGTGCGCGAGTTCGTGGAAGAGACTCTGGGCGAAGAAGGCCTGAAACGTGCTGTCGTAGTGGTCGCCACCTCTGACGAACCAGCCCTGAAACGCCGCCAATCGGCCTATATGACCATGGCCATCGCCGAGTTCCTGCGCGATCAGGATCTGGAGGTGCTGTGCCTGATGGATAGCGTCACCCGGTTTGCTATGGCCCAGCGCGAGATCGGCCTGGCGGCGGGCGAACCGCCGACGACCAAGGGCTATACCCCCACCGTCTTCACCGAACTGCCCAAGCTGCTGGAGCGCGCCGGGCCCGGCCCCGTGCGGCCCGACGGCACCACGGCGGCGCCGATCACCGCCCTGTTCACCGTGCTGGTGGACGGCGGCGACCATGACGAACCCATCGCTGACGCCGTGCGCGGTATTCTGGACGGCCACATCGTCATGGACCGCAAGATCGCCGAGCGCGGCCGCTTCCCCGCCATCGACGTGCTGAAATCCGTCAGCCGCACCATGCCCGGCTGCCAGACCCCGCCCGAGCGAGAACTGAACAAGCGCGCCCGCCAGACCCTGGCCGCCTATGCCAATATGGAAGAGCTGATCAAGATCGGCGCCTACCGCACTGGCGCCGATCCCATCGTGGACCGCGCCATCGCCCTGAACCCCGCACTGGAGGCCTTCCTGGGTCAAGACAAGGAGGACGCGACCCGTCTTTCCGATTCCTTTACCCGACTGGAGGACATCCTGAACCAAGGTATGATCCACGAGTGACGATGCAATGACCGCCTGGGCTCAATCCCTGATCCGCATCTCCAACTATGAGGTCGAGACGCTGCAGAAGCGTCTGGCCGAGATCAGCGCCCGCCGCGCCACCGCCGAAATGCGCATCGCCGTGCTGGACGCCGAGGCCGAGGACGAGCGCAGCCGCGCCAGCATGGACGCCCACGCCAGCATGATGCTGGCCGCCTATCTGCACGGGTGGAAATCACGCAAGGCCGTGGCGGAAGGCGATCTGACCGCCCTGGACGCCGAGGAAGCCGGCGCCCGCGACGCCCTGACCAGCGCCTTTGAGGAACTGAAGAAGTTCGAGCACGTCGCCGAGGCCGCCCGCCTGAACCGTCTGATGGCCATCGCCAAGCGCGAGACGGCGGCGTTCGACGAAATGGGCCTGCGGAAACGTGCGGTCTGACGACCGACAGTTTTCTCTCTTCCCCTGCGGGGAGGGAGAACCATGATGCCGACCCGCCGCGCCGTCCTCGCCGCCCCTCTGGCCCTGACCGCCTGCGACCGCTTCGCCTCGGCCGAGCCTGCCGCCATCACCGTTCCGCCGCTGAAGACCATCGCCCCCTGCCCGTTCGGCACGGCGGTCAAGGCGATGCATCTGGATGATCCCGACTGGGTCACCCTGGCCCGCACCAATGTCTCCCAGCTGACGCCGGAGTGGGAGATGAAGATGGAGTACATCCTGGCCAACGGTCTGGATCGCCCCAACTTCGACCGTTCCGACCGCATCGCCGCCTTCGCACAGGCCAGCGGCATGGCCATGCACGGCCACACCCTGATCTGGTACGCACAGGGCGAACAGGCGTTTGCCGGACTGGATGACGCCGCCTTCGACCGCGCCTTCGATGGCTATATCGCCGCTCTGGCGGGCCGGTACCGCGGCAAGGCGCGCAGCTGGGACGTGGTCAATGAGCCGATCCTCGATGACGGATCAGGCTTGCGCGACTGTCACTGGAGCCGCCGATACGGCCATGACGGCTATATGCTGCGCGCCTTCGACAAGGCCCGGATCGCCGATCCCGACGCCGTCCTGTTCCTGAACGAATACAATCAGGAAAGCGTCCCGGCCAAGGGCGAGCAGTTCCTGCGTCTGGTCGAGCGGCTGCTGAAGGCGGGGTGTCCGCTGCAGGGGCTGGGGCTGCAGTCCCATCTGTGGATCGACATTCCCGAAGGCGCCATCGCCCGATATTACCGCCAGATCGCCCAGTTCGGCCTGCCCATCCATGTGTCGGAACTGGACTGCAGCCTGCGCACCGAAAAGCGGCTGGATACGCGCAGTCAGGCCAACCGGATCGCGGCCCAGACCGCGCGCGTCACTGAACTGGCCGACGCCTTCATGGCCCTGGCGCCGCGCCAGAGGTTCGCCTTCACCGTCTGGGGCCTGCGCGACACCGACAGCTGGTATCGGCAGGGGGACAAGGACGACGGCCGCGACAAGCCCCTGGCCTTCGATAGCTTCGGCCGCCCCAATCCGATGGCAAGCGCTCTGGCCCGCGCCTTCCGCTCGATCTGAAATTGCAACGCCCGCCAGCCTTGCGGCTGACGGGCGTTCCGGCGAACGGAGAGGGAAACGTTCGTCTTATTTCTTGGGGGCCGGGGTCTGAGCCGGAGCCGTGCTCGGCGCGGCTTGATGACCACGAGCGCGGTGGGCCGAGGCGCCAGC
>NZ_JABAZW010000138.1 GCF_018608325.1 Brevundimonas sp. | reverse complement strand
AGCGTACAGAGCGGCCCCCGGAGAAATCCGGGGGCCGTTTTGCTTTGCAGGAAAACACGCCATAGTTCCCTGCAGGGGGATTACAGATGGCATTTGAGGGAGAGGGCGCCAGCGAGGCGAAGCTGAGTTTCGCGCCCGCGCCGACGGAGTTTGCGTCGCGCGACATCGACATGAACGGGCGGGACGCCTTCGCCCTGACGGAGCGGGGCGTCTGCTACATTCTGTCAGAGACGTTGATCGATTTGAGCGGACCTGTGCAGGTGTTTCGGACCCGGCTGGTGCAGCAGGTCACCGGCAGCGATGGACTGCAACCGACAGCCAGTTTCGAGATCGTCTTCGATCCGGCGCACGAACGGCTGGTGATCCATACCGCCAGCGTCTTGCGTAATGGCGAGCGGCGGGGGCCGCCAGTCCGGCGGCGTTCGAGCTGCTGCGCCGTGAGCTGAACCTGGAACGGGCCATGTATGACGGGCGGCTGACCGCCCATATGATCATTCCCGACGTGCGGGTCGGCGACATCGTCGAGACGGCGTTTTCCATCATCGGCGCGAATCCGGCGCTGGGCGGAAGGTTCAGCCGGCGTCAGCAACTGCAATGGGCCGCCTATCTGGTGGAGGCCGACTTCCGTGTGCGCGCACCGGAAGATCGCGCTGTGGTCTGGCGGGACACTGGCGCTGCGCCGCCTGTCGAGGAGACGCTGGAGGCCGGGGTGCGGCAATGGCGCTGGCGCCAGAACGACATCCAGCCACTGGTCTATGATTCGGATACGCCTGCCTGGTGGATCGGCCATTCCGAGATCCATGTTGCGGACCGGATGTCATGGGGCGATGTCGCCGCCCTGTTCCGGGATTACTATCAGGCGCCGCCGGAGTTGCCGCCGACTTTGGCGGACGAGATCGACCAACTGGCCGAGCGCTTCACCACGCCTGCGGAGCGTGCGGCGGAGGGGCTGCGTTTCGTTCAACGCCTGTTGCGGTATCACTCGGTCGGGATGGGAGCGGGCGGCTTCAGGCCGCGCGCCATTGAGGACATCTGGGTCAGTCGATACGGCGACTGCAAGGACGCCTCGCGTCTCCTTACCGTCGTGCTGCAGCGCCTGGGTCTGGAGGCCTGTCCGGCGTTGGTGAATACGGCGACAGGGGCGGGGCTGAATGAGGCCATGCCGCACGCCACAGCCTTTGATCACTGTGTCGTGCGGGTCGAGGCGGAGGGAAAGGTCTGGTGGCTGGACCCGACGATGGCGCCGCAGGCCGGCAGCTTGTCACGTCTGACCCAGGTGCGGCCCGGCTGGGCCCTGCCGTTGCGGGGCGAGGCGCATCTGGAGCAGATCAAGGACGTAGAGCGGCAGCTTGTCTGCGAAACCTTTGAAGAGTGGACATTCGGGCGCAACGCCTCCGATCCGGCGGAGCTGAAGCTGCGCACCATCTATCGCAGCTGGCGCGCCGACGACATGCGGCGCTGGGGTGAGAACGAGGGCTTTCCCAGCGTCAGTCGACGGATGCGCGAAGGGCTGGAGCGGACCTATGGCGAAGTGTTCGAACGGGCGTCTCTGATATGGAATGACGACACCGCAGCGAATGAGGTCACGCTGATCGAACATTACAGCGTCAGCAAACCCTTCGCGGTCAATGAGGGCGGGGATGCGGGTGTGCGTTTCGAATCACTGGACGATGTGGTCGGACCTACCCTGGTCACCAGCGAGAGGGCGCGTCGCGTGCAGCCGATCCACATCGGCGCGCCGCGCACTGTGCGCGTCGAACGGGTGCTGAACTTCCCCATCAAACCGCAGATCACGCCGTGGAATCTGGCATTGAGCGGGCCGGGCGTCACCGGGCGGTCCCAGTTTGAGTGGCTGAGCCCCAAGCGCGGGCGAAACATCGTGGAGGTCGATGTCGAACAAAGCGTCGTCGCCGTCTCCGAGGTGGCCGCCTATTTCGCCTTCCAGCGTCGGATGCGCGCTCAGAACGGCATCAGTTTCGTGCTGGACACCCGCAAGGGGCGGCTGACGGAGAACCGCGCCGGGGAGACGACGTGGCGCAGTTGGGCCGTGGTCGGCGCCATTGTGGTGGTCCTGATTCTATTGCGAGTGGCGGCGTCCGGCACGTGAGCCCAATGGCCGGGAGCGGCCTTCAGGCACGTGTTTTTAATTTTTTCACTATGTTCGACCACAAGCTTGACTGTGCCGGGTCGCCCGAGGCGACGCTGTCTGTGTGGGCTTGAGGTGAGTAATGAGTGATATCGACTGGCCGGCTCGAGCGCGACTGTCTGCGGCGCTGGATCAGGCGGCGATCGTCGCCATCACGGATCGTGGCGGGCGGATTGTTTACTGCAATCAGAAGTTTGTCGATGTCAGTGGTTACTCGCAGGATGAGTTGATCGGCAAGACGCACCGGGTCGTCAACGGCGGCCATCACCCGCGCAGCTTCTTTGAGGCCATGTTCAAGGTGGTCGGGACCGGGGCGGTCTGGCGGGGGACTATCTGCAATCGCAATCGGAACGGCCAGGACTATTGGGTCGATACGACCATCATCCCGACGATGGACGCCAACGGCCTGCCGGAGTTCTACACCGCCATCCGGTTCGAGGTGACGGCCCATATCCAGGCGCTGAAGGATCTGGAGATCGCCAAGGCGCGGGTCGAGCAGGCCAGCGAGGCGAGGGACCTGTTCTACGCCAACATCAGTCATGAGGTCCGCACGCCGCTGAACGCCGTGCTGGGGCTGGCGTCCGCCCTGGAGCAGACGGAACTGACGGCGCGGCAGGCCGAGATGCTGGAGGTCATCCGCCAGTCGGGCCTGACCCTGAGCCGCCAGTTGGAGGATATGCTGGACCTGTCCAAGATGCGCTCGGGACAGTTCAGCCTGAGGTCCGCCCCCTATGATCTGCATGAGGCGGTCGAGGGGGCGATGGGACCGCACAGGGCGGCGGCCGAGGCCAAGGGGCTGGCGTTCGACCTGACGTTGGGCGAGGGCGTGGAGGGGCGGTTCGTCGGCGACGGCGCCCGCGTGGCCCAGATCGTCGAAACCCTGGCCTCCAACGCCGTGAAGTTCACTGATTCGGGCGCTGTGTCGGTCGAGATGGACGTGGTGCGCGATGCGGATGGCGGCGAGGCGCTGATGATCAGCGTGCGCGACACCGGCATTGGCTTCGATGACACGTTGGCCGCTGATCTGTTCGTACCCTTTGTGCAGGTGCACGAGGCGATATCGCGCCGGTTCGGCGGGACGGGACTGGGGCTGCCGATCTGCAAGACGCTGGCGGATCTGATGGGCGGCGAGATTTCCACGGAATCGACCGAGGGGCGGGGCAGCTGTTTCCGGGTGCGGCTGCCGGTCAGGCGGGTTCTGGCCGAGGCGCCGGAAGTCGTTGAGGTCGAGGCGGCAGACGCCGAGGCGTTGCGGGTGCTGGTGGTTGAGGACAATGTGCCCAATCAGATGGTGGTGCGCTGCCTGTTGGAGCCGCTGGGCGCCCAGATCGCCATCGCCAATGACGGGCGCGAGGGCGTCGAACGTTTTCAGGCCGAGGCGTTCGACGTGGTCCTGATGGATATGCAGATGCCGGTCATGGACGGGATCGCGGCGACCCAGGCGATCCGCGCCCTGGAACGGACCCATCATCGCCGCCGCACGCCGGTCGTGATGGTGACGGCCAATACGACCGAGGCGCATCACAGGCTGGCGGCGGAGGCGGGCTGCGATGGTCTGGTGGTCAAGCCGGTGACGCTGCAGACCTTGCTGGATGGGCTGTCGACCGGCATGGCGCGGTCCGAGGCTGCGCTGGCCGAAGCGGTCTGAAGGCCAGAGAAGTCGCTTTCTGCGCGAGTGATATTGCGCTGAACCTGGAACAGGTCCCTACATTCCACTGACGAATGTTAAGGATTTGGAAATCATGCGCCGCGCGGTTCACATCGGCCTGTTCATCGGCACTCTGCTGGGCATGAGCGCCTGCGCCAGCCAGTATGATGCGAACGGGCGCCCCGTGTCCGGCGCCTATGGCTCGGTCGAGGCGGGGCGCACAGGGTGAGGCTGAAAGGAAATCGTGGCGTAAAGCCTGTTCCTGCCCTAATATTGTTCTGCGGACGCCGTCTGTCGCGCCGCGTTGGTCCCCACACCCCTTAGATGTTACTCATCGCTATTGCCGTCGTTCTGCTCCTTGTGGTGCTCAACGGCCTGTTCGCCATGACCGAATTGGCGGTCGTCTCGTCGCGGAGGTCGAAGCTCCAGGCGAGGGCGGAAAGAGGGGATCGGGGCGCGCGGGCCGCCTTGAAACTGTCTGAAGAACCCACGCAGTTCCTGTCGGCGGTTCAGGTGGGCATCACCCTGATCGGCATTCTGGCGGGCGCCTATGGTCAGGCGACCATCGCAGGCGAACTGGACCGGATTCTGGAGCACGCCTTCCCGGCGCTGGCCGCCTACACCGAATTCTTTGCGACCGCCCTGGTGGTCGTGTGCATCACCTACGTGTCGCTGATCATCGGCGAACTGGTGCCCAAGCGTCTGGCCCTGATCTTCCCGGAGACGGTGGCGTCCAAGATGGCGGGACCGATCTCCAGCCTGGCGATCGTGCTGAAGCCGTTCGTCATTCTGCTGACAGCCTCGACCTCGGGCATTCTGAAACTGCTGGGCGTCAAGGACCGCGACGGTTCGGACGTGACCCAGGAAGAGGTGGCGACGATTCTGGCCGAGGGCACGTCTGCGGGCCTGATCGAGCCGGAAGAACAGGTGATGATCGAGGAAATCCTGCGTCTGGGCGACCGCCCGGTCCGGGTGGCCATGACCCCGCGTCATGACGTCTTCTGGATCGCGCTGGACGACCCCGAGGAGGTTCTGCGCGAGGAAATCCGCACCTGCCCCTATTCGCGCATCGTTGTGGCGCGTGAGAGCGACGTCGATAATCCGCTGGGCGTGGTCCACAAGAAGGACCTGCTGGACTCCCTGCTGACAGACGGCAAGTTCGACATCGAGGCTCTGGTTCAGGAACCGGCCTTCATCCCGCAGTCGACCTCGGTGCTGAAGGCGCTGGAGATCCTGAAGGGCTCCAAGGTCCACATGGCCTTCCTGGTCGATGAGTTCGGCGCCTTTGAAGGCGTGGTCACTGCGACCGACCTGTTGGAGATGATCGCGGGCGACTTCAACGAAGGCCATGACGAGGAGCAGGCCTGGATGCACCAGCGCGCCGACGGCAGCTGGCTGGTCGACGGCCAGACGGATCTGGACGACCTGGCCGACACCCTGGGCGAGGACTTTGGCGAGCACGAAGGCTTCCACACGGTCGCCGGGCTGATTCTGCACCAGATCTCGCGCGTGCCGGATGAGGGCGAGATTTTGCAGGTCGGTCGATTCGAGGTCGAAGTCGTCGATATGGACGACCGACGCATCGATAAATTGATCTTCAAGGAACTGGTGAAAGCCCAGGATGAGAAGGCCGCCATCGCCGCGCATCTAGAAGAGTAGGGGATGCGGCCAAAACGCCCTTGAAATACCGGGCGGTGTCGGGCATACGCCCCCCTCTGGCGAACGCGCGGACCGGAAGGTCAGTGCGGTTGTCTAGGAGTTTAGCTCAGCTGGTAGAGCACCGGTCTCCAAAACCGGGGGTCGTGGGTTCGAGTCCCCCAACTCCTGCCAATCACCCCTGTCGCTTCCGGGTGGGACTTCCCATCTGGGGCGACAGGAACAATTGTTTGAAGAGCAGCTGATGGCCAAGGCCAAATCCCCAGGCAAGCGGCCCCAGGCCAGCGCAAAACCGCAGACCGCTGCGGCAGGCGCCGCAATTGCGGTCGATGCGCCCGAGCCCAAGAAGCCGCGCCCGAGCGTGCCTCAGTTCATCGGTCAGGTGCGCGCCGAAGGCCGCAAGATCGTATGGCCCAGCCGCAAAGAGACCTGGATCACCTCGGTGATGGTCTTCATCATGGTCATCATCGCTGCGATCTTCTTCTGGATCGTCGACACCGGCCTCGGCTTCGCCTTCCGTTGGATCATCGGCCTCGGCTCGTAAGACGCCGCGCTCGTAAGGATAAAGAACCGTCATGACCGACGCAGCGCCCGCCAAACCGGCCAATCCGCGCCACAAGTGGTACATCGTCAACGCCTACTCGAACTTCGAAAAGAAGGTCGCCGAGCAGCTGCGTGATCAGGCCAAGCAACAGGGCCTGGAAGACGCCTTCTCCGAAATCCTGGTTCCGACCGAGGACGTCGTCGAGATCCGTCGCGGCCGCAAGGTGAACTCGGAACGTAAGTTCTTCCCCGGCTATGTGCTGGTGAAGATGGAGATGACGGACCAAGCCTATCACCTGGTCAAGAACACGCCGAAGGTCACCGGCTTCCTGGGCGCCGCGGGCGGCACCAAGCCCCTGCCGGTCTCGGAACGTGAAGTTCAGAACATCATCGGTCAGGTGGAAGAGGGCGTCGAACGTCCGAAGCCCACGATCCGCTTCGACATCGGCGAGAAGGTCAAGGTCATCGACGGCCCGTTCGCCAGCTTCGACGGTTCGGTCGAGAGCGTGGACGAAGAACACGCCCGCCTGCGCGTCGCCGTTTCGATCTTCGGCCGCGCCACGCCGGTCGAACTGGAATACGGCCAGGTGGAGAAGGTCGCGGGCTAAACCCCACGCACCCCAGAGATTTGAAGCCGCGCCTGGAAACGGGCGCGGCTTTTTTCTTGCTCTCCTCCCTGTTCGCGAAGCGAATGGGGAGGTGGATCGTCGGCGGCGCCGACGAGACGGAGGGGCCGAGGCGGTAGCGGACGCAAGAAGCGATGTACGCGCGCGGGAGATGCGCAGCGCCCTGACGCCGCCCGAGGCCCGGCTATGGACGGCGTTGAAAAGCCAGCAGATGGGCGTGCGATTTCGTCGTCAGCATCCAGTCGGGCCATATATTTTGGACTTCTACTGTGCATCGGCGAAGCTTGCGGTTGAGGTGGATGGAATGATCCATTCTGATCCCGAACAGGCGGCGCATGATGCGCGCCGAACGCGATGGCTGGCGGGCAGGGGGATTCGGGTCGTTCGAATCGAGGCGGTTCGGGTGAAGGACGATCTGGCTGCGGTGATTGATTTTCTTCATGTGGCGTTGTCGGGCCGCTAGAAGAGCCCCCTCCGTCACGGCGCAAGAGGCGCCGCGCCACCTCCCCATTGCTGCGCAAAGGGGAGGAGAGGGGTTTGGTTTGCCTTTCCCCGCCCCCTCCGCTATACGCGCGCCTTCGCTCGGCGGGTCTTCGGTCCGCGGAGCGGCAAATCCGTGGGAGGCAGCCATGCCGCACCACGGCTCACCGGCCCTGCGTTAGTTCGCCGGGTCATTCATAGGAGAGACCAATGGCCAAGAAGATTCTCGGCTATATCAAGCTGCAAGTGCCGGCCGGTTCGGCCACGCCTTCGCCCCCGATCGGCCCGGCTCTGGGTCAACGCGGTGTGAACATCATGGGCTTCTGCAAGGAGTTCAACGCACGCACCGAGAAGGAAGCCAAGGGCACCCCGCTTCCGACCGTCATCACCGTCTATCAAGACAAGTCGTTCACCTTCCTGACCAAGACGCCCCCGGCGACCTGGTACCTGAAGCAGGCCACCGGCCTGAAGTCGGGTTCGAAGCTGGTCGGCCGTGAAGTCGCCGGCAAGATCACCGTGGCTCAGCTGCGCGAGATCGCCGAAAAGAAGATGAAAGATCTGAACGCGAACGACCTGGACGCCGCGACCAAGATCATCGAAGGCTCCGCCCGCGCGATGGGCCTCGAAGTGGTGGAGGGCTAATCCATGGCTAAGCAAACCAAGGCTCAAAAAGCCCGCACCGGCGTCACGCAAGAGCTGCTGCCGTTCTCCGACGCCATCAAGCTGGCCAAGGAAAACGCCAAGGCCAAGTTCGACGAATCCCTGGAAATCGCGATCAACCTGGGCGTTGACCCGCGTCACGCCGACCAACAGGTCCGTGGCGTTGTGAACCTGCCGTCGGGCACGGGCCGTGACGTTCGCGTCGCCGTCTTCGCCAAGGACGCCAAGGCCGCTGAAGCCACCGCTGCTGGCGCTGAACACGTCGGCGCCGAAGATCTGTACGAAAAGATCGCTGGCGGCTTCATGGAGTTCGACCGCGTGATCGCGTCGCCGGACATGATGGCCCTGGTCGGTCGTCTGGGTAAGGTGCTGGGCCCGCGCGGCCTGATGCCGAACCCGAAGGTCGGCACCGTGACCCCGAACGTCGCCCAGGCCGTCAAGGACGCCAAGGGCGGTGCGGTCGAGTTCCGCGTCGAGAAGGCGGGCATCGTGCACGCCGGCATCGGCAAGACCTCGTTCACGCAGGACGCACTGGAAGCCAACGTCAAGGCTATCGTGGACGCTCTGGTCCGCGCCAAGCCGTCGGGCGCCAAGGGCACCTATGTGAAGCGCATCAGCCTGTCGACCACGATGGGCCCGGGCATCAAGGTCGATCCGTCGACCCTGGGCGCCTAAGCCTTAGAGACAAGCTAGACTGTTGAAACGGCGGGGAGAAATCCCCGCCGTTTTTTCATGGCCGGTAGTTTGTCTTGAGCCTGTTGCGGTTCGTGGGACATAAAGTCTGTTCCTCCAACTGAACTACGGGTGTCGCGTTGAAGAAACTGAGCTCCACACTGGCCGTGCTTGCTGTGCTTGGCCTTGCGGCGTGCGGCGACAAGCCGGCGAAGAACGACGCCGACACCACGGCTGACGGCGCGACAACCGCGCAGGCCGATGCAGGGGCCAAGGCGCCGAGCGCCGTTGCCGCCAATGTCGATCTGAGCCTGATCCCCGTTTCGACCGCGCCGCTGGGCGCCTTTCCCTATGTGGGCGCGCCTGCAGGCTATGGGGTGCGTGACGAGAAGACGATGGATCTGGCGGCCTATCCAATCTGGACCGGCGCCGGATTCCAGACGGTGGAGGGCAAGGTCCATATGGCCAGTTCCGCCACGCCGGAGGGCAAGACCTATTCACGTCTGGAGGTTCAGCGCAGCATCGATGAGGCCGTCAAGGCGCTGGGCGGGGTGCAGATCGCCAATGGCGAGGCGCCCAACCCAGCCATTGATGACCTGCCGCAGAGCCTGCGGTCGGATATGAATCTGGGCCTGATGATCATCTACGGCAATCCCATCAGCGCCTATGTCATCCGTCGCCCGGACAAGACGATCTGGGTTCAGGCCATCGCCGACGCCAGTCAGGTGGTCTGGACGGTCGTAGAGGCCCCGCCGCCGCCCGCACCCCCGGCGGGCTGAGCGTCGCCATGAAATGAAAACGGCCTCGGAGAGCGATCTTCGGGGCCGTCGTCTTTTGAAGAGTGGTGAAGTCAGTCGGCCTTCGAGCCGTCGAACATGGTGTTGCCGTTGGCCGTTGGCGTGGTGGGGACGGCCTGAATGACGTCGAAATGTTCAACGATCTTGCCGTTCTCGACACGGAAGATGTCGACGATGGCGCGACCCGGATCGCTGGGTGTCTCCTGCGAATGGACATGCAGGGCGACCAGATCGCCGTCCGCGATGACCCGGTGGATGGTGGCCCGTGACTGAGGATTGTCGCGGAAGAAGCCCTCGAAATAGCCGTAGAAGGCCGCCGCGCCGTTCGGGACGCCCGGATTATGCTGGATGTAGCGGTCGCCGATGTAGAGCCGCGCCGCCTCGGTCGGCTTATGCTGGTTGAAGGCCAGGTCGTAGAAGGCGGTGACGACGCGGGCGTTGGCTTCCTCTTGCGGGGTGCGGCTGCTGGAGGCGGCGGCCTGCCCGAAGGCGGCGACGGCGGCGATCAGCGATCTCTTCATTGGGGGAGCCCTCAGTAGGCCGCTGTGAAGCGGGCGCGGCTGTGTTTGTGCTGTTCCAGCTCATCGACCATGGCGATGGCGTAGTCGGCGAAGCTGATCTTGCTGTCGCCGTTGGCGTCAGTGACCAGTTGGTCGCCGCCCAGACGGAAATGACCCAGACGTGGGCCTTCCTCGATGAAGGCGGCAGGGGAGAAGAAGGTCCAGTCGATCTGGGTCTCGCCGCGCAGCGTCTTGAGGAAGTCGAGGCCGCCGACGGCGATAGGCTTCCATTCCGCCGGGAAGGCGGGCGTGTCGATCAGCAGCACACCGGGGGCGACCTCCAGGCTGGCGGCGCCGCCCGTGACCAGAAGGCGCGGCACACCTGCTGTCTTCAGCGCCGCCAGCAGGGCCTCGGCGCTGACATCGAAATGAAGGGCGCTGATGACCGCGTCGGAACCCTTGATCAGGTCGGGCAGGGCGGCGGCGTCGGAGGCGTCGCCCGCCACCGCCGTCACGCCAGAGGCCGTGGGAATGGTTTCGGGCTTGCGGGCGATGGCGGTGACGGTGTGGCCGCGTGCGGCCAGTTCCTTGGTGATCTCCGATCCGGCGCGACCGCTGGCGCCGAGGACTGCGACTTTCATGGAAGGCTCCTGTGGTATCCAATGGTGACTAGGTGTGCTACTGACTTCGACCATGCAAGACGGCACTTTCCACTCACCTGGTCACTCCGAAGAAACCGCGATGCGGGGCAATGTGTTCGCGTCCCAATGCCCAACGCGCCAGTTGCTGGATCGGATCGCCGATAAATGGAGCACCCTGATCCTGATCGCGCTGGGCGAGGGGCCGATCCGGTTCAATGAACTGAAGCGGCGCATCGAGGGCGTGTCGCAGAAGATGCTGAGCCAGACGCTGAAGTCGCTGGAACGCGACGGTCTGGTGTCACGCAGTGTCGTGGCGACCGTGCCGGTGACGGTGACCTATGCGGTGACGCCGCTGGGCCGGGGCCTGATCGCGTCGATGCAGGCGATGATCGACTGGGCCGAGACGCAGATGCCCGAGGTGGCCCAGGCGCAGGCCGACTATGACCGGCGCATTTCCGACCCATACTGAGTTTTTTGTCCAACGCGGCGAACCGTGGCGCGTGACCTGCGTTCTGACCCCACCTTGAAGGGGGCATGATGTTCGGTTTGGGTAAATCTAAGGGCGGTGCGGCCGCTGGTGGGCATGATCCGTGGAAGGGTCGGCTGGCGTTCGGCGCCATCGTTCTGGTGTCGGCCTATTTCGCCATTCAGCTGGTGGTGTCGCTGCAGACCCTTTGGCTGCTGATCTTCGGCGCCATTGTGGTGGCGGTGATCCTGCGGGCGCTGGCCGATCCTCTGGTGCGGTTCCTGAAACTGCCTGATCCGCTGGCGGTCTTCCTGTCCATGCTGATCGTCATAGGCGTGCTGGCGGGGGTGCTGGCCCTGTTCGGCGCGCAGATCTCCGAGCAGGTGACGACCCTGATCGCCATCGTTCCCCTGGGCTGGGCGCAGGTGCAGACCTGGATCGAGGCCCAACCCTATGCCGCGCAGGTGTTCGAGCAGCTTCAGAATCTGGGCAGCCGGGCGGGCGAGGCGCTGCAGTTCGCGCAGAAGTTCGCCATCGGCGCGGCAGCGGGCATCACGACCATGGTTCTGGTGCTGGTGGCGGGCGTCTTCCTGGCCATCGAACCGGCCAAGTCGCGCGAAGGCCTGCTGTCGGTGTTCCCGATGGATCGCCGCGACCGGCTGCGCGAAGTGCTGAACAGTTGCGGCAAGGCGCTGAAGGGCTGGCTGAAGGCGCAGCTGTTCTCGATGGTTCTGGTGGGGACGTTGACCGGGATCGGTCTGGCCATCATCGGCGTGCCGTCGGCGCTGGGGCTGGGGCTGCTGACGGGCCTGTCGCAGTTCGTGCCGATTGTCGGACCGATTGTCTCGACCATTCCGTCGGTTCTGGTGGGCGCGACGCAGGGCTGGCACACGGCGGTTCTGGCCGTGGTGGTCCACATCGTCATCTCGCAGCTGGAGAGCAACTTCATCACCCCGCTGGTGCAGAAGAATGTGGCCAACCTGCCGGTCGTGCTGGGCATCTTCGCCGTGGTGGGAATCGGCACCCTGTTCGGGCCGCTGGGCGTGCTGTTCGCCACCCCCATCGCCCTGGTGCTGCACACGATTGTAACCATGCTTTATCGCCAGGATGTGCTTGGAGATCCTGATGCAAAGGCGCCGGGCGAGCGATAAAGCGAACTGTCCGTGGTCTGAAAACTTGACGGCGCGCCCTGTATCCTTTTTTGGGGGCGCGCGGCCGCCCGAAGGCGTCGCCTGATCGGGGATAGTCGGATGCTGAGCTGGTTCCAGGCCTTGTTGCCCAAGGAAGACAATTTCTTCCGCCTGTTCGACGCCCATGCGGCGACCCTGACAAAGGGCGCCGAGGCCATGCGTCGGATGCTGGACGGCGGCGACGAAACCGAGAAATGGCGTCAGGACATCATCACCTATGAGAACGAGGCCGATGATGTGGCGCGCGAAGTGCTGTTCGCCGTGCGCCGCAGCTTCATCACCCCGTTCGACCGTTCCGACATCCGCGGCCTGACCAACTCGCTGGATGACGCCATCGACCAGATGCAGAAGACGGCCAAGACCATCGGCTTGTACGAGCAGCGCGAGTTCGAGCCGAAGATGCGCGAACTGGGCGACATCGCCGTGCTGTGCGCGGCCAAGACGGTCGAAGCCGTCAGCCTGCTGCCGGCCATGCGCAAGAACCACGAGCGCCTGAACACCCTGACCGAAGAAATCGCCGAACTCGAAAGCGACAGCGACACCCTGTACGACGAGGGCATGAAGGCGCTGTACGCCAAGCACCGCGAGGGCAACACCATGCCCTTCATCATCGGCGCCGAGATCTATGACCATCTGGAGAAGGTGATCGACCGGTTCGAGGACGTGGCGAACCGCATCAATGGCGTGCTGGTCGAGCACCTCTGATCGTCATGGATCACGCCCTTCTGATCCTGATCTTCCTGATCGGCGTCGCCATCCTGTTCGACTTTCTGAACGGGCTGCACGACGCGGCCAACTCCATCGCCACCATCGTCGCCACGCGGGTTCTGCCGCCGGTCTATGCGGTGGGGTGGGCGGCCTTCTTCAACTTCATCGCCTTTCTGTTCTTTGGCCTGCACGTCGCGGACACCATCGGGCGGGGCATCATCGACCCCAGCGTGATTTCGGATCAGGTGATCTTCGGCGCCCTGATGGGGGCCATCATCTGGAATGTGGTGACCTGGCTGCTGGGCATCCCTTCTTCCAGTTCGCACGCCCTGGTGGGCGGCCTGCTGGGTGCAGGCATCGCCAAGGCGGGCACAAGTGCGGTCGTGATCGCGGGCGTGGCCAAGACGGTCGCCGCCATCTTCCTGTCGCCCGCCGTGGGCTTCGTGCTGGCCCTGATGCTGGTGCTGCTGGTGTCATGGCTGTTCGTGAAGTCGAACCCGGCGTTTGCGGACCGGGTGTTCCGGGGGATGCAGTTCATCTCCGCCTCGGCCTATTCTCTGGGCCACGGCGGCAATGACGCCCAGAAGACGATGGGGATCATCGCCATACTGTTATATTCGCGCGGCATGTTGGGCGGAGAGTTCCATGTGCCGTTCTGGGTGGTGATCACCTGTCAGGCCGCAATCGCGCTGGGGACCCTGTTCGGAGGCTGGCGGATTGTTCACACCATGGGTTCGCGCATCACGCGTCTGTCGCCCCAGCAGGGTTTCTGCGCCGAGACGGGCGGGGCCATCACCCTGTTCGCCGCGACCAGCATGGGGATCCCGGTGTCCACGACGCACACCATCACCGGCGCCATTGTCGGCGTGGGCGCGGCCAAGCGGGTCTCGGCCGCGCGCTGGAACGTGGCGCGCAGCATCGTCACAGCCTGGTTCATCACCATGCCCGCAGCAGCGGCCATTGGTGCGGTCTTCTACTTCGTCGGCGGACTGTTCCTGACGTGAGCGGGGCGAATCCGAAACGCACGGTGCGGTCCGAGACGCGCCAGGTCGCAGCCCTGCCGTGGCGGCTGGACGACGGCGAGCGCCGCATCCTGATGATCACCTCGCGTGAGACGCGCCGCTGGGTCATTCCCAAGGGCGGTCGCATGGTCGGCAAGACTGATCCTGAAGCCGCCGCCCAGGAGGCGCTGGAAGAGGCTGGCGTGAAGGGCGAGATCGAGGGGCATTCCATCGGCGTCTTCCGCTACGCCAAGGGCATGAAGGACGGCGGCCAGCGTCAGTGCGTGGTTTCGGTCTATCCGCTGGAAGTGCTGATCCAACTGGGCGCTTGGCCGGAGGCG
>NZ_JABAZW010000140.1:5967-14125 GCF_018608325.1 Brevundimonas sp. | reverse complement strand
GGCCTGCGCCTGAACGACGCCTCGATCGCCGATGGCGCGCAAATTCTGACCGAAGCCGATGTCACCGACGGCGTCATCAAACTGGCGGCGGGCAAGAAGAAGATCGTTCTGGTGAAGCCCGTTTAATGTCCGCAACCGAAGGCCAATCCGCCCCTGTCCTGAACCTGCCGACCGACAACGGTGGGCAGGTGTCGCTTGCTGCCCTGAAGGGCAAGCCTGCCGTGGTCTATTTCTATCCCAAGGACGACACGACCGGCTGCACGCGTGAGGCCTTGGACTTCACCGCCCTGGCCTCTGACTTCGCTGCTCTGGGCGTGCCGGTCATCGGCGTGTCCAAGGATACGGTGAAGAAGCACGACAGGTTCAAGGCCAAGCATGAACTGAACCTGATCCTGGCCTCGGATGAAGACGGCGCGGCCTGCGAGGCCTGGGGCGTCTGGGTGCAGAAGAAGCTGTATGGCCGCGAATATATGGGCATCGAGCGCGCCAGCTTCCTGATCGACGCCGAGGGCAAGGTCGCCCGCGTCTGGCGCAATGTGAAGGTCGCAGGCCACGCCGAAGCCGTTCTGGACGCCGCCCGCGCCATCGCCTGACGTCTGCGCCGCACGCGGCGTGCGACAGTTTCTCTGAGTTTCGATCAGAAGAATTACGCCTTCGAACGACCTGCCCGCGCCGGTTTCCGGCCCTGCAGAACGCAAATCATATTGCAGCGTTCGCATTTGCCTGAATAACTGCGCGCCTCAACGTGGGGGCGTTGCACATGCCAGAGACGGAACAGCCGCAGCAGGGGTCGTTTGTCGAGCGACGGCTGCCCATCCGCTATCTCTATCTTCGCACCCACGACGACATCCGCGCCTGGGCGTTGACCACCCGTCATCAGGTCATCATCGGCGTTGCCGCCGTGGCAGGTCTGGTCTGGCTGGCGATCGCCTCCGGCGCCTTCGTTTTCAACCTGATCAGCGTCCAGCGCGCCGACGCCCAGGTGATGCAGGCGCGCGCCGCATCCGAGCGGCTGAACGCCGACCTTCAGGCCCGTCTGGAAAGCGCCGTCGCCCGGATGTCCGCCTCCAGCGGAGGCATGGAGCAGACGCTGGACCTGATCGAGCGCCGCCACGCCGCGCTAACCTCGGTCATGCAGAACCTCAACGGCGTCGAAGGCGCCGCAGAAGCCCTGGCTCCGGCGCCGCCCTCTAACAGCACCAATCCGATCCAGCGCATCATCGCCGTCCGCATGGATCAGGAACGGCTGCTGGACCGCGCCGAGACCTTCGCCCAAACGCGCGGCGAGCGCTTGCGCCTCGCCTTCCGTCTGGCTGGTCTGAACCCCGCCGCCTATACGCCCGACGCCAATCAGGCCCTGGGCGGTCCGCTGATCGAGGCGCGTGATCCCCGCGCCCTGGCCGCCATTCTGGATGTGGACGAGCCGTTCGCCGTGCGCATCCGCCATGCCGCCCGGTCGCTGCACAGTCTGCGCAACATGTCGCGCGCCGCCGACGCCCTGCCGTTCAACCGCCCCACGGCATCACGCACCACGTCCGGCTTCGGCGTCCGCATTGATCCGTTCGATGGCCGCCCCGCCATCCATGAGGGCCAGGATTTCGCCGCCGGGCTGAACACGCCGATCTACTCGACCGCGCCGGGCATCGTTTCCTTCGCGGGGGTGCGCACGGGCTATGGCAATACGGTCGAGATCGACCACGGCAACGGCTTCAAGACCCGCTACGCCCATCTGAACACCCTGGGCGTCGAAACCGGCCAGCCGGTCGCCCTGGCCCAGCGTGTCGGCGCCATGGGCACCACCGGGCGCTCCACCGGCGTCCATCTTCACTACGAAGTCTGGCTGAACGGCCGCCCCCAGAATCCCGCACGCTTCCTCAGAGCAGGAGATCAACTTGTTCAACAAGACTAGCAAACCCGCCGACCGCGCCTTCCGTCCCGGCCCGACAGTCATCCCGCCCCTGCCCGACATGCCGCCGCCGCCCAGCACAGAGCCCGCTGAGACGCCGGTGCGCAGCCTGTCCACCCTGTCCGCCGACCTGGTGTTCGAGGGTCAGATCACGGGCGCTGGCGACCTGCAGATTGACGGACAGGTGAAGGGCGATGTCCGCGTCGGCCGCCTGGTTGTCGGCGAAACAGGCGAAGTCGAGGGCAGCATCGCCGCTGACACCATCGAGGTGCGCGGCCGCGTGCTGGGCGGGGTGAAGGGCAAGCAGATCAAACTGGTCTCGACCGCCCATCTGGAAGGCGACATCTCGGCGGAGCAGTTGTCCATCGACGTCGGCGCCTTCTTTCAGGGCCGTGTCACCCAGGCTCAGCGACCGGCTGCAGTCGCTGCCCCAACCCCAGCCCCCGTCTCTGGACCTGTCGTCACGCCCGTCCTGACCACGCCCGCCGCCCAGAGCGCGCCTGAGCCCATTCCCGCCGAATAGCCGCCATTCAGCGCCGGAATTGAAAGAGGCGGCCCGTTTCCGAGCCGCCTCTTTTTCGTTCAGCCTGTGCGGCGATCAGTCGACGCTGGAGCCGCGCGTCTCACCGACACGCGCCGCCAGGGCCGCGCCCATGAACTGGTCCAGATCACCATCCAGGACGCCCTGGGTGTCCGAGGTTTCAACCTCGGTCCGCAGGTCCTTCACCATCTGATACGGCTGCAGGACATAGGATCGGATCTGGTGACCCCAGCCGATGTCCGTCTTGGCGTCGGCCAGAGCCTGAGCCGCCGCTTCACGCTTTTGCAGCTCCAGTTCGTACAGACGCGCCCGCAGCATCTTCCAGGCCATTTCCCGGTTCTGATGCTGCGACCGGCCCGCCTGACAGGCCACAACCGTATTGGTCGGGGTGTGGGTCAGACGCACCGCCGAGTCCGTCTTGTTGATGTGCTGACCGCCTGCGCCGGACGCACGATAAGTGTCGGTGCGCACGTCCGAGGGGTTGATGTCGATCTCGATCGTGTCATCCACGACCGGCGACACCCCGATGGAGGCGAAGCTGGTGTGGCGCTTGGCCGCCGCGTCATAGGGGCTGATGCGGACCAGACGGTGCACGCCCGATTCCGACTTCAGCCAGCCATAGGCGTTGGGGCCTTCGATCAGGATCGTCGCCGACTTCACGCCCGCCTGTTCGCCCTCTTCGTGGGCCTCGATCGTGACTTCATAGCCGTGCGCCTTGGCCCACCGCGAATACATGCGCAGCAGCATTCCGGCCCAGTCGTTGGACTCGGTGCCGCCAGCGCCGGAGTTCACTTCCAGATAGGCGTCATTGCTGTCAGCCTCGCCGGACAGCAGGGCTTCCAGCTCGGCGCGGGCCGCGCGTTCCTTGATGCCGCGCAGCGACGCACGCGCGTCTTCCAGCGCGCCCTCGTCGCCTTCCTCATCCGCCATCTCGGCCAGCATGACCCCGTCTTCGAGGTCCTGCTCCATCGCCTTGACGGTGTTGATCTTGGCTTCCAGCTGCGAGCGATCGCGGCTGACGGCCTGGGCCTCGTCCGGTTTGTCCCACAGCGTCGGGTCTTCGACCCGCGCGTTCAGCTCATCGAGCTTTCTTAGAGCGACATCCCAGTCAAAGACGCCTCCTGAGCAGAGCGACGCTCTGCTCGATGTCGGCCTTCATGGCCTCGACATCCGGTCTCATCGCAATCTCCAGCGACAGAAAAAGCCCTGACGTCTGTGCGACAGGGCGACAAAGAACGAAAACGGCGCGCCCGAAGACGCGCCGTTCGAAGGCCCTACCTAAGGCCTCAATACAATCCGCTCAAGTCCTCGGCCGGTTCGCGGCGTTGGGGAATGGGCGGTGGAGCGGCCTGTGTCGGCGGCGGCGTAGAAGCCCCGGCGTTGAAGCGCGCCTCCTGCTCACGGCGCACGACGTCGTTGTAGTTCTGAGGACCGACAGGCGCGGTCGGCGCTTCGACCGCCGGGGCCTGGCGCTCGGTGCCGGGACGGAAGGCTTCTTCAATGCCGTTCACGACACGGAAGATCGCATTCTTGGGCCGCACGAACGGGCGGGCCGGACGCTCTTTCAGCGCCGTCTGCATGAACTGGGTGAAGACCGGCACAGCCGCCGAGGCGCCTGCTTCCCCGGACCCCAGCGAACGGTTGTCGTCAAAGCCGATGAAGACCCCGACCACGATGTCGGTCGTGAAGCCGACGAACCAGGCCGAGCGGTACTCGTTGGTCGTGCCCGTCTTGCCTGCGACCCAGCGGCCCAGGCCGCGTGCGCTGGCGGCGGTGCCGCGTTGGACCACGCCTTCCAGCATCGAGCTCATCTGATAGGCGGTGATCGGGTCGATGACCTGGGTTCCACGCGGTTGCAGGCGCGGCGATTCCTGGCCCGAGAAGCCCCGTCCGCATTCGCGGCAGGTGCGGTCGTCGGCGCGGAAGATCGTCTCGCCGTGACGGTCCTGCACATAGTCGATCAGATAGGGGTTCACCCTGCGCCCGCCATTGGCGAAGGCGGCGTAGGCGGTCGTGATGTCCAGCGGCGTCACCTCGCCCGCGCCCAGCGACACTGACAGGTTCGGCGACAGGCCGGGAAGGCCCATCTTGTCCGACAGGGCCACAATCTTGTTCATGCCGACGGTCGAGGCCAGACGCACGGTCATGACGTTGCGCGACAGCTCCAGCCCGCGTCGCAGGGTCTGCGGACCATAATACTGGCGGCTGTAGTTTTCAGGCGTCCAGCGCTGGCCGTTCGGCCCGCCTGCGAAGCTGATCGGCGCATCCAGCACGATCGAGGCCGGGCTGAAGTCGCCCTCCAGCGCCGTGGCATAGACGAAGGGCTTGAACGCCGAGCCCGGCTGACGCTTGGCCTGGGTCGCACGGTTGAAGCTCGACAGCGCGTAGGAATAGCCGCCGACCATGGCCAGCACCCGTCCCGACTGCGGCTCCACCGCCACCAGGGCGCCGTTGACGCGCGGCACCTGTTTCAGGGCGAACTGGCCGCCCTTCTTCTCGACGAAGATCAGCTCGCCGCGACGCAGTTGCCGGTTGGCGTTGGCCCAGGCGGCGTCGCCGGGGATCAGATTGCCCGCTTCATTGCCCTTGGCCGTGATGATGCGCACGCTGTTGCCGCTGACGCTGTCGATGGCGGCGGCTTCCCAGGTGCGGCGTTCGGGCGGCGCCTGTTCCTTCAGCGCGGCGGCCTGCCAGCCGTCGGCGAAGTCGGTGGTGCCCCAGCCCCCGCGCCATCCGTGGCGGCGGTCATAGTTTTCCAGCCCCTGCATCAGGGCCTCGCGCGCAGCCGTCTGCAGCGTCGGGTCCAGCGTCGTGCGCATATAGAAGCCGCCTGCGCGCAGCTGCTCGCCGAACTTGGGATTGGCGGCGGCCTGACGGCGGGCCTCTTCGACGAAGAAGTCGGCGTCCTGATATTCGGCGCGCTTGGGCGCATCCTGGGTGGTCAGGGGGCGGGCGCGCGCCTCGGCGACCTGGGCCGGGGTCAGCCAGCCGTTCTGGCCCATCTCGCCCAGCACCCAGTTGCGACGGCCCAGGGCCGCTTCGGGGTGACGCTTGGGATGATAGTTGTTCGGCCCCTTGGGCAGGGACGCAAGGAAGGCCGCCTCGTCCGGCGTCAGCTGGTTCAGCGACTTGCCGAAATAATTATAGGCCGCAGAGGCGATGCCATACGACCGATAGCCCAGGAAGATTTCGTTCAGATACAGCTCAAGGATCCGCTCCTTGGACAGGCTGGCCTCCAGGCGGCTGGCCAGGATGGCTTCCTTCAGCTTGCGGTTCAGGCTGGATTCGTTGGTCAGCAGGACGTTCTTGGCCACCTGCTGGGTGATGGTCGAGCCACCTTCCAGACGACGACCCGACGCCAGATTGAAGACGTTCTTGATCGAGGCCCGGCCGATGCCGCCCACGTCGATGCCGCCATGCTGGAAGAAGTTGCTGTCTTCCGCCGCCAGGAAGGCGTGAACCACCGTCGCGGGAATCTGGTCATAGGAGACGAAAATCCGCCGTTCGTCAGAAAACTCGCCGATCAGAGTGCCGTCCCCGGCATAGACCCGCGTGGCAGTCGGCGGCGTATAGTCCGCCAGTTCGGACGCATCCGGCAGGTCGTGGAACAGCCACGCCGCATAGACGGCGACAACCAGCCCCGCCAGGGCGATGCCGCCCAACAAGACCATGCCCGCCCATACGAACCAGCGTTCCGCAATCTTCACTTCGTACTCCGACGACGCGTCTCGAAAGCCTGCTTTAGCCCGCGTCGGGGCTATTCCGCTAGAGCCCGCGCCGCGCCTTGTTTGCAACGCCCCTTCCGCTGGGTCGTTAGACGCCCATCTCAGTCATTCCCATTGATAGGAGCCAGACCATGGAAGTTCTGTACCGCGCCCACGCCACCGCCTCGGGCGGCGGCCGCGAAGACGGCCGTTCGGCGACCGACGACGGAAAAATCGATGTAAGGCTGTCCACGCCCAAGGAAATGGGCGGCAAGGGCGGCGACGGGACCAACCCGGAACAGCTGTTCGCCACCGGCTACGCCGCCTGCTACCTAGGCGCCCTGCGTCTGGTCAGCGGCAAGGCGGGCACGCCCGTCGGCCCTGACACCAAGATCACCGCCGGCATCGGCTTCGGCAAGAACACCAGGGGCGAAGGCTTCAACCTGGATGTCGAACTGAATATTTCGGATCACGGACTTGAGCAGGCGGTCATCGACGACCTGATCCAGAAGGCGCACCAGGTCTGCCCCTACTCCAACGCCACACGCGGCAATGTCGATGTGAAACTGACAGCCGCCTGACACGCCCATCAGGAAGGGGGACGCACGCCATGCGGCCCGTGTTAATCATAGGCGCCGGTCCTGTCGGACTGGCCGCAGCCCTCTTCCTGACCCGTCGCGGCGTCTCGGCGCGCATTCTGGATGCCGAAGCAGGACCACACCCCACCTCGCGCGCACTGGCGGTCAGCCCGCGCACCCTTGAACTGCTGACAGACAGCGGCGTCGCCGCCGCCATTGTCGCCGAGGGCAATAAGGTCGACGGCATCCGCCTGTTTTACGAGGGCTCGCCGCTGGCGACCGTCACCCCCGACTGGCGCCGGATGGGGTCGCCCTATCCCATGACCATCCTGCCCCAGGCCCGGTCCGAGGCGCATCTGATCGAGGCCCTGTCTGCTCTGGGTGTCGCCGTCGAACGCGGCCGCGCCCTGACCGGCCTCAGCCAGACCGACGACGCCGTCACCGCCGTGTTTGCGGATGGTGAGATGCTGACCGCCCCGCTGCTGTTCGCTGCTGACGGCGCCCATTCCGTCGCACGCCACGCCCTGAACATCGGCTTTCCCGGCGACAGCGCATCCCGGCCCTGGCATCTGATGGATGTAGACATCGAGGGGCCGCCGACGGATCAGGTCTGGGTCAATTTCGGCTCGGGCCGCGCCTTCATCTGCCTGCCCTATGCGGGCCGGACCGTGCGCCTGTTCACCTTCGGCCAACCACTGATGGACAGCATTCCCAAGGATTGGCGGCTGGGCGCAATCCGCTGGCAGAGCGATTTCACCGTGTCGCATCGCATCGCTGACCGCCTGTCTGTCGGTCGGATCGCGCTGGGCGGAGATGCGGCCCACATCCATTCCCCCATCGGCGGGCGCGGCATGAACCTGGGCATAGAGGACGCCTGGGTCTTCTCGGCCTGCGCGGCGGATTTCCTGAGCGGTGAAACCAGCCGCATCGACGACTATGACCGCCTGCGCCGCCCCGCCGACGCCGCCGTCGTAAAGACCATCCGCGCCATCACCCGCTTCGTCACGGACGACAGTTTCATCGCGGATGCTGCCAAGCGCACCCTGCCCCCGATCGCCACGCGTTTCCCCGGTTTGATCAACCGTGCGCTTCGTGTCGGCATGGGCCTCGACCACCCGATCCCACTGCGCTAATCGGAGCCCATGACCTCGCCGCTCGACGCCTCCCCCGATCCGCTGCTGACGCTTGAACCCCACCGCCGTGTGACGCTGCGCGAAGCGTTCGGCGTGGACAGCGACATGACTGTGCCCGCCTTCAACGAGCGCGACAGCCATGTGCCCGAGATCGACGAGGCCTATCGCTTCGATCCTCAGACGACCATCGCCATCGCCGCGGGCTTCGCCTTCGACCGCCGCGTCATGGTCCAGGGCTATCACGGCACCGGCAAGTCGACCCACATCGAACAGGTCGCCGCCCGCCTGAACTGGCC
>NZ_JABAZW010000140.1:0-5957 GCF_018608325.1 Brevundimonas sp. | reverse complement strand
AACCTGGACAGCCACGTCAGCCGCATCGACCTGATCGGCAAGGACGCCATCGTCCTGAAGGACGGCAAACAGATCACCGAGTTCCGCGAAGGCATCCTGCCCTGGTCGCTGCAACGCCCCGTCGCCCTGGTCTTCGATGAATACGATGCGGGCCGCCCGGACGTCATGTTCGTCATCCAGCGCGTGCTGGAGGCGCAGGGTCGCCTGACCCTGCTGGACCAGAACCGCGTCATCCGCCCCAACAGGCATTTCCGCCTGTTCGCCACGACCAACACCATCGGTCTGGGCGACACCACGGGCCTGTACCACGGCGCGCAACAGATCAATCAGGCCCAGTTGGACCGCTGGAACATCGTCACGACGCTGAACTACCTCGACCACGACGTCGAGGCCGAGATCGTCGCCGCCAAGGTGCCCGAGTGGTCGGACACCGAGGGCAAGCGCCGCATCGCCGCCATGGTCCGCGTCGCCGACATGACCCGCAACGCCTTTATGAACGGCGACATCTCCACCGTCATGTCGCCCCGCACGGTCATCACCTGGGCCCAGAACGCCATCATCTTCGGCGGCGACGTGGCCCTGTCCTTCCGCCTGACCTTCCTGAACAAGTGCGACGAACTGGAACGCCCGACCATCGCGGAGTTCTACCAGCGCGCGTTTGGCGAAGACCTGCCGGAAGCGGCGACGCGGGTGAAGGTGGGGTGATGCGCCCCACCACCGAGGCGGATTGACGGCACAACCTTCGTGCGAGATGATGCACCAATGCGTCTCGTATATGCTCTGGCCTTCGCGCTCACGATCGCTTCACAGTCGCCTGTCCATGCACAGGCTGGAAAACCGCCATCACAGATCGAATCTTGGCCGCTGTCCCAAATCTCGGACATGGGACAGGAGATTTATCGTCAAGATGTAGCGGCCTGGGTCGCCACCGATGCGTTATTTGCAAAGCTGGGCGATAAACCGCCGGCTGGCTTAGCCGGATGGATCGTCGTCTCCAATGGAGACGATCAGATCGTTCGGTTCGTCATACAGACGGATGGCGTCCTCAAATCGGGTTGGGATGTGCCGGTTCGTCAAGGCGTCGCCGGTGAGGTTGTGCAAACCGCCAACCTTCCTCTTTCAGATGTCGAGCGCGCAATGTTTACCGCGCGTCAGACGGCGCTGAACGCCAGCAATCCGCTTCGCTGTTCCCGTACGGTCAACACCGCCGTCACCCATGCTCCCCAGGGCGAGGGTTGGATCGTATGGATTCTCACCCCCATGCCAGACAGAAATGTCATTCCTATGGGCGGGCATCAGCGTTTGACCATCAGTCAGGACGGTTCGACCATTCTGCGTCGCGACATTTTATCGTCAGGCTGCATGGATGTTGAGGATCCAAAGTCAGAAAACCGACCCGCAGCCGTTGTCATCACGTCGGTGGTGTCGGATCGCCCCACCGAGGCCCACGTCTTCCTTTCGCTTCAAAGCCGCATCCCGATCTATGTGTCGGCAGGAAAGGATAATCTGTTCGAAGTGAATGGGGCCCGCATCCGTAACGTCGAGACTTCCGCATCCCCACGCTGATACTTGAGGCCGCATCCGATCGTCGGCCCAGTCATCCATTTCGACCATCCCGCTACAGGTGCACGCTCGGCTCTCGAACAAGCGCACCCCGATTGATCGCTCCTTAAGGACTCCTGCCTAGGACACAGCCTTAAGTAGGGCGCGTCCATGATTAACAGTACAGAGTACGTCCGCGCATATGCGGAACGATATAGGGATCTCTTTCCGGTCCGGTTGGTGTCGGTCGGCGCCATCATCCTGCTAACCGGCTGGCTGTGTAACTGGACCTGGGCGCTCAGCTTCTTCGTCGTTCAAGCCCCGCTCTATATCCTGCTGTGGCGGGTGACCCAGAACGGGCTCGCTCACCCCACGGCGCCCGGCGCAGGGCTCAGGCTTAAGCGACGCACCGAACTGCTCACCCTCGCCCTGGCGACGCACAACAGCCTGTTCGTGCTGGTCGCCTGGCGGCTGCAACCCGACTTCCACCCGCATCTGATGATGCTGATTGCGGCCGTGTTGGTGGTCGGCGCGCTTCAGGTGCACGCCAGCCGCCTCAGCTTCGCCGCCGCTGTCGTCCCGCCCGTGGCCGCCATCTTCTGGATCGCCTTCAGCGAGGTGGGCGTCAGCCCCGAACTGCAGGCGCCGGTCATACTGTTCGTCTTCGGCATAGTCTGCGCCGCCTGGCGCCAGTGGCGCACCGACCGCGAGACGGTGAAGCTGATGCTGGATCTGTCCGAGGGCTCGCAGAAGCTAATGACCGCCCTGTCTCAGGCCGAGACCGACCGCGCCGCCGCCGAGCGCGCCAATCAGGCCAAGTCCCGTTTCCTGGCCACCATCAGCCACGAGGTCCGCACGCCCCTGAACGTCATCCTGGGTCTGGCCGAGGTGCTGAAGCGCCGCCGCCTGCCGCCTGCCGAGGCCGGGATGATCGACGACATGGCGGATGCGGGCGGCATGCTGCTGCGCCTGCTGAATGGCGCGCTGGACATCTCCAAGATCGAATCCGGCCAGTCCGAGGTCCAGATGGCGCCCGCCGATCTGGGCCAGTCGCTGAACGCCGTCGTCCGCGTCTGGCGCGCCCGTGTCGATGAACTGAACCTGTCGCTTGAGCTGGTGCTGCAGGGCCAGCCCGAAGACTTCATCGTCCAGACGGATGTGGCCAAGGTCGAACAGGTGATCATCAACTTCCTGTCCAACGCCCTGAAGCTGACACCCAGCGGCGTGATCCGCATTGTCGCCCAGGCCCAACCTGCATCGGACGACAGCGTGGCCCTGCGCTTCGAAATTCATGATCAGGGGCCGGGCGTGCCGGAGGCGCAGCGCGAGCGCATATTCCAGCCGTTCGAACAACTGGACGCCGGGCGCGCCGTCGGCGGCGCCGGCCTGGGCCTGGCCATCTCCCACGCCAGTGTTCAGGCTCTGGGTGGGGATTTAGGCGTCCACGCAGCCGAACCGCATGGAGCCGTCTTCTGGTTCGGTTTCACCGCCCAGCGGGCGACGATCCGCGCCGTCCCGCTGCCCATCGAGATCGACCTGCTCCCGGCCAGCCCCGCCCGGCCGACCATCCTGGCCGCCGAGGACCACCCCGCCAACCGCAAGCTGCTGGCCCTGCTGCTGGAGCCGTTCGACGTCAATCTGGTGTTCGTCGAGAACGGCAAGGAGGCGCTGGCCGCCCTGGCCGAAGAGTCATTCGATCTGGTGCTGATGGACGCGATGATGCCCGTCATGGATGGCATCACAGCCCTGACCGCCATCCGCGCGGCCGAGGCCGCCACGGGCCGTCCCCGCGCCCTGATCCATATGCTGACGGCCAATGTGTTCGATGACGACGTCGCCCGCTACATGCAGGCGGGCGCCGACGGCGTCCTGCGTAAGCCCATAGAGATCGACGATCTCCAGCGCGTCGTGCAGAAAAGCTTTAGCCCGCCTCTGGCGGCCTGATCGCCCAACTGGGTTCCGCAATGGTCAACGCCGTGTCGCGCACGCCCTGGGGCCAGTCCACAGTCGCCGCCTCGAACGCCGTCCGGTCGCCCGCGAACAGCCTCCGCACGGCCTCTTCATAGTCCGGCAGGTCGCCCGCCAGCGCGGTCATGAAGCGATAGACCGCCTCACGCGCCCGGCGCGCCCGGTCCGGCCCCTCGGCCTCGCGCATCGCCGCCTCGACCATCTTGCGCAGGGCGGAAGAGGCCCCGCCCGGTTGCCCGGCCAGCCAGTCCCAGTGACGCGGCAGCAGGGTCACCTCCCGCGCTGTCACACCCAGTTTGGGCCGTCCCGGTCCCTTCCTGGGTTCAGGCGCCGCGACCGGCAGCCGCGCCAGCGCCGTCTCCAGATCGCCGCGCAGATCGAACTCGACCGGGCGGCCGGTCGTCAGGTCGAACACCAGCACGCCCTCGCCCGCATCCGTCGCCGCCTTGACCGCAGGCAAGACATCGCGCGGCTGGCCCTCAGCGATCAGGCGCTGACCGGAAAAGGCCGCGCACCGCATGTCGAAGGTCGGGATCATCGGTCGGCTCCTCATTCGAAGCCGTGAATTGCCCGGATAAAATCACGCCGTCAAATCAAGCCGACGGATTATGCAGGAACGGCGGCGCCATGACGCACCGCCGCCCGCCTTTTCATCAGATCACGCCAAACGCGCGCATCGCCTCGGCCACCCGCACGAAGCCGGTGATGTTGGCGCCCAGCACATAGTCGCCCGGCACGCCATATTCGTCCGCCGTCTCGGCGCAGCGGTCGTGGATCGAGTGCATGATGCCCGCCAGACGCGCTTCGGTGTCTTCAAAGCTCCAGCTGTCGCGCGAGGCGTTCTGCTGCATCTCCAGGGCCGAGGTGGCGACGCCGCCCGCATTGGCGGCCTTGCCGGGCGCAAACATGGCGCCTGCTTCCTGGAAGATGCGCACGGCTTCCGGCGTGCAGGGCATGTTCGCCCCCTCGCCCACCGCCAGCACGCCATTGGCGACCAACTGTTTTGCGTCCTGGCCGGTCAGTTCATTCTGGGTGGCGCAAGGCAAGGCGATCTCGCCCGGCACGTCCCAGATGGATCCGCCCTCGACATAGTGGGCGCCCGCACCGCGCAGTTCGACATATTCGGAGATCCGACCGCGCGACTTTTCCTTGATCTGCTTGACCAGATCCAGATCGATGCCCTGTTCATCGACGACATAGCCGTTGGAGTCCGAACAGGCGACGACCTTGCCGCCGAACGCCTGAACCTTCTCGATCGCATAGATGGCCACATTGCCCGAGCCGGAGACGATGGCGCGCTTGCCTTCCATCGCGATCCCCTTGGTGCCCAGCATCCGCTCGACGAAATAGACCGTGCCATAGCCGGTCGCCTCGGTGCGGGCGCGCGATCCGCCATAGACCAGCCCCTTGCCGGTCAGAACGCCCGCCTCATAGCGGTTGGTCAGGCGCTTGTACTGGCCGAACATGAAGCCGATCTCGCGCGCGCCCACGCCGATGTCGCCCGCAGGCACGTCGGTGTATTCGCCCAGATGGCGGTACAGTTCGGTCATGAAGGACTGGCAGAAACGCATGATCTCGCCGTCCGAACGGCCACGCGGGTTGAAGTCCGAACCACCCTTGCCGCCGCCGATCGGCAGGCCGGTCAGGGCGTTCTTGAAGATCTGCTCAAAGCCCAGGAACTTGATGATCCCCAGGTTCACCGACGGGTGGAAGCGGATGCCGCCCTTGTACGGACCCAGGCCCGAGTTGAACTGCACGCGGAAGCCGCGATTGATCTGCACCTGATTGGCGTCATCGACCCACGGCACGCGGAAGATGATCTGACGTTCCGGCTCGCAGATGCGCTCGATCAGGGCGTCATCGGCATAGTTCGGATGTTTGGCGACGACCCGGCCCAGGCTTTCCAGCACTTCACGCACCGCCTGATGGAACTCGGCCTCGCCGGCGTTCCGGCGCAGCACTTCCGCCAGGATGGGCTCCAGCTTTTCGTCGATCTGGGTCAAGTCACACTCCGTATGGCTAAGCAGCGTCAGGGGGAGCCGACGCCGTCCGGCGTGCTGCATAGCTAAAAAATTTCGATCTTCGCGTCTTTTTTTGCCTTGAAACGAGAATTTATTCCGAAAGCAGTCATTTCGAGAGTGGGAACCTGCGGAAAACCCTGTGTGCAGCGCGGCAAAAACGGGGCGATCTTTGAGACTTGAACGACGCGATGATCGAATCGCACGCTGTAACGCAGGGGACGTTCCGCATCATCCCTGTCTTCGCCATCTGGGCGACGCACAGCGAAGCCCGGCATGACGAAACGATAACGGAGAGTGATGGGTATTTCGCTCGAACACTCACAATGACGCAGCCTCAACCCCAGCCTTTCCAACGCGCTAGGATCATCTCGACCCAATCTGCGCGCCTGACCCTGAAACCCGCCTATCCTACGCAAGTCCCGTCGC
>NZ_JABAZW010000092.1 GCF_018608325.1 Brevundimonas sp. | reverse complement strand
GCGCACCAGAGGCCGCCCCGTCTCCAGCCGGTGCAGGAAGCCTTCGCACAGGACCACCGCCTCTTCGGCCAGAAGTCCCGTCTCCACCGTCAAACCCGCCGTACGCAGGCGCTCAGTGCCACGCCCCGCCGCGAACGGCGACGGATCAAGACAGGCGACCACCACACGCGCCACTCCAGCCTCAGCCAGGAAATGAGCACAGGATTTGCGGCCTGAAGACCGCGCGCCGCACGGCTCCAGCGTCACATAGGCGGTGGCGCCGACGACCTCAGCTCCGGCGGCAGGCACGGCCTGTTCCTCGGCATGGGGCCGTCCGCCCGGCGCCGTGGCGGCCTGGGCGATGACGCGGCCATCCTTGACCAGCACGCAGCCGACCGCAGGATTGGGCCAGGTTTCGCCCATGCGCCCTTTGGCCAGTTCGATGGCCTGGGCCATGAAGCCCCGGTCGGCGTCGGTCCAACTCATGCGACGGCCGGGGGCAATTCTTCGGCGCGCGAGGCGTCAAGATAGCGGGCGGCGGTCGGCTTCAGATCAGCGTCCAGGTCGATCTCCAACGGATTGCCGGTCGGAATCTCCACGCCGACGATCTTGTCGTCCGGCACAGCGAACAGAAGCTTGACGATGGCGCGCAGCGAGTTGCCGTGGGCGGCGATCAGCACGTCCTCACCGGCCTTCAGGCGCGGTGCGATCTCGGCGTCCCAATAGGGCTCGACCCGGTCCAGCGTGGTCTTCAGGCTTTCGGTGTCGGGAATGGTCTTGCCCGCATAGCGGGGGTCAGAATTGAAATCGAACTCGCCGCCCGGCGCCAGCGGCGGCGGCGGCACGTCATAGCTGCGGCGCCAGACCTTGACCTGATCCTCGCCATGCTTCTCGGCAGTCTCGGCCTTGTTCAGACCCGTCAGGCCGCCGTAATGCCGCTCGTTCAGACGCCAGTCCTCGATCACCGGCACATCGTTCAGACCCGCCGACTGCAGGGCCAGGGCGCCGGTGCGTTTGGCGCGCGTCAGGACCGAGGTGAACATGACGGCGGGCGTAAACCCGGCTTCAGCGATCAGTTCACCGCCATGACGCGCCTGAGCCTCGCCTTCCGCCGTCAGATCGACATCGACCCAGCCGGTGAAACGGTTCTCGAGGTTCCATTGGCTCTGGCCGTGGCGAAGCAGGATCAGGCGCGACATTCAGCAGGCTCCGTAGAAGACGGGCGTAAAGGGGAGACGTTTGGGGTAGGCCGCTGTCATCAGCCGGTCAAGGTTTCGCCATCGTCCTGCATCGCTGACAGCCATAACGACGTTCGCATCGTGTTGCGGCGCAACAGCCTGCAGGGCTATAGGGTCAGCCGTCCAATCGCCTGTACAGCTTATTTACGTTCTTTCGCACCGCCGACTAGGCGCCTGCCTCCCAAGCCGCCCTACTTTCCAAGGTCATTCCCATGCTGAAACCCCGCCAGGATCTGACGCCGAACACGGCTGCCTATGAAACCCAGGCGCTGGTGAAGCCGACGGGGTTCCGCGAATACGACGCGCGCTGGATTCTGGAAAAAGAGATCAACCTTCTGGGCATCCAGGCGCTGGGCCTTGGCCTGGCCACCTTTGTCCACGAGATCGGTGTCCAGCCCAAGATCGTCGTCGGCCATGACTTCCGCGGGTATAGCCTCAGCGTCAAACAGGCCCTGATCATCGGCCTGCTGGAAGGCGGGATGGAGGTTTTGGACGTGGGTCTGGCCCTGTCGCCCATGGCCTATTTCGGCCAGTTCGAACTGGACGCCCCGTGCGTCGCCATGGTCACCGCCAGCCATAACGAGAACGGCTGGACCGGGGTGAAGATGGGCGCGAACAAGCCCCTGACCTTCGGCCCCGACGAAATGGGCCGTCTGAAGGAAATCGTGCTGGGCGGACAGGGCGTGGCGCGCGACGGCGGCAAGCTGGTGCGCGTCGACGGCTTCCGCGAAACCTATGTCGCCGACGTGGCGTCCAAGGTCCAGATCAAGCGTCCGCTGAAGGTGGTCTGCGCCTGCGGCAACGGCACGGCCGGCGCCTTCGCTCCCGACGCCCTGCGCCGCATGGGCGTCGAGGTGATCGAGATGGACACCGACCTCGACTACAACTTCCCCAAATACAACCCGAACCCGGAAGACCACGCCATGCTGGTCCAGATGGCCCAGCGTGTGAAGGAGACGGGCGCCGACCTGGCCCTGGGCTTCGACGGCGACGGCGACCGCTGCGGCGTGGTGGACGACACGGGCGAGGAAATTTTCGCCGACAAGATCGGCCTTATGCTGGCCCGCGACCTGTCGAAGAGCCACCCCAATGCGACCTTCGTCGTCGATGTGAAATCGACGGGCCTGTACAAGACCGACGAGGTGCTGAAGGCCAATGGCGCCGAGGTCGTCTATTGGAAGACGGGCCATTCCTACATCAAGCGTAAGACCGCCGAACTGGGCGCCCTGGCCGGGTTCGAGAAGTCCGGTCACTTCTTCATGGCGGGCGATCTGGGCCACGGCTACGACGACGGTCTGGTCGCGGCGGGCGCCATTCTGGCCATGCTGGACCGCAATCCGGGCAAGAAGCTGAGCGAGCTGAAGGCCGCCCTGCCCAACGCCTGGACCAGCCTGACCATGTCGCCGCACTGCGATGACGAACTGAAGTACGGCGTGCTGGACCGGATCGTGAAGGAATACTCGGACCTCGCCGCCGCCGGGGGCGAAATCCTGGGCCGCAAGATCATCGAGGCCATCACCGTCAACGGCGTGCGCGTGCATCTGGACGACGGTTCATGGGTCCTGGTCCGCGCCTCGTCCAACAAGCCCGAACTGGTCGTGGTGGTCGAAAGCATGCGCTCCGAAGACGACATGCGCGACCTGTTCCGCAAGGAAATCAAGCCGCGCCTCGCCGCCTATCCCGAGATCGGCGCATTCAATCAGGAGATCTGATCGGCACCTTTTCGTCATTCCGGGCGAAGGGGCGGCGGCGAAACCACCGCCCCAACGGGTCAATGCACCCGCGCCTTGCCGATCTCCAGACCGTCCTGACCCGCTGACACGGCGATGACGCCGCCGTCCTCGATCTCGCCCGCCAGCAGTTTGCGGGCGATGGGGTCGACAAGGTCTTTCTGGATGACGCGCTTTAAGGGGCGGGCGCCATAGACGGGGTCGTAGCCGCGGTCGGCCAGCCAGGCGAGGGCGGCGTCGTCGATATCGATGGCCATGCGGCGGTCGGCCAGAAGCTTCTCGAACCGGGCCAGCTGGATGCGGACGATGCCGCCCATCTGGTCGCGGCCCAGACGGTGGAACAGGATGATCTCGTCGATCCGGTTCAGGAACTCGGGCCGGAAATGCCCGCGCACCGCCTCCATCACGAAGGGACGCACGGCCTCGACATCATCGCCCTCATTCTGACTGGCCAGGAACTCCGAACCCAGGTTGGAGGTCATGATGATCAGGGTGTTGCGGAAGTCGATGGTGCGGCCCTGACCATCGGTCAGGCGGCCGTCGTCCAGCACCTGCAGCAGCACGTTGAAGACGTCGGGGTGGGCCTTCTCGACCTCGTCGAACAGGACGACCTGATAGGGGCGGCGACGCACCGCCTCGGTCAGGGCGCCGCCCTCGTCATAGCCGACATAGCCGGGAGGGGCGCCGATCAGGCGGCTGACCGAATGCTTCTCCATATATTCTGACATATCCAGCCGGGTGATGGCGGCCTCGTCGTCAAACAGAAACTCGGCCAGGGCCTTGGTCAGTTCCGTCTTGCCCACGCCGGTCGGGCCCAGGAACAGGAAGCTGCCCAGCGGACGGTTGGGGTCGTTCAGGCCGGCGCGCGCGCGGCGCACGGCGTCGGACACGGCGGTCAGGGCCTCATCCTGCCCCACGACGCGGCCGCCCAGAGCATCCTCCATCTTGAGCAGCTTCTCGCGCTCGCCTTCCAGCATCTTGTCGACCGGCACCCCCGTCCAGCGGCTGACGACGGCGGCGATCTGTTCGGCGTCGACGACTTCGGGGGTCAACGGTCCCCCACGACCTGAGGCGCCCGAGGTTTCATTGGCCTCGGCCTCAGCCAGCTGTTTTTCGATCTGCGGAATCTGCCCGTAGGCGATCTCTGACGCACGGCCCAGGTCGCCCGCGCGCTGAGCGTTGGTCAGCTCCAGACGCAGACGGTCCAGGGTTTCGCGCAACTGAGCGCCTTGGCCGACCTTTTCCTTTTCCGACTTCCACTGGTTCGTCAGGTCGTCGGACTGACCCTCCAGATCAATGATCTCGTCTTCCAGCTTCTCCAGACGGTGCTGGGAGGCGGTGTCGGTTTCCTTCTTCAGGGCCTCGCGTTCGATCTTCAGCTGGACCAGACGGCGGTCGATTTCGTCCAGAGCCTCGGGCTTGGAGTCCACGGCCATGCGCACGCGCGATGCGGCCTCGTCGATCAGGTCGATGGCCTTGTCGGGCAGGAAGCGGTCGGTGATGTAGCGGTTCGACAAGGTGGCGGCGGCGACGATGGCGCTGTCCGAGATGCGGACCCCGTGGTGGACCTCGTACTTCTCCTTCAGGCCGCGCAGGATCGACACCGTGTCCTCGACCGTGGGTTCGGCGACGAAGACCGGCTGGAAGCGACGAGCCAGAGCCGCGTCCTTCTCGACGTGCTTGCGGTATTCATCCAGGGTGGTGGCGCCGACGCAGTGCAGTTCGCCGCGCGCAAGGGCGGGCTTCAGCAGGTTGGAGGCGTCCATCGCCCCGTCGCCTTTGCCGGCGCCGACAAGCGTGTGCATTTCGTCGATGAACAGGATGACCCCGCCCTCGGCCGCCGACACCTCGTTCAGCACGGATTTCAGGCGTTCCTCGAACTCGCCGCGATATTTCGCGCCGGCGATCAGGCTGCCCATGTCCAGCGCCATGACGGTCTTGTCGCGCAGGGATTCCGGCACGTCGCCATTGACGATGCGCAGGGCCAGCCCCTCGACGATGGCGGTCTTGCCGACGCCGGGTTCACCGATCAGGACGGGGTTGTTCTTGGTGCGACGGGCCAGCACCTGAATGGTGCGGCGGATCTCCTCGTCGCGGCCGATGACCGGGTCGATCTTGCCGTCGGCGGCGGCCTGGGTCAGGTCGCGGGCATAGCGTTTCAGGGCGTCATAGCCGTCTTCGGCGCTGGCGTTGTCGGCGGTCTTGCCCTTGCGGATGTCGGCGATGGCTGTCCCCAGCTTGTCAGGCGTCACGCCGGATGATTTCAGAACCTGAGCCGCAACCCCGCCTTCCTTGGCCAGAGCCGCCAGCAGGCGCTCGGTCGTGACGAAGGCGTCGCCCGATTTCTTGGACGCTTCCTCGGCGGCGGCGAAGACGCGGGCGGTGTCGCCGTCCAGATACAGCTGGCCTGAGCCGCCCGTGACCTGGGCGCGTTTCTTCAGGGCGGTTTCAACATCGGCTTCGGCCTTGCGGACATCGCCGCCGGCCGCATTGATCAGGTTGCGGGCCAGCCCGTCGCGCTCCTCAAGCAGGACCTTGAGCAGGTGTTCGGGCGCGAACTGCTGGTGACGGCGCGCCAGCGCCAGAGACTGGGCCGACTGAACGGCCTGTTTGGCGCGGTCGGAGTAGAGATCGAGATTCATGTATTCCCCTCAGGAGGCGGATTTCATCTCACTGCGCCCTTATCGAAAGCGACGCCTTGAGCTGTCTCAAACGAGATGGTGTTGCCGATTTGGCGCACAAGGGGTCGGGTCAGGATTTACGGCGGCCTGCGGCGTGTTGGGCCGCCAGCACGGCGACGGCGCGCAGATCCTCGCGGCTGACATCCAGCGCCTCGTGCATTTCCGACAGTGCGGCGTCGATGTCGGCCTCTGAAATCGCCAAAGCGCCGGGCGCGACCTTCTCTGGCCTGTGCGGATAGGCGTGGCCCGAAAACCGGTGGAACAGCCAGGCCGCGCCGACCAGCAGGACGGCGTTCAGGGCGGCGGGGGCCAGCGGGAACAGCCAGGCGGCGGCGGGCCCCGCCAGCACCGGCGTCAGGGCCGTGCCGCCGCCAGGCGGATGCAGGCATCCGAACAGGGACATGACCCCGATGGCCAGGGACACGGCGACGGCGCCGCCGATCATGGGGTCATGGATGGTGTGGGCGACGATGACGCCGATCAGGCCCGAGATGGCGTTGCCGCCGATCACCGGCCAGGGCTGGGCCAGAGGGCTGGCGGGCACGGCGAAGACCAGCACCGCCGAGGCCCCCATCGAGGCGATCAGCAGGGCGTGCGCCGCATGGTCCGCTCCCAGAACCCAGCGTGACACCAGCCCGGTCAGGCCGATGCCGAACAGGGCGCCCAGACAGGCGGCCGCACGATCGCGCAGGGTCGCGCCCGCCAGAATGGGTCGAAACAGCCGCATGAAGCCCCCTCACGCCGAGGTTACCTGCCTAAACCCAGCGAAACCGCCGCGATAGGCCGGTTCGACGCTCTGGATATATTTTAAGGCCGCCCGGCCACAGGCCATCGTCATGCGTTGTGCCTGCATGCCCGAATTATCGGGCGGTAGGAGCTTACCATGCGCAAGACCCTGATCGCAGTCGCCGCCGGCCTTATGGCCCTCAGCGCCGCTTCCGCACAGGCCGCGAGCTTTGACCAGTCCCGACAAGGACAGCCAGAACACGCCGCTCCGATGCGGCCGAACGAGGCCCGCCCACACCAGACCGGCCCCGTCCCCTATATGCAGAACACCGGACCGAACCAGTCCGACATGCGCCGCGCCGACAATCGCGGGCCGGACAACAATGACCGGTATGGTCTCTGGCAAGCCAGTTGGGGCGCGCGCCCCTCTGACCCTCCGGCGCACTTCTCGCATCATGGCGACTGGTATCGCCACGTCCACGCCTGCCAGAGCCGTTTCAGGAGCTATAATCCGCACACGGATCGCTACACCGTCCGTCGCGGCCAGACGGCGGTTTGCCGCCTGTAGCGCCTGAGACAAGACGGCCGGGCGACGTCCTCGCCGCCCGGTCTTGTCGGGTGATCGGGAACCCACAGCTTCGCCATACGCTTTGGACCGATGCTTACGACCAAGATGAACCCCCGCGTCTTCTGGGGGGCCAGCGCGATTGCAGGCGCCCTGCTGTTGTTGGCCCTGATCGCGCCGAACACCTCCGACCTGATCTTCGGTCGGGCCCAGGCCTGGGTGATCGACACCTTCGGCTGGCTTTATGTCGCCGCTGTCGCGGGCTTTCTGGGCGCCGTGGTCTGGCTGGCCGCCGGGC
This sequence comes from Brevundimonas sp., assembly GCF_018608325.1. Classification (GTDB taxonomy): domain Bacteria; phylum Pseudomonadota; class Alphaproteobacteria; order Caulobacterales; family Caulobacteraceae; genus Brevundimonas. The sequence goes on along the minus strand of NZ_JABAZW010000092.1, from coordinate 7,009 downwards.
CGACCGGGCGGTTGAAACTGGGGCCTGACGACGCCGAGCCGGACTTCCCCTATCTGTCCTGGCTGGCCATGCTGTTCGCAGCGGGCATGGGCATCGGCCTGATGTATTTCGCCGTCGCCGAGCCGGTGCAGCACTATATCGCCCCGCCTGAGGAAGTCCCCGGCACGGTCAAGGCCGCGCGCGAGGCCATGGTCATCACCTTCACCCACTGGGGCGTCCACGCCTGGGCCATCTATGCGGTGGTGGGCTTGAGCCTGGCCTATTTCGCACACAGAAAGGGCCTGCCCCTGACCATGCGGTCGGGCCTGTATCCCCTGCTGGGCAAGCGGATCAACGGACCGATCGGGGACGCGGTCGACATCTTCGCCATCTGCGGCACCCTGTTCGGCATCGCCACCTCGCTGGGGCTTGGCGTGGCCCAGATGGCGGCGGGTCTGGACTATGTGTTCGGCATTCCCAACACCGTGCTGATCCAGGTCGGACTGATCGTGGCGGTGATGGGGGTGGCGACGCTGTCGGTGCTGTCGGGCGTCGACAAGGGCGTGCGACGCCTGTCGGAACTGAACCTGATCCTGGCTGTCTGCCTGATGCTGTTCGTGCTGTTCGCCGGGCCGACCCTGTTCCTGATGCGGGCGCTGGTGCAGAATTTCGGCCTGTATCTGGACCACTTCTTCCTGCGCACCTTCACCCTCTATGCCTATGAGCCCAGGGCATGGATGGCGAACTGGACCCTGTTCTACTGGGCCTGGTGGATCGCGTGGTCGCCGTTCGTGGGCATGTTCATCGCCCGCATCTCACGCGGGCGGACGGTACGTGAGTTTGTGGTCGGGGTGCTGCTGGTGCCGACCGGCTTCACCTTCCTGTGGATGACCGTATTCGGCAATACGGCCATGGCCTATGACATGGGTCAGGCGGCAGGCGCGATTTCGCAGGCGGTGCAGGCCGATCTGTCGACGGCCATGTTCCACTTCTTCGAGCAGTTGCCGGGCACGATGTTCACCTCGACCCTGGCCATACTGCTGGTCGCGGTCTTCTTCGTCACCTCGGCGGATTCCGGCTCGCTGGTGATCGACACCCTGGCGTCGGGCGGCGCAGACGACACCCCGCGCTGGCAGCGGATCTACTGGTGCGTGATGCAGGGTGCGGCGGCGGCCCTGCTGTTGCTAGCGGGCGGATTAGGCGCATTACAGGCCGCGACCCTGGTGGCGGCCCTGCCCTTCTGCATCATCATGATCCTGCTGGTCGCGGGCCTGTTCCGACAGATGAACGCCGACCTGACCGGCGCCGTCATCGCCACCGAAGCCGCGCCCCTGTCACAGCAGCTCAAGCGCATCCTGACGCCGGCGACGCGCACCGACATCGTCAGGGAGATCGACCGACACGGCCTGCCCGCGCTGGAGACGGTGCGGAGCGCCCTTGAAGCCGAAGAACCCGACGCCGAGGTCGGCCGCGACGAGGCCGCCGCCTGGCTGACCGTGCGGCACGGCGAGCGGGTCTTCATCTATCGACTGGGCGCGCGCTCACGCCCTCGCCCGGTCGTAAGCCAGCGCGACGCCCCCGTGGGACGCCGCCTGCTGGAGTGGCGTCTGACGGCCCAGACCGGCGACGGTTCGCGCCCCTATGATGTGACGGGCTTCACCCAGAACCAGATCGTCGCCGACGTGCTGGAGAAGCTGCAGGCCTGGCGCCTGGCCTGAGCACACAGGGCGGCGCCGCGAACAACGCCGCCCTGCTGATTATCAGCCGCCAGACGGGCCGGTCGAGAAGTCGAACTGTTCCGGCTGACGGCGCTGGCCGCCGCCGAAGTTCCACGTCAGGCCGATGTAGAAGGCGCGCAGCTTGATGTCCTGTTCCGACCGTTCGCGGAACAGGGGCGTGTCATAGGTGACCGTGTTGTTGAACGAATTGAACAGGTCGCGGGCCGTGAAGTTGAACGACAGAGTCTCGTTCAGCTTGCGGCGATAGCCCAGGTTGACCATGCCCCCCGCCTCGCGCTTGCCCTGCGCCAGCAGGCTTTCGCCCTGCCAGAAGCCGGTGACCTGAACAAAGTCCTTGGGCGTCGGCTGCCAGTTCAGGCTGAGGCGTCCGCTGGCCATCGTGCCGTCGCGGTCGCGCCCGCCCGGAATCCCGGCGGCGTCGATCTCCTGCTGGAACAGGTTGACGGCGGCGTTGTAGCGCAGGGTCGGGTGCAGACGGCCGTTGGCGACCAGCTCAACCCCCATGTCCCGACGCGAGCCCAGATTTTCCGGGCGTGTCAGCAGGACGCCGCCGCCGATGTCGCTGGCCACATCGGTGAAGGCCTTGTCCGTGTCACGCAGATAGGCGGTCGCCTGATAGAAGGTCTGGCCCTTGCGCAACTGCCACATGACCTCAAAGGAGTCGGTTTGCTGCGGCTGCAGGTCCGGGTTGCCCGAGCGCAGGTTCAGCGGGTCCTGATAGACCACCAGCGGGTTCAACTGGCCGGGCTGGGGACGCTGGATGCGGCGCGAATAGCTGGCGCGCAGGGTCTGCTCGTCCGACAGCTTGTATTGCAGGTGGGCGGTCGGATAGGCGCGGAAATAGTCCTGGGAGGCGGACGTGCCGCCGGTCAGGTCATCGATGCGGATATCGGCCTGCTCCAGCCGCAGACCCGCCTGGGCCGACAGCTTCTCGGACAGGCTGCGCTCATAGGTGCCGTACAGGGCGTGAACCGTCTGGCGCGCCTTGAACCGGCTGCTGAGGCCCGGAACCACCGGCAGATTGTTCTCGACGGCGCCTCGGCTGAAGACCACGTCCTGATCCGGGCGCTGATCGTTCAGTTCGTAACCCAGACGCAGCTTGCCGCCGTCGGCCATGGGACGGACATAGGCGCTGGTGAAGCCCAGGGTGATCTGGTTCACGTCGGTCGCCGTGCGCTCGTACAGGGTCGCGGCGGCGGGCGTCAGGTAGATGGTGCTGGCTGGCCCCGAGCTGTCGTTGCTGTTGCTGTCGTAGCGAAGCTCGTTCGACCATTCGTGGCCGGAATCGTCGAAGCGATGCAGCACCCGCCCCGTCACGCCCCAGTTCTTGAAGTTGAAGTCCTGGCCGCCCTCACGGCGATAGGCGCTGGTCAGGGCGCCCGCCGCGTTGCGGGTCTCGAACAGCCCGCCCCCGGAGCCTTCGCCGTCAAAGACGACGCCGCGCAGTTCGCCGGTCAGTTGGGTCTTGTCAGTCAACTTGTATTCGGCGGTCAGACGCCCGAATGCGCCGTTCTGTTCGGACTCGATGCGCTGATCGACGCTGGTGGTCGAAACCACCGCGCCGGTGACGGGATCAAGCTGTTCACGCAGGCGCGACATGTCGATGTTGGTGGGATCGGTCCGATAGCTGAGATCGCCCGACAGGGTCAGACGGTCCTTCTGATACGATCCGCTCAATCCCGCGTTCCAGCGCCCATTATCGCCGACATTGGCCCGCAGCGAGCCGGTCGTCTGGGTTCCCGGCTTGGGCGCCGTGGGCTTGGTGATCAGGTTGATGACGCCGCCCGAACCCTCGGGGCTGTAGGCGGCGGACGGGTTGGTCATGACCTCGATGCGCGCATACTGGCTGGCGGGCAGCTGGATCAGCGCCTGACCACGGCCGGGCCCGGTCAGGATGCCCGACGGACGGCCATCGACCAGGATGGTGACATTGCTGTCGCCGCGCAGGGATACATTGCCCTCGGGATCGACATCGACAGAGGGGACGTTGCGCAGGGCGTCGGCGACGCTGCCGGTCACGGCCTGCAGATCGTTGGCCAGGCTGTAGCTGGTGGAATCGATCGAGGTGCGAACGTCGCTGGCGCGCGCATTGACCACCACGTCGCCGACGGTGGCGGCCTGACCCGTTGCTGGCGGCGTTTGGGCAGGCGGCGTCTGAGCCTGAGGTTGGGCCGGTGTCTGGGTCTGAGGCGCAGGCGTCGCCGGGCGCGGCGCGGGCGTCTGGGCCAGGGCGGCTCCGGCGGGCAGCATCAGGGCGGCGCTCGCCAGCGAGGCGTAATACAGTCTGTTCACGAGATGATCCTGAGCAAGCAGAGACGGGGGCATGCTTTTTCCTCGCGCTAACAACGGCAGGGACAGAACACCAGTTAAGGATGTGTCATGTGACGGCGCGCTTCAGTCGCGCTTGGCCAGTTCGAGCTTGGACTGTCGGCGCCTCGGCGTTAGCGTCGCCAGAAGTCTTGCCGGAGTTTTCAATGTCCCTTCGCCTGTCGCGCCGCACCGCCCTGTTCGCTTCCGGGGGCGCCGCCGCCCTGGCCTCCAGCCCGGCGTGGGCGCGTACGGCGGCGAATGACGACGCCAGCCTGATCGAGGCGGTGGACGCCTATGTGAAGACGGCGATGGCGGCGTGGCCGGATCAGCCCGCCATCGGCATTGCGGTGGTCAAGGACGGCCAGACCATCCTGTCGCGCGGCTATGGCGTGAAGGTGCAGGGCAAGCCCGCGCGGGCCGACGAACACACCCTGTTCGCCATCGCCTCCAACTCCAAGAACGTCACCGCCGCCGCCCTGGCCATTCTGGTCGATGAGGGCAAGGTGAAGTGGGACGAGCCGGTGAAGACCTATCTGCCCGGCTTCAAACTGTCCGATCCCTACATCACCGGCCATATCACCGTGCGCGACACCCTCAGCCACCGGGCCGGATTCGGGCTGGGCGCGGGCGACCTGCTGTTCTGGCCCAACAGCGACCGCACCCGCGCCGAGGTGATCGCCCAGGCCGCCTTCGTGCCGATCGAGGACGGGTTCCGGGCGCGCTATCACTATTGCAACCTGATGTTCGTCGTGGCGGGCGCGGTGCTGGAGGCCGTGTCGGGCCTGACGTGGGAAGACTTCATCCAGACGCGGATTCTGGACAAGGTCGGCATGACCGAGACCGTGCCCCTGGCGCGTCTGGCCGACCCCGCCAAGTCCGCCCTGCCCCATGCCCGCGTCGGACCGCCGCTGCGCACCCATGGGCCGATGGTGCAGATCGCAAACTCCATCGCCGAGGTCTGGAACTGGGATTCAGCGGCGGCGGCGGGCGGCATCTGCACCACCACCACCGACTGGGCCAAGTGGATCGCCGTGCGCCTGAACGAAGGCAAGCTGGCGGACGGTTCGCGCCTGTTCTCAGAAGCCGCCGCGCGCGAGATGTACCGCCCCAACATCATCGTCGGTTCGTCGCCCGGACCGACGGCGGAACTGCCCAACCGCGCCATCGCCTCGACCTATGCGATGGGCTTGCAGGTGCAGGACTATCGCGGCGAACGGATCGCCAGCCACGGCGGCGGCTCGCCCGGCGGCATTTCCGCCACCGTCCTGATCCCCGGCCGCAATATCGGCTTCGCCATCTTCTCGAATGCCGAAGAAAGCTTCCTGCTGCGATCCTTGCGCTCAGGCGTCACCGACCTGTGCATGGGCAAGGTCGATGTCGACTGGATCGCTGATTCCAAGAAGATCGAGGCCGAGGGCGAGGCCAAGTCGCAGGCCGCCGCCGTCGAGATCGACGCCAAACAACGCGCGGGCGCCCCGCCGTCCATGCCGCTGGACGCCTATGCCGGAACCTGGCGCGACCCGTGGTACGGCGACATCACCATCGTGCAGAAGACCGAAGGCCGGGGCCGCAACCGCAAAACCGGCCTGTGGCTCAGCTTCACCCACACGCCCGCCCTGCAGGGCTGGCTGGAGCCGTATGACGGCGAAACCTTCCGCACCCGCTTCCCCGACAAGCGCGAGGAAGACGCCTTCATCACCTTCAACATCCTGACCGCGCGACCGGCGACGGCGACGGTGAAGGGTGTGTCGCCCGACATCGACTTCTCATACGATTATCAGGATCTGAGGCTGACGCGGGTCTGAGGCCGGATTAAACGGGCGATCCAACCGGATCGCCCGGCGTCAGCGGACCACCTCGATCAGGTCCAGTTTGGATTCCTGCTTGGGCCAGGGCAGAACCACGCGCCAGCGGTTCTCGCCGATCCGCTCCACCACGCCCGCCTGATCCCGGTCAGGCTTCTCGCCATAGGTCGGGAAACCGCGCTCGTCGCCCCACGCCTGAGAGCCGACATAGACCACGCGGCTGTCGCCGTCGGGATAGAGCCTGCCCTGGAACCGCTGCGAGCCGGTGGTCTTGGTCAGGATCAGATCGCCGCCCGGCGTCAGTTCGACCCGACAGGCGAAGAAGGGATAATCGACATAGGCCAAGGTTCCACCACCCCGCGTGCCCAGCTTGACCGTGCGGCAGCGATAGGTTCCCTGCCCCGGCTGCACCCGGCCTGCACGTGCGGCGTTGGGGTCAGCCAAGGCGCCCAGTTTCTCGACCTGGGCGGAATAGCCGGCGTCTTCCGCCTCGATACGGGACAGACGCCAGGCGTCGTCAAGTCGGCCCAGCAGCCCCTCGTCCGTGCTGGAGACAACCTTGCGCCAGTCATCAGTCGCAGGCGTCGCCGTTTCCGGCGGCGGCGTGTCAGACGGCGCAACCGCCTCGGCCGCCGGCTGGGGCGTCTGGGCTTCCGCGACCTTCAGGGCGGGCTGCTCGGACTTGGCGCCGCGATTGTCGCCGCACGCGCCCAGCGCACCGATCAGGGCCGCTGCGCTGACCAGCGTCAGCATTTTCAAATGAAGGGATCGCATGATGTTTCGCCTTGAAAGCGGGCTGACGGTCAGTTGGCGGGGACCAGTTCGATCAGGTCCAGATTGGACTCGTTCTGCGGCCAGGGGATGACCAGACGCCAGCGCGCGTCGTCAATCCGTTCCAGCACCGCCACCAGATCGCGGTCGTCATTCTGACCATAGGAGTTGGCGGGCGGCTCTTGCGCCAGAGCCATAGAGCCCAGCAGGACCATGTGCCGGTCATTCTCAGGGAACAACAGGCCGGACGGGCGCTGCGAGCCGGTGGTCTTTGAGAACTTCAGGCCGCGCGGCGTCTGTTCGATGCGGCAGCCGAACCAGCCGTAGATCACATAGCCCAGACCGGCGGCGCCGCCCTGCGACCCCAGCTTCACTGTGCGGCAACGATAGCTGCCGGGCGGGGGC
>NZ_JABAZW010000159.1:7728-66798 GCF_018608325.1 Brevundimonas sp. | reverse complement strand
CGTCGCGACCGAGGCCAGAGAGAGGCCCAGAATGACCGCCTTCACCACCCCGTCCGCCGCCATGAACATGCCCCACGGCGTCAGGTCATGGGCAGGCAGGGCGACGGCGACATCCATGGCGGCATCCTGAGCAAGCACTGGCGCGGCGGACAGCAGGGAGGCCGCCGTCAGGACGGCGAGACGGGAAAGGCGGGGCATGGCTGGACCTGTGACGAAGACCCCGCTGGAGCGGGGGCTGTACTAAGGGGAAAGGCGGCTTTGGCGTTCAGCGTCGCGCGGGCGCAGCGATCAGCGGAACGCTTCCTGGACCAGCGCATGGACGCGGCCGAAGGCGGCGTTGGCGCCTGCAACCATGGCCATCTCCTGATCCGCATCCAGTTCGATAGCGTCGAGGGCCGAGGTGAACCGGCGCCAGTGGGCGGCGCGGCCGTCGGGGTGTCCGGCCAGATGCCGCGCGCCGAAGTCCTCCGACAGGCCCAGCTTCAGCGCCATCTTGAACAGGAAGGCGGCGCCAAGGTTGGAGCCTTCGGCGACATACAGCCAGCCCAGCGCCGTCGCCAGATCGGCCGGTTCACTGGTGGTGAAGCGCGGCGTCTGGGTCGCGACGGGGACGGTCTGGCGCAGGTCGGCGATGTCCTGTTCGATCTGGGTCAGACGGCGGCGCTCGCCCAGATCGGGCAGAAGCGCGATCAGGCGCGGATCATTGTACAGGGCGTCGATGTCGCGGTGGAACGGTTGCTGCACCTTGAGGAACAGGCCGTAGCGGTCGCGGTCACCGAACGGGTTTCCGACCATGATCGCCTTGTCCAGACGGTCGTGGGTGCCGTGGGTCTGGGCTTTCAGGTCCTTGGCGCGCGAACGGTCCTGCGCAGGCATGGGAGCGTCGGTCATGGTCATGTCTCAGAAGCGATAGGTCAGGCCGACGCGCAGGGTGTGCAGGTCGGCGTCGTTGCGGGCGCGGCGGCCCGAAACCATGTCGTAGGTGCCGGTGACCGGCGTATCCTGATAGATCGGTATCTCCATCGGGATGCACAGCGGCTCGTCTTCACCGATGTCGAAGCAGAACTCACCATTGGGGTCGTAGCCGATCAGGATGCGGTCGACGTAGCTGCGGCCCACGCCCGCGCGGGCCTGATCGAAGTTGAAGTCCTGCTTGCCGAAGTGGGTGTAGAAATACTCGGCGCGCACGGTCCAGTGGTTGTCCAGCGCCACTTCGGCGCCGCCGCCTAATGTCCAGCCCTTGCGGATTCTGGACGTCTTCTCCGAGAAGGCGATGCCGCTGCTGGAGCCGTAGGGGAACTGGGAGCTGAGGTTCTCGGGCCTGTTTTTGTCGACATACTGCAGACGAGTCTGGCTTTCCCTGGCCCACGCGGGGCCGCCTGCGCCGTAGATCATGGCGCGGCCGAAGGTGTAGCCGACGCGGGCGCGCAGGGCGGCGTTCCAGTCGAAGCTGTAGAGGGTGCGCGCCTGCATGCGGATGTCGTCGGGGAACAGCGGCGAGCCGTCGGGTTCGCGCAGGATGCGAAGCTCGCTGGAGACGGAATCCTGGTTCGCCTTGGCGCTGCCCCACGAGCCTTCGCCCTGGATGCCGACGACCCAGCGGCCCGCGACCTGCCAGTCGTATCCTGCTATCAGGCCCAGACGGGCGTCGCGGGCGGTGACATCGGCGGATTCGCTGGCGGGGATCGGCCCGGTGGAACCGTCGAGGAAGCTGGTCTGGCCCCGGCTCTTCAGCCATTCGTACCCGGCCAGCAGGCCGACGCGCAGGCCTGACCAGTCGCCGTCGAAGTTGCCGAAGACCACGCCCTGATCCAGCACGCTCTCGACCGCGCGGGTGCGCTGGGCCAGCGAGTCCGCCTGACGGGGACCTCCGAACCGGCTGGTCAGGTTCAGGCGGAAGGCGCGCCCCGGCGAGGGCATCAGCCCCATGGTCAGCGCGTCCATGTAATAACGGTCGGAGACGTTATCGACGGCGAAGTCCAGGCTGATGCTGTCGCTGATCCGATAGGCGCCCCACAGGTCGACCAGATCGTAGGGCGTCCAGTCCAGCACCGCCATCGAGCCGCCGTATGTGACGACCGAGGTGTCGCGCCCGCCGACGTGGCGGTAACGCGCGCCCAGCGTCAGGTCTTCGTCCAGCAGGCGCGCGCCCAGCGTGACGGCCAGCGAACGCTTCGGCGGGATATGCGCCGGGATGTAGCTGTTGATCGTATTGCCTTCGCGGCAGACCTTGTCCGTGTCGCAGAACTGGGTGTGCGTATAGAGGGTGCCGCCCGCCTCGGCGAAGAAACGGCCCACGTCATAACGGGCGTTCAGTTCGACGCCCTGGAACTCGGCCCGGCCGATGTTGATGACCGAGGTCAGGCCGTCGCTTTCGCCGCGCGTCAGATAGTCGTCCACATGGTTGGAGAAGACGGCGAACTTGGTCTGCAGCACGTCGCCGCCCAGGAAGGCGGAGTCCTTCTGATAGTTGACGCCCAGTTCGGTGTTCCTGGCGCGCTCTGGCCGCACGGGATTGCGCGGGTCGGGGTAGAAGGAGAAGCCGGTGGTGGATTCAAACAGGCTGGGCGCGCGGATGGCCTCGGCGTAGCGGACGTAGAACTGAAGCCCCGCCGTCGGCTCGACCAGCAGCGACAGGATCGGTGACACGCCCGAGCTCTTGGCGCGGTTGTAGCCCTTCACCCGGTTCGAGCTGGAGCCCGCCGTGACATCGACCAGATTATAGTCGCGCGACTGGGTGTCGGTGTAGCGCAGGGCCGCGTTCAGGATCAGCCATTCGTTAGGCTTCAACTCGCCCGCGACAAAGGCGCTGTATTCGTCGCGCTCGCCGTCGCGGGGCTCCAGAAAGGCCGGATAGTTGGAGTTGTCCTTGTAGTCCTTCCATCCCTTGGGCGGCGAAATCCGCTCGTGGGTGTAGGAGGCGCCGTAGTTGACGGCCAGCGGCCCGACCGGGGTGTCGAAGCCGGAGGTGTTGGACAGGTTCAGGCCCCAGCGGTCCGACTGGCTCATATAGGCCACGTCCTGAATCGACAGCGATCCGTCCCACATCACATAGCGGTAAAGGGTCTCGATGCTGGTGTAGTTTGCGGTGGACCAGGCATCGGCCTTCAGGTCGATCAGACGGCTGCCAGCGGGCTTGTAGCGATAGCGGCCGGTCCAGGTGTCGACCTCGGTGCGGCTCAGCGGCGACTGCAGCGGCCCGCCGTAGCGGATGATCTGCGACGGCATGGTTTCGCCGAAGTCGCTCTCATAGCGCATGTACGACAGGTCCAGCGCCTGTTCGTCGGTCGGGCGGATCACCGCGCGAAGCAGGTAGGAGGTGTTCTTCTGCGAGCTGGACAGCACCTCTTCGCCATGGTCGTAGCGCTGCACCCCGTAGGCGTTGGGGATCAGGCCGCTTTCGCCCGAGAAGTAGTTGCCGACCTCGCGGTGCGTATAGGCGGCGACCAGATCGAACCGGTCGAAACGGCGGCCCAGCGCGATGCTCAGGCTCTGGCCGTCGTTGAAGTCCAGCGCGCCGGGACGGTTGAAGCGTTCAGCCGTGCCCTTGCCCGCGCCCAGGGTTCCGGCGGCGGGCGGTGCGACGGTGTTGCCGGTCAGGCCGATGCGGACCTGGGCGCCGAACACGCCGTCGCGCGCGACCAGATCATTGACGCCGATGGTCTCGACCCGGACCACGCCGCCGGTTGCGCCGACCCCATCCGCCGAGGCGCTGGGGCCTTTTTCTATGGTGACCGAACCGACCAGGTCGGGGTCCAGATAGGTGCGCCCCGCAACGCCGGAATAGCCGCGATAGACGGTCGACTGCTGCAACGACCCGTCGATCACGACCGGCACCCGGTCCATGCCCTGCATGCCCCGGATGTTCACATCCAGAGCGCCCGAGTTGCGGTTGTCGCTGTTGATGACGCCCGGCGTGCCGCTGAGGAAGTCGCCGGTCGAAACGCCCCGGTTCCGCTGGATGGCCTCCTGCGAGATGTAGGCGCTGGAGCTTGCGGTGCGATAGGGGGCGTCGGCGGGGGCGGGGCCGCTGCCGGCCGACAGGCCCGCCAGTCCCGGTTCGCTGGCTGCGCCCTGAACCCGAACGGCGCCCAGCATGATGGCTCCGTCCGCCGCGTCGGGCGCACGCTCCAGCGTGACCACATTGCCGTCCAGCCGATAGGTGAAGCCGGTGCCGTTCAGCAGACGTCCCAGCGCCTGCATCGGCGCGGCGTGGCCGCTGATGCCCGGGGACTGCACACCGCGGATGGCGGCGGCGTCGACGCTGACCTGAAGGCCCGACTGGCGGCCGAAGGCGGTCAGGGCGGCGCCCAGAGGCTGGGCCGGGATGGAGAAGTCGCGGGCGGTGACCGTGGCGCTGGACTGGGCCGCTGCGGGGAAGGCCGTCGTCAGGCCCGCCAGAGCCGTCGTCGCCATCAACAGGCCGCCAAGGGCCACCGCCCGCCGTTCACGCCGCTTCGCCGCCAGAGAAATCAACACGCCTTACGCTCCATTGTCGGTGGCCCGACATTATTGCAAATGCAACGCAACTGCATTGCTCGTTGCATCAGGAGACGAACCGAGGCGGCGGTGTTTCGGAAGTTTTTTCGTCCCGCGGGCCAAGCGACGGTTTAGTCGAAGGAAATTATCATCACCCAGGGCGATATGCGCTGCACCGTCGCCCCATTGGCCCGCGATACGGCGATCAGGGCGCCGACCGGGTCGCCCAGATCGTACACCCCCGTCACCCGCGCCGTCTCCAGCCGCGCGCCCCGGGTCAGGATGACGCCGCCGTACCACGGCCGCAGGGCGTCCACGACTGCGCTGACCGGCTGAGCCTCGACGATCAGCCGCTTCTGGGTCCAGGCGGCGACATTGTCAGGATCGGTCCCCAGCAGCTGCAGGGCGCCGGTCTTGTCGGCGCGGGCCATTTCGCCCGCCGTCAGGATGCGCGAACCGCCCTTGGGCGCGGTGGTCTCGACCTTCACCCGGCCATGGCGAACTCCGACCAGAGCCTCGGCCGAGCGGACCTCGAACCCGGTGCCCAGCACGGTGGTCTCGATGCGTCTGGAGGTCACGCTGAAGGGGCGGTCGGGATTGCGTGCCACCTCGAAATAGGCGTCGCCCTTCAACAGGTCGATGTGGCGCTGGTCGGCCTGATAGCGCACGGTGACGGCGCTGCGCGGCGCCAGCGTCAGGCTGCTGCCGTCCTCCAGCCGCACGGTGCGAAGCTCTTGCGCACCGGTCGCATAGTCGGACCGCAGCCGCAGCACTGCATCGGGCGCCGCCACCACGGCGAACAGGGCCGCAGCGCAGGCGGCGAGGGCGGCGGCTAGACGTCTGCCGCGTCGGGTGGGTGCAGTCTGGCGAGCGCGGCCCTGAATGGGGCGTCGTGCGGATGGAACGGCGGCAGCAGCGGCGATGGTGTGCGTGGTTTGCGCGAGCTCGCTCCAGGCGGCGGCGTTCTCGGGCGTGGCGCAGACCCAGGCCTCGAAGCTTTCGAAGACGGCCTCGTCCTCGGTCTCGCGCAGGCGGATCAGCCAGTCGGTCGCCTGACGGTCGGCAATGTCGCGCAATGAGGCGTTCAGGCTCATGGGACCATTCCTGGGGCCGAGGCGGCCTGCGCGGCCGGGGCGGCGGCGCTTCTGAATGAATAGACGCATGGGCGTCGTGGTTTTTCGGAAACCCTCTGCATGTTTGCGTCAGCCCCTGCGGCGCAGAGCGTCGCGGCAGCGTTCGACCCCTTCTGCGACCAGTTCATGCGCGACCGTCACCGATACGCCCAGACGTTCGGCGATGTCCTTCAGCCGCGCGCCCTCGATCCGGTGCATTTGCACGGCGACCTGCATCCGCTGGGGCAGGGCCTGCATCGCCGTCAGGGTCTTGCGCAGGGCCTCGCGCGATGCAGCGGCAGCTTCGGGTGTCGGTTCGTCAGTCTGTGCGGCCTGTTCGGCGGCGTTCTGGTCGGTGAAATGCAGTCGCTCGAAGCGCGCTCGCCGCATCCGGTCCAGCGCCAGATTGCGAACGGTCCGATACAGAAAGGCCTCTGGTCGGTCGGCGGCGGCGAAGGCGTCGGACCCATGCAGTCGCACCCAGGCGTCCTGAACCACATCCTCGGAGGCGGCGCGGTCACGGGTGATGGCGCAGGCGTATTCGACCAGACCGGCGCGACGCAGGTGAAAAAGGTCTTTCAGAGAGTTCGAGGCTGGCAAGTCGGCCATCCCCCAAACTGCCGGTTATAATACCCGTTCCACATGCGACCGATTTGCATTTACTGCAAGGCTATTGCGCTCTGTAGGAAACCCCTCTCCTAGAGTGGGCATTATAAATTCGAGTATGAAGAACCTAAAAGATATCAGTCCGACCCGGACTTATGCCCCTTCCAGTCGAACAGTTCTTCCAGCACCTGCACGGCCTGACCGCGCTCTGAGGTCAGGCCGGGATCGCGATTCATGATCAGGCGGGCGTCGTCAGCGGCGGCCAGCATCAGGGTGCGATGTTTGATTGGATCGGCGAAACGGTAGGCGGGGAAACCGCTCTGTTTCAGGCCCAGAGGATCGCCGCCGCCGCGCAGGCGGAAATCCTCTTCGGCGATGACGAAGCCGTCCTCGGTGCGGCGCAGGGTCTCCAGACGCTCCTTGGCGGTTTCGCCTAACGCGCCGTCCTGACCGCCATACAGCAGGATGCAGGAACTGGCCTTGGCGCCGCGTCCGACGCGGCCTCGCAACTGGTGCAGTTGGGCCAGGCCGAAACGGTCGGCGTGTTCGATGACCATGATCGAGGCGTTGGGCACATCGACGCCGACCTCGACAACTGTGGTGGCGACCAGAACGGGGATACGGCCGTCTGCGAAGTCGGCCATGACGGCTTCACGCTCGGCGCCCGGCATCTGGCCGTGGGCCAGTCCGACCTCGACGTTCAGCAGGCGTCGCAGATCATCGGCACGGTCCACGGCGGCGGCGAGGTCGATGGCTTCGGATTCTTCGACCAGAGGGCAGATCCAGTAGGCCTGAGCGCCGCTTTCGACGGCGGTCTTCAGGCGCGCGGCGACCTCGCCGATGCGCGCCAGCGGCAGGACGGCCGTGGTCACCGGCGTGCGGCCGGGCGGTTTCTCGGTCAGGCGGCTGACCTCCAGTTCTCCATACTGGGTCAGTTCCAGTGTGCGGGGAATGGGGGTCGCCGACATGGTCAGCAGGTGAACGGCGCCGATGCGCGGGTCGCCCTTGGCCTGAAGTCGCTGGCGTTCGTTGACCCCGAAACGGTGCTGCTCGTCGATGACGGCCAAGGCCAGCCGGTCGAACCGCACGGCGTCCTGGAACAGGGCGTGGGTGCCGATGGCGACCTGAGCTTGCCCTGAGACAAGGGCGGCCAGTTTCTCACGCCGCTGGGCGCTGGTGTCGCGTCCGGTCAACAGAACGGCGGTGACGCCTGCCGCCTGCAACAGCGGACCCAGCTTTTCATAATGCTGGCGGGCCAGGATTTCGGTCGGCGCCATCAGGGCGGACTGCAAGCCGCTGGAGGCCGCATCCGCCAGTGCAAGGGCGGCGACGGCGGTCTTGCCCGAGCCGACATCGCCTTGCAAAAGGCGACCCATCTGCTGACCGGACGCCAGGTCGCGGCGGATTTCGGCGACCGCCTGAGCCTGAGCATTGGTCAGTTGGAAGGGCAGGGCCTGAAGCAGGTGTTCGGATGCTGCACCGGGTGTGATGACGGGGGCGAGCTTGATCTCACGCGCGCGGCGACGACGGGCCAAGGCCAACTGGTGCGCCAAAAACTCGTCATAGGCCAATCGCTGGCGCACAGGGGCGTCGGCTGTCAGATCGAGTTCGCCAGTGGGGACGTGCAGGGCGTCCAGCGCCGCGCGCCAGCCCAGCCAGTTCTGCTTCTTCAGCCATGCGGCGTCCTGCCACTCTGGCAACTCGGGCGCGGCGGGCAGGGCGGTCTGAACCAGTTTTCGTAACTGGCGTGAGGTCAGGCCTTGGGTGGCGGGATAGACGGGTTCCGATGACGGGATGTCCGCCGCCTTGTCCACCGTCACGATGTCAGGGTGGACGATCTGGACCTCGCCATTGAAGCGTTCGACCTTGCCGGACACCAGCCGCGTCTCGCCGCGCGGCAACAGGCGGTCGACATGCTGGGGCGAGCCGCCGAACCAGACCTTCAGCGGTGCGCCGGGACGGCTGGGCACGAACATCCGGTCGATGGTCACCTCGAAGATGCCGACCTCGCCATCGACGGCGGTGGCGGCCTCCATCGGGCGGCGCACGATGACGCCGGACGGGCTGAGGAAGACCAGATCGCGCACCAGCGGCCCGGCCACCTTCTGCACCAGCGGCAGGACGCGCGGCCCCACACCCTTCAGGGTGGAGACCTCGGCGAACAGGGGAAAGAGAATCTGCGGACGCATCGCCGTGAACATAGCGTGACCATCACGGGTGGCGAAGTGGCTCCGGGGACGCTATTTGACCCAACCTGTTTGAAAGTCTGGACCGGGCAAGGATTCTTGTGGCCGAAATCGACGCGCGTCCCCAAAGCGAAAGTGGCGACGAAATGACCCCTGAACGTAAGCAGCGGCTGGGCCGCATCCAGTTCCGCTCATGGCGGCGGGGCTTCCGCGAGGCCGACATGGTGCTGGGCCCGTTCTCGGATCAGGTGGCGCCGACCCTGAGCGATGCTGAGCTGGATGAATATGAGCGGCTGATCAACGAAGAGGATCAGTGGCTCTACGGCTGGATCATTGAACGTGATCCCACGCCGCCCGAGTTTGAGACGCCGGTGATGGCCAAGGTGCGAGCCTTCATGCGCGCGCATGTGGCCGCAGAGGTCAGCAAGGGGATCGGCTGATGGATGCGCAGGTGCATCGGACCGACGCCGAACTGGGCGGCGCGCCGGAAGGTCTGGACGCCCTGATCGTCGCAGAACGGGTCAAGGCGTCAGGCGGCGTCGGTCTGTTCGTGACGCGGGACTACCAGCGATCGGCTTCCTTCGTTCAGGCGTTTCAGTTTTTCACTCAAGATATTGAAGTGCTGGAATATCCGGCGTGGGACTGTCTGCCCTATGACCGGCTGAGCCCCACAGCCGGGATTGCCGCACAACGTATGGCGACCCTGACGCGGTTGGCGCAGCGCAAGCCCGGGGACGGCTCTGTTCTGGTGGTGACGACGGTGTCGGCGGCCATGCAGCGCACGCCGCCGAAGTCGGTGACGACGCTGGCGGGCTTTGACGCCAAGGTCGGGCATGATCTCGATATTCAGGCGCTGGAGCGGTATTTCGCCGCCAACGGCTATGTGCGCGCATCGACTGTTTCCGAGCGCGGCGAGTTCGCTGTGCGCGGCGGTGTGGTGGATGTCTTCCCGCCCGGATTCGCCGAGCCGGTGCGTCTGGACATGTTCGGTTCCGAACTGGAATCGATCCGCACCTTTGATCCCGAGACGCAGCGTTCGACGGGGCAGATGAAGGCGGTCGCTCTGGCGCCTGTGTCCGAGGCCCTGCTGGACAAGGAAGCCATCTCGCGATTCCGCACCGGATACCTGAACCTGTTCGGGGCGCCGGGGGACGATCCCCTCTACGCCACGATCAGCGAGGGTGCGCGACGTCAGGGCATGGAGCAGTGGCTGCCGCTGTTCTACGACGGGCTGGACACCCTGTTCGACTATCTGCCGGATCAGGCGCAGGTGTTTCTGGACAATCAGGTCGAGACGGCGCGCAGTGAGCGCTGGGATCTGGTCGCTGACGCCTATGAGGCGCGCGCCGAGGCCGCAAAGACCAAGGGGAACGCCAGCGCCAATCGCGCCCTGCCGCCCAAGCGGCTTTATCTGGACGCGGGCGACTGGAACCAGGCGCTGGCCGGACGCGCGGTGCGGCGGTTCACGCCGTTCTCTACGGGCGGAGAGGATGCCGGCGGACGGCTGGGGCGGACATTCGCGGCCGAACGCGCGCAGGACAGCGTCAATCTGTTCGAGGCCGTCGCCGCCCATGCCCAGACGTTGAAAAGCCAGGGCAAGCGGGTGCTGTTCGCGTCGTGGACCGAGGGTTCGTCGGACCGTCTGGCCACCATGCTGGCGGACCACGGACTGGATCACATCATCGCCGTGCGCGACTGGAGTGATGTCCAGAATGCGCCGAAGGACATCTATCTACGCGGCGTTCTGCCGGTAGAGCATGGGTTCGTCACCGACGATGTGGCGGTGATCTGTGAGACGGATATTCTGGGCGACCGTTTGGCGCGACCACGCAAGAAGCGCCGTGCCTCGAACTTCCTGGCTGAAGCTTCAGCCCTGACGACCGGCGATCTGGTCGTGCACCTGGATCACGGCATCGGGCGGTATGAGGGGCTGAAGACGCTGGATATCCAGCAGGCGCCGCATGACTGTCTGGAACTGTTGTACGCTGGTGAGAGCAAGCTCTATCTTCCGGTTGAAAACATTGACCTTCTGACCCGATATGGCTCGGATTCTGATGGTGCGCAACTGGACCGTCTGGGCGGCGCTGGATGGCAGGCGCGCAAGGCCAAGGCCAAGGAACGTCTGCGGGCGATGGCCGAGGGGCTTATCGCGCTGGCGGCCAAACGTGCGCTGCGGGAAACCGAGGCGGTGGTTCCGCCGTCCGGTCTGTTCGCCGAATTCTGCGCCCGCTTCCCCTACGAGGAAACGGACGACCAGTTGAACGCCATCGGCGATGTGCTGGAAGATCTGGGCAAGGGCACGCCGATGGATCGCCTGATCTGCGGCGACGTCGGCTTCGGCAAGACTGAGGTGGCCCTGCGGGCGGCGTTTGTGGTGGCCATGACGGGGCAACAGGTGGCCATCGTGGCGCCCACGACCCTGCTGGCGCGCCAGCACTTCAAGACTTTCACCGAACGTTTCGCCGGCTGGCCGGTGAAGGTGCGGCAGTTGTCGCGGATGGTGGGCTCTAAAGAGGCGTCGGAAACGCGCCAGGGCCTGAAGGACGGCTCAATCGAGATCGTCGTCGGCACCCATGCGGTTCTGTCGGAACAGGTTGGGTTCCGCGATCTGGGTCTGGTGATCGTGGACGAGGAGCAGCATTTCGGCGTCAAGCATAAGGAGAAGCTGAAGACTCTGCGGGCCGATGTTCACCTGCTGACCCTGACCGCAACGCCGATCCCGCGGACGCTGCAGATGGCCCTGTCCGGCATTCGCGAAATGTCGATCATCGCCACGCCGCCGGTCGACCGTCTGGCGGTGCGGACCTATGTGACGCCGTGGGACCCGGTGCTGGTGCGGGAGGCCCTGCTGCGCGAGAAATATCGCGGCGGTCAGGCCTATTACGTCGCGCCGCGCCTGAAGGACCTGCCGGACATCGAGAAGTTCCTGCGTGAGCAGGTGCCCGAGGTGAAGTTCGTCGTTGGCCACGGCCAGATGAGCGCGACCCAGTTGGAGGAGGTGATGAGCGCCTTCTACGACGGCGAATACGACGTGCTGGTCTCGACGACCATCGTCGAAAGCGGGCTGGATATTCCGACGGCCAATACGCTGGTGGTGCACCGCGCCGACATGTTCGGCCTGGCGCAGCTTTATCAGATCCGCGGACGGGTCGGACGGTCAAAGGCGCGGGCCTTCGCCTATCTGACCACCGATGCCATCAAGCCGATGACCCTGTCGGCCGAGCGGCGTCTGCAGGTGCTGCAGTCGTTGGATAATCTGGGCGCCGGTTTCCAACTGGCCAGCCACGATCTGGACCAGCGCGGGGGCGGCAACCTGCTGGGCGACGAACAATCGGGTCATATCCGCGAAGTCGGCGTCGAACTTTATCAACAGATGCTGGAGGATGCGGTCGCCGAACTGCGCGAAAACGGCGAGCCGGGTTCTGTAGATCGCGGCTGGTCGCCGTCGATCAATGTGGGCGCTTCTGTTCTGATTCCAGAGAACTACGTCCCAGACCTGAATGTGCGTCTCAGCCTTTACCGACGCCTGTCCGACGCCGAACAGGCGGAAGACCGTGAAGCCCTGGCGGCTGAACTGATCGACCGGTTCGGGCCCTTGCCGGATGAGGCGCAGCAACTGCTGAAAATCGTCGGGATCAAGGCCAACTGCCGCAAGGCCTGTATCGAGAAGATCGACATCGGTCCGCGCGGTGCGGTGCTGACCCTGCGTGACAACAGCTTCCCCAATCCGGTGGGACTGGTGGGGTTGATCCAGAAGAACCAAGCGTTCTGGAAGATCAGGCCGGATCAGAAGATCGTAGTGTCGGGCGACTGGCCGACAGCGGAAGACCGTCTGAAGGTGGCGGAACGGATCACGGCCGATCTGGCGCGGGTGGCGGGAGCTTAAGCTACCGCTACAGCGGCGCTAGCGCGTCTGTTCGAACAGATCGGCGGACGCGCGCTCCAGCAGGGCGCCGGGGGCCTCGCCCTCGCGCATCTCTGCAACGCCGACATCGAACTCGGCGACGAATGGCGAGCGGTCGGCGCCTGCGTCAAAGGCGGTGCAGCCGATGACGGCGGCGATGCGTTCAGCGGCCAGCCGCGCCTGTGCGGCGTGTGTGGCGGGCAGGGCCAGGGCGAAGACTTCCTTGGCCAGACGCGCGGGCGTGTCCTCGATGCGGACCAGGCGCGAAACCATGGCCCCGATCTGAGGCATGGCCCGGTCCAGCCAGCCGCCCTGGCGCGCCCAGGTGACGGCATCGTTCTCACGAACACGCAGGACGCAGACGGACAGAGGGCGACGGCGCGCGCGGGCGCCGTCGGTGATGCGTCCCAGATGCGCGGCGAAGAGTTCAGGCGTGAACAGACCCGTCGTCGGGTCCATCAGGTCCAGACTGCGCACCGAGTCCAGCGCACGACGGATCGCCAGATGTCTGCGGTGAGCCGAGGCCAGCGCCAGAAGGCGTTCGGCCGTTTCATCTTCAGGCGTGTCGGCGGCCGCAACATCGGCGAACCCGCGATTGAACAGCTCAGACAGGCCGATCTCGGTCTGGCCGCGCAGATAGAGCATCAGCGGGATGTGATAGAGGCGGGTGTTCCGCTTCATGCCCGAGGCGATGGACAGGGCAGGGGCGTGATCTTCGGCGCCCCACAGCACGGCGGCGTCAAACGGGCTTTCGTGCAGATAGTCGAACGCGGTGTAGGGCGTCGGCGCGGCGATCACCTCGACGCCTTGGGCGGTCAGAAGGTTTGACAGGGCCAGGAAACGCCGGTCAGCCGATCCGGCCGCCAGCACACGTAGCGGCGCTTCATCTTCCGGGCGGGCGTTCAGGTCGACGCCACGCAGAGAGAAGGTCGTGGTGCGGAGCTGGTATTCCTCTTCAGCGATGGAGGCGCGGACCAACTGCTCCAACCGCAGGGCGGCTTGCGCCGGGTGCGGCGGCGCAGACATGACCAGATCGGCGCCTTCGACGGAATCAGGGCGAGCGCCGACGACCAGCACGGGCAAGCGGCGAGGCTCTGCAGCCTCGCGCAGACGCAAAGCCACGTCAGGCGCAAAGGACGCCATGTCGATGATGGCCGCTTCGAGAGGGAAATCCTGAAGCGTCGCGGCGGCGGAAGCCAGATCGCGGGCGGTCACAGTGCGCCAGCCCAGCGCATCCAGGCCCTCAGCCAGCGGCCCGATCCGACCGTCATCGGCCGCCAGGATCAATACACGCGCGTCGAAAGCCAAGCAGATCGTCTCCAGGGGACGCCCCCGTCCCAACGCGCCCATACCGCCTGGACCGCGCGCGGACCATAGGGATGCTAAGCTTAAGGAAGTTATGTCGTGGACGAACGTCCCAATACGGGAACATTCACGCGGTTGCGACTTCCTTGCGCGCGGGAATCCGTTAGGTTCCGCCGCTTGGCGTAACGGTTGTGGGGACCGGCTTGAGTGACAATCTGACCCGATCGGTGCTGAAGGCGCCCAGATTCTGGGGCGGCCTTGCGGTCCGAGCCTTCACGCGCAGCTGGGGCCGCGACGTGATGCTCTATACGGGCGGAGTGTCGTTCTTTGCGCTGCTGGCCGTGTTTCCGGCTATCGCCATCCTGATCGGCTTCTACAAGCTGGGTCTGTCGATCTCAGAGGTCAGCGCCCAGGCGACGGCCTTGTCCGACCTGCTGCCCAGCGCTGCGCAGAACATCTTTCAGAGCGAAATCACGCGGTTGAGCAACGCCTCTGCGCGGACGGTGTCGGCTCAAAGCGCCTTCGCCCTGATTGTCGGCGCCTATGCGGCGCATCGGGGGTTCAAGGCCCTGTTGGCCGGGTTGAACCTGATCCACGATGAGACGGAGCCGCACGGCTTCTTCAAGTTCAATCTGCTGGCCTTCTTTGTCGCTGTCTTCGCCTTTGCATTGTTCACTGTCGTGTCGGGCGCCGTGGTGACGGTTCGGATCATGGCCCATGCCGCCAACGCCTCGGGCGCTGTTGTGGAGCATGGACGGTTCATGCCGTTTGATACGGCTCTGCCTGCTGTCGGCCTCGTGATCGGCCTGACCATGCTTTATCGTTATGCAATGAGCCACTCGACGCCGGTGAAGTGGGTTCCGGCCATTACGGGCGGCGTGGTCGCAACCTGCATGTCGGTCGTGTCTTCGTGGCTGTGCGCCATCTATGTCGAGCAGATTGCGCCGCTGGGCGCGACCTATGGCTCGGTCGGGGCCGTGGTGGTGCTGCTGATCTGGTTGTCGTGGAACGTGAACGCCATCTTCTATGGCGGCGCCTTCGCCACCGAGATGGAGATCGCTGACAAGGCCCGAGC
Source organism: Brevundimonas sp. (assembly GCF_018608325.1). Lineage (GTDB taxonomy): Bacteria > Pseudomonadota > Alphaproteobacteria > Caulobacterales > Caulobacteraceae > Brevundimonas. The sequence continues at coordinate 52,131 of NZ_JABAZW010000159.1, read as the reverse complement.
CCGGGACGTGCCGGAGGAGGCCCCGGCCGAGGTCGTCAATCTTTCCGAGCGTCGGGCCTCGCGGGTCCGCTCTCGACGGTGAGGTGCAGGACGCCGTCGATTTCCTCGATTTCGATCAGGCGACCGTTCTGCTGTGACATCATGAACGGCACGTCGATGCGCGCCATCGGGTCCGTGGCCAGCAGGAGGAAACGCGCACCCGGCGCGGCGTTGGTCATGGCCTTCTGCAGTTTCAGGCTGGGCGTCGGGCAGCGGTGACCGCGCGCGTCGACAATGATGGGTTGGCTCACCCCAGTTGATCCGCCAGCATCGACAAGGCGGTGCGGACGCTGGCCAGTCGAATGGCGTCACGGTCGATGTCTCCGAACCGTTTTTCGACGTGGATCAGGCCCTTTGGTCCCTGAGACGCGAAATGCACCAGGCCGACGGGCTTTTCTGCTGAGCCGCCGCCTGGTCCTGCGATGCCGGTGACCGAGACGCTTATCTGTGCGCGAGAGTTGGCGACTGCGCCTTCGGCCATGGCCCGTGCGGTTTCTTCAGAGACCGCGCCGTGGGCCATCAACGTGGTTTGACGGACGCCCAGCATCTGGGCCTTGGCTTCATTGCTGTAGGTGACAAAGCCCCGATCCAGCGCAGACGATGAGCCGGGAATGGCGGTCAGGGCGGCGGACACGAGCCCACCCGTACAGCTCTCGGCTGTCGCCAGCATCAACTCTCGGGCGGCGGACGCCGCGACAATCTGTTGCGCCAGTTGCTGAATATCATCGGGAAACATCTGCTTTTCATAATCGCCGAACCGGGTTCTAACCAGAGGCATGACCGATTTCGTGGATGCGCCAACCCCAGTTTCGGACGTAAAGCGGGATCGGTCGACGCCGATCCTTTTCGCTGTCGCCATCTTCACCTCGGCCTGTCTGGTCTTCGTCGTGCAGCCGATGGTGACCAAGCTGGTGCTGCCGACACTGGGTGGTTCGCCATCGGTGTGGAATGCCTCGATGGTCTTCTTCCAGACGGCGCTGCTGGCGGGCTATGGCTATGCTCACCTGCTTCAGAGGATCGGGTCGATCCGAACGCAGGTCATGGTGCATGTGGGCTTGCTGCTGCTGGCGGCCCTGTTCCTGCCGCTGAAGATCAACGGCCTGTTGGGTGATCCTGATCCGGCGGCGCCGGTGGCGTGGCTGCTGGGGACGCTGGCCCTGTCGATCGGCGCGCCGTTCGCCATTCTGTCCGCGACGGCGCCGCTGCTGCAGGCCTGGTACGCGCGGGTTCGGGCGGGCTATGCCGATGGCAAGAACCCCTATGTCCTCTACGCCGCCTCGAACCTGGGCAGTTTCCTGGCGTTGTTGGCCTATCCGGTCCTGATCGAGCCGTTGGCCAGTCTGTCAGGGCAGCGCTGGGGGTGGAGCGGCGGTTACGGCCTGTTCCTGCTGATGGTCGTCGGACTGGCTCTGGTGGTCTGGCGGCGACGTGCGGATACAAGCCCTGAGCCTGAGAAGTTGGCGGCCAGCGCGCCGATCCTGTGGCGCGAAAAGGGAATGCTGGTCCTGCTGGCGGCGGCGCCATCCAGCCTGATGCTGGGCGTGACCGCGCACCTGTCGACGGACGTGGCCTCGGCGCCCTTCCTGTGGGTGATCCCGCTGGCGCTCTATCTGCTGACCTTTGTCATCGCCTTTCAGGCGCGGCCCATCATCCCACCGCATATAGGCTTGGCCTTCCACGGCGCGGCGGCGGCCCTTTGCGCGGCCATGATCGCGTTCCGAACGGGCGAGTGGGCACTGGTCTTTTTCGTCAATCTGACGGCCTTCTTCTTCACCGCCCTGATGTGTCACCAGCGTCTGGCGGCGCGACGCCCGGCGCCAGATCGGCTGACAGAGTTCTATCTGCTGCTGTCGTTCGGCGGTGTGGTCGGGGGTGTTTTCAACGCCCTGATCGCGCCCGTCATCTTCAACATGGTCTGGGAATATCCCATCGTCTTGGTCGCAGCGGTGCTGTTGCGTCCGTGGGGGCGTGACGCCTTCAAGCCGTGGCAGATCATCTGCTTCCTCGGCGCGCTGGCCATCGCATTGGCGCCTCCGGTCTTGCTGGAGATCATGCGCTATAATCCGGATTTCCGGGCCATGGTGCCGCCAGGTGAGACGCCCCGGATCGCGCAGGGCATTCTGGGCATCGCCGCCGTCATCGCGTTTCTTGTGCGGGATAGGGCGCTGCTGTTCGCCATTGTGCTGGCGACGATGGTCTGGTCGGGGCTGCATATTGCACGCGGCTATGACTGGGACCTGACGGAGCGCAGCTTCTTCGGGGTGATGCGTGTGGCGACGACGCAGGATCAGGCTCTGGGCGGGCGCATTCATGTCCTGATGCACGGCACGACCCTGCATGGCGCCCAGTCGATGGAGGCTTCGCATCGCTGCGCCCCGACGTTGTACTATGCCAAGACAACGCCTTTGGGGCAGTCGGCCCTCAAGACGCAGGAGCGCCACCCGGACGGCGCCGTCATCGGCGTGGTGGGGCAGGGCTCAGGCGCGATGGCTGCCTATAAACGCGCCGAGGACCGCCTGACATTCTTCGAAATCGATCCGATGGTGGATCGACTGTCGCGCGACCCCAAGTGGTTCAGCTTCATCAATGGCTGCGCCGAGGGGCCGATCCGCACGGTGTTGGGCGATGCGCGCCTGACGATGGAGCGTGAACCGGCGGGAACCTATGACCTGCTGATCATCGACGCCTTCACCTCTGACGCCGTGCCGACCCACCTGCTGACGGTCGAGGCGATCCAGGGCTATCTGCGCCTGCTGAAGCCGGATGGCGTCGTGGTGCTGCACCTGTCGAACCGCAATCTGGAGATCACCCTGCCAGCAGAGGCGGCGGCTCAGGCGCTGAATGTCCCGAACCTGCACCAGATCTACTTCGAACGTCAGGACGGACCGGGCATGTCAGAGGCCTCGACTGAGGCTATGATCATCGGCAAGTCCGAGGCCGCGCTGACGCCCTATCGCGAGGATGGACGCTGGCGAAAGCTGGAGCGGACTGACGTTCGTCCGTGGACGGATGACTACGTCAATCTGTTTGGTTCGCTGCTTCGTCAGTGGAAGCTGGCGGCGCGTTAAAGCGTCTGTGGCGCGGGCATATCGACCGTGGCGACGGCCTGAGCCGCCATGCCTTCGCCACGTCCGGTGAAGCCCAGGCCCTCGGTCGTGGTGGCCTTCACACTGACGGCGTCGAGGGGCAGCGCTAGAATGGCGGCGATCCGTTCACGCATAGCCTGACGATGCGGCTTCACCTTGGGCTGTTCGCAGATCAGGGTGACGTCGACATTGATGATGCGGCCACCGCGTGCTGCGACCAACTCTGCGGCGTGCTGGAGGAAACGGTCGGATGCCGCGCCCTTCCATTTCGGATCGCTGGGCGGGAAATGATCGCCGATGTCGCCCTCGGCGATTGCGCCCAGAAGCGCATCGGTCAGGGCATGCAGCCCCACATCTGCATCCGAATGGCCAATCAGTGTCTGGTCGTGCGGGACTTCGACACCGCACAGCCAGACCGACCCGCCGGGGCCCCAGCGGTGGACATCATAGCCGGAGCCGATGCGGGTCTGACGGGGCAGCAGGGCCTCGGCCATGGCGAAATCCTCGGGGTAGGTCAGTTTCATCAGGCGTTGGTCGCCTTCGATCAGGGCAACGCGTCCGCCGTTACGTTCGACGACGACGGCTTCGTCTGTGGGGGCGTCAGCGCCTGTCCAGGCGGCGTAGGCGGCTTCAATGGTCTGGCGGCGGAAGGCTTGCGGCGTCTGGGCGCGCCATAGGCCGTCGCGCTCGACCACGCCGGCCATCTGGCCGTTCTCGCCACGACGCAGGCTGTCCGCCACGGGCAGGGCCGGCAGAGCGCCGTCGGCAGTATCCAGTGCGGCCAGCAGACGTTCGATGACGGCTTGGGACAGCAGGGGGCGGGCCGCGTCGTGGATCAGGACGGGCTGATCCGGTTCGCACGTCAGGGCGGAAAGGCCTGCACGGACAGAATCGGCGCGCGCCGCTCCGCCAGCGACGGCGCGCCAGTTCGACAATCCGGCCAAGGCGTCTGCGGTGCGCGCATCCTCACCCGGCGCGACCACGATCACGACCTCATCGGCGCCTGCGTTCAGCAGGGCCTCGACCGACCAGCGCAGGACGGGCTTGCCCGCCAGTGCGCGCCATTGCTTGTCGCCGCCCGCGCGCGAGCCAGAACCAGCCGCGACGATAATGCCTGAAAACCTCATGGCGGCCTTACTAATGCGCGATGCTGAAAAGGTCAGCGCTTTTCGGTGAAACCATGAAACCGCGCTGTCAGGCTTGACGAACCCTGTCCCAATGCGGCGAAAGGCGGAAATGGCGAAGACCTTACAGATCGGCGATGTGACCGTGCCCGGCCAGGTGCTGATGGCGCCCATGACCGGCATCACCGACCTGCCGTTCCGTGTGTTGGCCTCGAAGTTGGGCGCCGCCTATGTCGCGACCGAGATGGTGGCGGCCAAGGAACTGGCGCGCGCAAGGCCCGATGTCGTGCGTCGCGCGGCGGTGGGGGCAGGTTTGCCGCTGACCGTGATCCAGTTGGTGGGGCGCGACCCGGACCAGATGGGCGAGGGCGCGCGAATGGCGGAAAAGGCGGGCGCCGACATCGTCGACCTGAACTTCGGCTGTCCGGCCAAGGAGGTCACAGGATCGGCGGCTGGGTCGGCCCTGATGCGGACCCCGGATCTGGCCTGTCAGATCATGGCGGCGGCGGTCGCTGCGACCAGCCGTCCGGTGACGGTCAAGATGCGTCTCGGTTGGGACGACGACAGCAAGAACGCCGCCGAACTGGCCAGACGCGCCGAGGACATCGGCGTCAAGGCGGTGACGGTTCACGGACGCACCCGCAAACAGTTCTATACCGGACAGGCGGATTGGGATGCCGTAGGCGCAGTGAAGGCGGCGGTCGGAATTCCTGTCATCGTCAACGGCGACATCATTACAGCGGAAGAAGCACGCGAGGCGCTGGACAGGTCAGGGGCGGATGGCCTGATGCTGGGGCGTGGCGTCTATGGGCGACCGTGGCTGGCGGCGCACCTGGAACGGGCGTTGATCGATGGCGTCGCCTTGGCTGAACCCGATGCGGAGGCGAGGCTGGCGATTGTGATCGAACACCTGCGGGCGTCGGTCGCCTTCTACGGGATGCCGCTGGGCCTGCGCATGTTCCGCAAGCACCTGGGTTGGTATATTGAACAGGCGCCTTGGCCGGCTGATCCGCAACACCGACGTGAGGCAAAGGCAAGAATTTGCCGTCTGGACGAGCCGGAGGCTATCGAGCGGGATTTAACTGAGCTGTGGCGGCGGAATTTACCGCAATTCGTCAAGTCAGATGTTGAATATGAGACACAGCTGAGAGTAACTGCTGTGGCATGACGGATACGCCTTCAGATGTGACCCCTCTGCCCGACCCAGCGTCGGTCGATGAGTCATTCTGGGGACGATTAGAAGGCGAACGCGCAAGAGCCGCCTTCGGTCTGGCCTATCTGATCGCTGTCATCATCACGGCGGCGGCCATTTGGCTGGTAGCGGTGGCGCCGGGCGCGACCTCTGGTGGTGAAGGATCATCGACCAGTCAACTGGTCCTGTATGTCCTGATCGCCAACCTGATCCTGATATCCGTTCTTGCCTTTCTGGTGGGGCGCAGAGTGTTGGCGCTGGCGCGAAGCACCAACGAGGCCGGTTCGCGGCTGCATCTGAGATTCGTCGCCCTGTTCTCGATGGTGGCCGTGATTCCAGCGGTGCTGATCGCGTTGGTGTTCGGCATGTTGGTCACGCGCGGCGTCGATCAGTGGTTCAGCCAGAATGTGCAGGCTTCGGTCGAGAACGGCGCCATCGTCGGTCGCGCCTATATCGATGACGTGTCGGGCACGATGGATTCCGATCTGGTCATCATTGCTGACCAACTGACCGGCGCCCGAGGGTTGTTCGACAACCGCATCCGTTTCAACGACGCGCTGCAGCAGATCGGCGACATTTTCGGCTATCCGGCGGTCTATATCCTGAACGGCAAGGGCGAGGTTCTGGCGCGCGGTGAGTCCGCCAAGGCGCCGCCCTATCTGGCGCCGCCACGCTCAGAACTGGAAGCTGCCGCCGAGGGTGGAAAGCCGCCGCAACAGGTGACGGAGCATCCGGACGCCGTGCGGTCAATCATCGCCCTGCCTGCCTATGGCGACGCCTATCTGTATCTGGTGCGTCCGCTGCAGGAGGGGCTGGTGGCGCGGATGAATGCGTCCAGCCAGTCCATCGTCGCCTATCGCGAGGCGCAGGAAAGCCGCGCGCGAATCCAGTCGGCCTTCATCCTCAGCTACCTGGAGACGGCGCTGCTGGTGCTGGTCGGTGCGGTCTGGCTGGGCATGTCGGCGGCCAGCAGCATTTCGGCGCCGATCGGGCGATTGGTGAAGGCGGCAGGACAGGTTTCTGCGGGTGATTTTACGGCCCGGGTCGATAGTCATGGCGCGCCTGCCGAGGTGGCGACCCTGTCGGAAGCCTTCAACCGCATGACCGGCGATCTTCAGGCGCAACAGACTGCCCTGAAAACCGCGAGTGACGAGGCGCAGGACCGCAGCCGATTCATTGAAACCGTCCTGTCCGGTGTCAGCGCGGGTGTGATCGGTCTGGACCGGCTGGGGCGTGTCTCGGCCATTAATGAAAGCGCCCTGCAGCTTCTGCACATCGAAGAGGCCGAGGTTCTCGGTCACGAACTGGGCGCCCTGTCGCCGGAACTGAGCGATCTGGTGCGACGCGCAGAGGCCCACATCGAAGAAGACATCGATGTCAGCCGCGCAGGAGAGACCCTGCGCCTGCGCGTTCGGATCGAGGGCGGTCTGGGCGGCGAGATGGTGCTGACCTTTGATGACATCACGCGTCTGGTCACCGCTCAGCGCAATGCGGCCTGGCGCGACGTGGCCCGCCGTATCGCCCATGAGATCAAGAACCCGCTGACCCCGATCCAGTTGTCGGCCGAGCGGCTGAAGCGCAAATACCGCTCGCGCATCGGCGAGGATGTCGAAATCTTCGATCGCTGCACCGACACCATCATCCGTCAGGTCGGCGACATCGGCCGCATGGTGGATGAGTTTTCCTCCTTCGCCCGAATGCCTGCACCACGCTTTGCTCAGGCCAACCCGGCGGAGATGCTGCGCGAGGCGGTGTTCGCCCAACGCGTCGCTGCGCCCGATATTGTCGTCAGCATGACTGAACCTCTGCCCAAAGCGACGCAGAAGTGCGACGGTCGCATGGTGGGGCAGGCGCTGCTGAACATTCTGAAGAATGCCGGTGAGTCTGTTGCTGCACGCCGTCTGGCGGACGGTGCGCCTGCTGCTTCTGACATGCCCGGCGTGATCGCCTCTCTGACGATCACCGACGGCATCGCCACCTTTGCGGTCGAGGACGATGGCGTGGGCCTGCCTGCGCGTGACCGTGACCGCCTGACCGAGCCCTATGTCACCACGCGTGAGAAGGGCACGGGCCTCGGTCTGGCGATAGTAAAGCGTATCTGTGAGGACCACGGCGGCGAGCTGAAGCTTGGCGACGCGGAAACCCTGCGTGGCGCACGTGTGTGCCTGATTTTCCCATTGAACCCACCCGGCAAAAACGGTGACGCATCGGAGCGCAAGCTTCTGAGCGTCTCCGCCGAATAGCGAGGCAAGATGCGACCTACTGGTTCCGACATTCTGGTCGTCGATGATGAGGCTGATATCCGCGATCTGGTGTCCGGCCTTCTGGAGGACGAAGGTCATGCCGTGCGCGTGGCCGCCAACTCCGATGAGGCGCTGGCGGCTATTCGTGCGCGCAAGCCTTCTCTGGCCATTCTGGACATCTGGATGCAGGGCGGCGGCCTTGACGGGCTGGAACTGCTGGAAGTCGTCAAGGAGATCGACCCCGACCTGCCGGTCGTGATGATCTCTGGTCACGGCAACATCGAAACAGCGGTGACGGCGCTGAAGCGCGGCGCCTATGACTTCATCGAAAAGCCGTTCAAATCCGACCGGCTAGTGGTGGTGGTGGAACGCGCTATCGAAGCGGCGACCCTGCGGCGTGAGAACCGTCGTCTGCGCGCCGCAACTATGACGCCGTCAGGCCTGATCGGTCGCTCGCAAGCAGCGCAGGCCCTGCGCAGCACCATCTCCAAGGTGGCGCAGGCCAACAGCCGTGTTCTGATCTCGGGCCCGGCCGGTTCGGGCAAAGAACTGGTTGCGCGCCAGATCCACGAGGGCAGCCCCCGTGCGCGGGCCGAGTTCGTGGCTATTTCGGCCGCCGGCATGACGCCGGAACGTCTGGACCTCGAACTGTTCGGCGAGGAAGGCCAGGACGGCCGTCCCAGCAAGATCGGCGTGTTCGAGCGCGCCCACAACGGCACCCTGTATCTGGATGAAATCAGCGACATGCCGCGCGAAAGCCAGAGCCGCATCCTGCGGGTTCTGGTCGATCAGCGGTTCCGTCGGGTCGGCGGCGAACAGGACGTGCAGGTCGATGTGCGCGTGGTCACCTCGACCTCACGCGACCTGAAGGCCGAAATCGCAGAGGGCAAGTTCCGCGAAGACTTGTTCCACCGCCTGAACGTGGTGCCGATCCGGGTTCCGGCCCTGTCGGAACGGCGCGAGGACATCGCCGAACTGGTCGAATATTTCGTGGACACCATCAGCGCGGCTCAGGGTCTGCCCAAGCGGGTGGTTGGTGACGACGCCGTGGCTGTGCTGCAGGTTCACCCCTGGCCGGGCAATATCCGCCAACTTCGCAACAATATCGAACGCCTGCTGATCCTGGCGACTGGCGATCCGAACGAGACGATCACCGCCGACATGCTGCCGCAGGAGGTGGCGACATCGAACGGGGCGACGCCGTCTCTGGGCGCAGAACGCACCATCGCCCTGCCGCTGCGTGAGGCGCGTGAGGTGTTCGAGCGCGAGTATCTGGCGGCCCAGATCATGCGTTTCGGCGGCAATATTTCGCGGACCGCCGCCTTCATCGGCATGGAGCGGTCTGCCCTGCACCGCAAACTGAAGTCGCTGGGCGTATCGCCTGCGCGGGGCGGTGAAGAGGACGAACCGGCCTGATGTCACGCGTCGCCTATGTGAACGGCAGCTACAGCCCGCATGGGGAGGCCGTGGTCCATATCGAGGATCGCGGCTTCCAGTTCGCTGACGGCGTCTATGAGGTCTGGGCGGTGTTTGACGGCAGGCTGGCGGACTTCGACGGCCATATGACGCGGTTGCACCGCAGTCTGAATGAGTTGCGGATCGATATCCCCATGTCGGTCGCCGCCCTGACGCAGGTGCTGCGCGAGACAATCCGGCGCAACCGTGTACGCAACGGGTTGGTCTATCTGCAGATCACGCGCGGTACGTCACGTCGCGATCATCCGTTTCCACATGCAGATACGCCGCCCAGCGTCATCGTCACGGCCAAGTCCGTCAATCTGTCGCGCGGTGAGGCGCAGGCGTTGAAGGGTGTCGCCGTTCTGACCCAGCCGGATATCCGTTGGGGGCGTTGCGACATCAAGACGGTGGGTTTGCTGCCGAATGTTCTGGCTAAACAGGCCGCGCGTGAGGCGGGCGCCTATGAGGCGTGGCTGGTCGATGACATGGGGCTGGTGACCGAGGGAACCTCGACCAACGCCTGGATTGTCGATGAGCATGGCAAGCTGCGCACACGCGATACGCAGGCGAGCATCCTGAAGGGCTGCACGCGCACCAGCCTGATGGCCCTGATTGCGGAACATGGCGTTGAACTGGACGAGCGCGCCTTTAGCGTCGACGAAGCGAAACGGGCCCGCGAAGCCTTCTTCACCGCAGCCGGCGCCTTCGTCACCCCCGCCATATCGATTGACGGGGCGAGGATCGGTGACGGAAAGCCTGGGCCGATCACGACGCGGCTGCGCGCCCTTTATCTTGAACAGGCGCGAAGAGACGCCATTTAGGCCGTTGCCCGAGCGGGGAGACGGCGTTTAAGGTCGCCTCCGGCCGTTCCGGCCCCGCGCCGGCTAATCGGCGACGAACAACAAAGAACAGGAAAAACCTGCCATGTCGCAAGACAAACGTCAGAACCTTCAGGACACCTTCCTCAACTCGGTCCGCAAGACCAAGACGCCGCTGACCATCTTCCTGGTCAATGGGGTCAAGCTGCAGGGCATCGTGACCTGGTTCGACAACTTCTGTGTGCTGCTGCGCCGCGATGGCCAGTCCCAGCTGGTGTACAAGCACGCCATCTCCACCATCATGCCGTCCGCGCCCGTGCAACTGTACGAGCCCGACGCCGAAGAAGATTGATTGACCCAAAAACTTATTGATCACGCCGCCCCGGTTCAGCGGGCGGTTGTCATCCACCCCGACGGACGGTCGGAATCGCCTCGTCTGGCCGAAGAACGGCTGGAGGAGGCGACCGGCCTTGCCCGCGCCCTTGATCTGGACATCCAGGCCGAGGAGATCGTGCGCGTCCGCAAGGTCACGCCCGCCACCCTGTTTGGAACTGGCAAGGTCGAGGAACTGGCCGCCCTGATGCGCGCGGCCGAGGCCGACGTCGCCATCATCGACGACGCCCTGACCCCGGTGCAGCAACGCAATCTGGAAAAGGCCTGGGAGGTGAAGGTCATCGACCGCACCGGCCTGATCCTTGAAATCTTTGGACGCCGTGCGCGGACCAAGGAAGGCCGCCTGCAGGTCGAACTGGCGCGGCTGGACTACGAACGTTCGCGTCTGGTGCGCACCTGGACCCACCTTGAGCGCCAGCGCGGCGGCACCGGCTCGACCGGCGGTCCCGGCGAAACCCAGATCGAACTGGACCGGCGTCTGATCGCGGACCGGATCGTCAAACTGAAGGCTGAGCTGGAAGAGGTGCGTCGCACGCGCGGCCTGCACCGCAAACAGCGCCAGAAGGTTCCTTTCCCGACGATCGCACTGGTGGGCTACACCAATGCGGGCAAGTCGACGCTGTTCAATCGGCTGACGGGATCAGAGGTCTTCGCCAAGGACCTGCTGTTCGCCACCCTCGACACAACCCAGCGCACGATCCGTCTGCCGCAGGGGCGACCGGCCATTGTGGCGGACACCGTCGGCTTCATTTCCGACCTGCCGCACGAACTGGTCGAAAGTTTCCGCGCCACGCTGGAAGAGGTCGGTGAAGCTGACCTGATCCTGCACGTCCGCGACATTGCTTCCGCAGACAGCGACGCCCAGGCCAAGGACGTCGAGGCGGTGCTGAAACAGATCGAGACGCCCGAGGGCAAGACCCGTCGGGTTCTGGAGGTCTGGAACAAGATCGATCTGCTGGACGAAGAGGCGCGCGAGGCCGTCCTCGGTCAGGCCGAACGTCTGGCCAGGGAAGGTGAGGCGGTCGCCGTGTCCGCCTGGACAGGCGAGGGGATCGAGCCCCTGCGCACGACTATCGCTGGTCTGATCGACGACGATCCCGAGACACGGCTGACGCTGGCCCCTGAACAGGGCGAGGCGCTGGCCTGGCTGTATGAGCATGGGCGGGTGACGTTCCGCGATACTGACGACGATGGCCGCACTCATGTCACGGTGCGGCTGCATCCTGCGGCGCTCGGACGTTTCGAGCGTCTGTATCCCGACCTGGTCGACTGACACATGCATCTGATCGAGACCGTACTGCTGCTGCTTCTGGCCGTTGTGGTGTCGGGCTCGATTGCCAAAATCACGCGGATCGCCCTGCCTCTGGTGCAGATCGGTCTGGGCGCGTCGCTGGTTCTGATCACCGGCAGCACGGTGGATCTGGAGCCGGATGTCTTTTTCCTGCTGTTCCTGCCGCCGCTGCTGTTTCTGGATGGCTGGCGCATTCCCAAGGAGGCGCTGTTTCGGGATCGGGCGGTGATCCTGGAACTGGCGTTGGGGCTGGTGCTGTTCACAGTCGTCGGCCTGGGCTTCCTGATCTGGTGGATGATCCCGGAGATGCCCTTGCCGGTGGCCTTCGCCCTGGCCGCCATCCTGTCGCCGACTGATCCTATCGCAGTGAAGGCCATCGCCGCGCGGGCGCCGATCCCCAAGCGGCTGATGCATATTCTGGAAGGCGAGTCCCTGCTGAACGACGCGACCGGCCTGACCTGCATGCGGATCGCGGTGATCGCGGCGACGACGGGCGCCTTCTCCATCGGGCATGCCATCGGCACATTCGCCTGGCTGGCCGTCGCAGGCGTCGCGGTCGGGGTTCTGGTCACCATGGCGATCAGCTGGGCCAAAAACTGGGTCAACAAGCGGTGGGGCGAGGATGCAGGCGCTCAGGTTCTGATCAGCCTGTTGATCCCCTTCGCCGCCTATCTGGTCGCGGAAGAGCTGAAGGCGTCCGGCATTCTTGCGGCGGTGGCGGCGGGCATCACCATGAGCTTCACCGAGCGTGGCGGCGTCGGTGGAACCCAGTCACTGGCCATCACCCGCATCCGGCGGGGTGTCGTGTGGGATACGGTTCAGTTCGTCGCCAACGGCTTCATCTTCGTGATCCTGGGCGAGCAAATGCCGTCGATCATGGCGCGCGCGGCTGAAGTGGTCGCCGGGACCAGCCGACCAGAGGTCTGGTGGCTAGCGGTCTATGTGTTCGGCATCGTGGCGGCGTTGGCGGCGCTTCGGTTCATCTGGGTCTGGACGTCGCTGAAACTGACCCTGTTCCGACGTCTGCACAGAGGGCCGCCGCCCAAGGTGGGGCTGCGTCTGACGATGGTGATGTCGCTGGCGGGGGTGCGCGGGGCGATCACGCTGGCGGGCATTCTGACCCTGCCGTTCTTCGTGGCGGACGGGACGTTGTTGCCTTCGCGAAATCTGGCGATCTTCCTGGCTGCGGGGGTGATTATCGTGTCGCTGCTGGTGGCGACCATCGCCCTGCCGCGCTTGCTTCAGAATGTCGAACTGCCGCCCGAACCGTCGCACGATGTGGAAGAAGACCGCTGCCGGGTCGCTGCTGCATCCGCCGCTCTGCGCGCCATTGAAGACGCCTCACACGCCATGGCTGAGAGCAAGCCTGACCCGGACCTCTATTCCGAAGTCGCCAGCCGGATCATGGAGGTCTATCGCCGCCGGATTGAGACGCACACACATGGCGAAGAGGATGACGCCGCCATGACTCGCAAGATTGACCGGGTCGAGCGTGAGCTGTGGCTGGCCGGATTGGCGGCGGAACGGTCGGAACTGGGGCGTCTGATGCGTCTGCGTCAGATCGATGAAGTCACCGCCCGTCGGATGATCCGCGAAGTGGACCTGCAGGAAATCCGCTACCTGTAGGGATCAGCGGTCCATGAAGGTGGCGACGGCGTCATAGCTGTCCGCCACATGATGCGCGCCCTTGGCGACCAGACGTTGGGCCAGACCATCACGCACATGCCCGCCCGCCGTCAGGCCGACGACCGTCATGCCGGCGGACAGGCCAGCCTGAACACCCGCCTCGCTGTCCTCGATCACCAGCGTCCGTGCCGGATCGACGCCCAGCGTCTCGGCTGCATACAGGAAGACGTCGGGATGTGGCTTGCCGCGGTTCACATGAAGGGCGGCGCTGTAAACCCGGTCCGCGAACATCTCCGACAGGCCGAACCTGTTCAGCCCCAGTGACAGCCAGTCCGGTCCGCTGGACGAGGCGATGCAACGGGTTTCGGTTCGGCTGTTCAGGAAGTCGATCAGACCCGGCACAGGCTCCAGTTCTGCCTGGGCGCGTTCTCTGGAAATACGTGAATAGTTGACATGGAACTCATCCGGGCAGGGACGTCCGTGCCGTGCCTCGACCAGGGCGCGGTTGTCGCGCCAGCGCCGCCCGACATATTCGCTCAGCACTTCATCCACCGTGGTCGGCAGGCCCAACGCAGTCAGTTCATCCGCCATGATGGTGCTGGTCAGCAGTTCGCTGTCGGCGACGACGCCGTCATAGTCGAAGATAATCAGGTCGTAGGTCACGCGCGGCACTCAGTTCTTTACGGCGGTCTTCTCTGCGGCCTTTGCGGCGTCCCAGAGGCGATCCATTTCTTCCAGCGTCGATTGATCCGGGGTGCGCCCGTCCTTGGCCAGTTCTGCCTCGATGAAGCCGAAGCGGCGGACGAACTTGGCATTGGTGGCACGCAGGGCGTCTTCGGGCTCTACGTCCAGCTTCCGGGCCAGATTGGCGACGACGAACAGCAGGTCGCCCAGCTCTTCGCGCGCCTTGGCCTTGTCGCCCGCAGCGATCTCGACGCGCAACTCCTCGACCTCTTCCGCCAGCTTGTCGAACACCTCGTCGGTCGAAGGCCAGTCGAAGCCGACGCGGCCCGCGCGCTTGGTCAGTTTGGCCGCGCGGGTAAGGGCGGGCAGGCCCACAGGCACGTCATCCAGAACACCGGGCTTTTTGCGGTCCTTGCGCTCGGCGGCCTTGATGACCTCCCAGGCGACGGTCTGTTCTTTTGAGGACCGCTGGGCTTCCTCGCCGAACACATGCGGGTGGCGACGTTCCAGCTTTTCTGAGATGGCGGTCACCACGTCGTCGAAGGCGAACAGGCCCTGTTCTTCGGCCATGCGGGCGTGGAAGACGACCTGGAACAGCAGGTCGCCCAGTTCGCCTTTCAACTCCGTCAGGTCATTGCGCTCGATGGCGTCGGCGACCTCATAGGCTTCTTCGATGGTGTAGGGGGCGATGGTGGCGAAGGTCTGCTCCACGTCCCAGGGGCAGCCGCCGTCCGGGTCGCGCAGTTTCTCCATGATGCCCAGCAGGCGGTCGATGGGTCTCAAGAACGGGCTCCGTCGCGGGCTTCCAGCGCCAGCCGGATTTCATCGTGACGCTTGGGCGTCAGCGGATAGCCCTTCAGCACCAAGGCAGCGGCGGCCAGAAGCAGGCCGGGAACCAGAATGAACAGGACCTGCAGGGTCAGAAGCGAGAACTCGCTGTTGCCCTCAGGCCCCGGCAACGCCTTGAAGCCAACCTGTTGCAGGATGATGTAAGGGATCAGTGCCACGACGTGACCGATCTTGGTCGTTGCGGACAGGACTGAGAACATCAGGCCAGTACGGTCCACGCCGGTCTCTAGCCGAACCTCATCGCCTGCGTCCGCCATCATGGCGCGCAGCAGGAACAGGCCGGCGGCATAGGGCAGGCCCGCGATGAACATGACCACCGCCGTGACCGCGAAATTGCCGCCGGGCACAAGAGTCGCACCGATATAGAGAACTGCAAAGATCAGGCTGGCGATGGCCAGGGCCTTGTCCTTGCCGACCTTGGTGGCCAGCCAGGCCCAGATGGGGGCGCCGCACAGGCCGGCGACGAAATAGCAGAGCATGAACAGGCCAGCCTGGCTGTGGTCATAGCCTTTGATCTGACCGAAGAAGAAGAACAGCAGCGAGCCGGTGATGCCCGGCGCAACGCCCAGCAGCAGGTCCGCGATCAGCAGCTTGCGCACGGTCGGCATCGTCAGAAGGTTCAGATAGGCGCTGGCCCCGCCATGCGGTTGCTGGCCCGAGTTGACCGGCTCAGGCACCGCGAACATGGCCAGACCGATGGTCAGGGGCAGGGCGATCAGGATGGCCCAACCCATGATACGCACCCCGTCGGCATAGGTGCCGATGCCGGTCTGAACCACGACTGTCGGAAGAACCAGGATCAGGATGACGCCGATGATGTTGAACACCTGCCACCAGCCATAGACGCGGCTGCGCTGATCATACTGAGGCGCCAGCACCGCCGCCCAGCCCAGTTGGCCGAGAGTGCCGATCGAAAAGCCGAGGTAGAGAACCAGCAGCCAGCCAAACAGATAGGCGGGGCCTGCGCCGGGCTGGACCACGACAAACATCATGAAGGCCGACAGCATCAGGATCGGCGTCGAAATCGCCATCCACGGGCGATAGCGGCCGAACCGCGTCTTGGTCTTGTCCATGCCCCAGCCGATGAAGGGGTCAAAGACGATGTCGATCAGCCGCACAGCCATGAAGACGGCGGCGACGACGCCCAACTCCAAACCGACATGGGTGGCGTAAAACTCGGGCAGGGTGACGGGCAGGGCGACGCCGAACGCCGCCAATGGCAGGCAGGGGCCGGAAAAAGCGGCCAGCACGGCGTTGGAGCGCCGGGGGGCGGTCGTCGCAGGGGCGGTCGACATGCGTCGTTCCGAAACGGCGCGGCGCGAGTCGGCCGCGCGTCACCATGCCAGCGATTGATGAAGCTTGCACAGGGACATGTGCGATCACAGGTCAGGCATTCGGGGTTGTCGGAACGGACGGCTTGGGGCTTCCTGTCGCCATGTTGCGAAGTCTGATTGCGTTTCTGACCCTTGGGCTTGCGGTGATGGCGGCCAGTGGCGCACGGGCCTCTGGTCCCTGTCACGCCGACACTGGCGACTGGAACGAACAAGGGCTGGCGAATGCCGCCTCCTTCTACACGCTGGAATGGTCGCCTTTCGGCGCGTCGGAGTGGGGGTGGGAGACCTATCTGCCGCTGATCCAGCATGAGATCGGTACGGATTGCGGGCCGGGAACGCCGATCTTCGCCACGCGATTAGCGACGTTTCAGCAGACCTATGGCTTGCCGCCGACGGGCGTGTTCGACACCGCGACCTTTCAGGTGTTTCGCGGCGTGTGGCAGGAGCGACGCCCCTTCGTGATGGCGCGCCTGCGTCAGGAATGTCCTGAGCCGCCGCCGATCAACCAACTGGGCTATCTGGTGGCGTCCGAGGAACATGCGGATCGTCTGACGCGTCTGCTGAGGCGTGATGTGCTGGACGCCTACCGCCGACTGGTCGCAGCCGCGCGGGCGGAGGTGCCAGAGGCGGCGTCTGATCCTGAATTGCTGCAGATATTCTCCGGCTTCCGTGACCCGGAGGCGGATGCGGCACGGTGCGCTCAGGATCGAAACTGTGATGGCCTGCGTCGCGCCGTCTGTTCTCCACACCGTACAGGGACGGCTGTTGATCTGTATGTGGGACAGTTGGCGGGGATGGGCGTTGATTCCACCAGCGCCGCCAGCCGTCAGCATATGAGCCGCACCGCGACCTATCAGTGGCTGGTCGCCAATGCGGGACGTTTTGGCTTTGTGCCCTATGTCTTTGAACCCTGGCACTGGGAGTATGTGCAGCCGTGGAACGACTCATTCGCGCCCTGACGGATGGCGAGGCCGCGCTGGCGCGTGAGGCGTTCGGAGAGGCCATTCGTCTGGATAAGGTGCGGCTGATCGGCTGGCCGTTCGCGCGGGCCTTTGTCGCTGGGCGCTGGTTCGGACGGGACTGGATCGTCTGGCCCGCGCGGGCACTGGCTCAGGATTTCGCGTCGGCGGGTCTGGGTGTGCAAGGGGTTCTGGTCCACGAACTGACCCACGTCTGGCAGGCGCAGCAGGGCGTGAACCTGTTGTTCGCCAAGCTGAAGGCCGGGGACAGCGTCGCCAGCTATTCCTATGTGGCGGATGCGACCTGTCACTGGGATGCGTTGAACATCGAGCAGCAGGCGATGGTCATGGAGCATCGGTTTCATGCCCGGCGTGGAGTGAAGACGCCCGCCGCCACGGCCTTTTATGACGCCGTCTGTCCATTCAGCGATGCCAGTCCAATTCTGGCGGCTCTTGACCGAACCACCGCAACGCCCCAAATCTGAAACTGTATTGGTGGCGAATAGCTGCTGCGTCGAAGATGGAGTTTTCAGACCATGACTGCCGATCAAGATCGCAATGGTGCGCCGTTTGGCGTGGCGGGCCGCCAGCCAGCGCTCTTCTTCGGGCATGGCTCGCCGATGAATGCGTTGGGCGGACCCTTCGCCCAGGCATGGCGCGATCTGGGTTTGTCTGTCGGAAAGCCAAAGGGCGTCGTCATGGTCTCCGCCCACTGGGAGACGCGCGGCCTGGGCGTGACAGCACAGGAGCGACCCGAAACCATCCATGATTTCGGCGGCTTTCCGCAGGCGCTTCATGATGTTCAGTATCCATCGCCCGGTTCACCAGAATTGGCGGCGCGGGTGGCGCAACTGACGGGCGCCGTCCAGACCCAGCAATGGGGACTGGACCATGGGACATGGTCCGTCCTGGTCCACGTCTGGCCGGAGGCTGATGTTCCCGTTGTGCAGTTATCGCTCAATCGGGGCCTGACGGCGCGCCAGCATTATGAACTGGCCAAGGCGCTGCGGCCTCTTCGTGATGAAGGGGTGATCATCGCGGGGTCAGGCGATTTCGTCCACAATCTGCGGACCTGGAAGCGGGAGGCGGGCGCCGAACCCTATGCCTGGGCGACCAGCTTCAACGAGGCGGTGAAACACGCCTTCGAACGCGGCGATCACGAGGCCCTGATCAACTGGGTCGGACTGGCGGAAGACGCGCAACTGAGCGTGCCGACGGACGAGCACTATCTGCCGGTTCTTTATGTCGCCGCGCAACAGGAGCCGGGAGAGCCGGTCGCGTTTTTCAACGACAGCATCGACGGCGGATCGATTTCTATGACGGGCGTGCGGCTGATCCGCACGCGGGGACGGCTCAGGCCGCCTTGTCGGTTTCCACCATCTTCTGGATGGCGACATAGTCTGTCTTGCCAGTGCCCAGGACGGGCACTTCTGCGACCTTGACGATCTTCTTGGGCACGATCAACTCGGGCGCGCCATTGTTGCGCGCCCATTCGGCCAGGGGGGCGACCTCGGCGTCGGCGTGATCGGTGACCAGCACCAGCTTCTCGCCCTTGCGGCTGTCGGGGATGGAGATGACCGCATGGCGCTGTTCGGGCCAGACCGCGCCCGCGATCCCTTCGACGGCGGTCAGGGACACCATCTCGCCGCCGATCTTGGCGAAGCGTTTGGCGCGGCCCTTGATGGTGATGTAGCCCTCGGCATCGACATCGACGATGTCGCCGGTGTCCAGCCAGTCTTCGCCGACCGGATCCCAGGCCAGGGGTTCCGCCTGGGTGACATAGCCGCTCATGACGTTCGGGCCTTTGAGGAACAGACGGCCGCCGCCGTCGATGCCCTCGACCGGCTCCAGTTTCCAGTCGATGCCGGGAAGGATCTGACCCACGGTGCCGGGCGCGTTATAGTCGGGATGGTTCACGGCGATGACGGGGGAGGCCTCGGTCGCGCCATAGCCTTCCAGAAGTTCGACGCCGCCGAACTTGGTGTTGAACAGGGCCCGCGTTTCCTCGCGCACCTTCTCGGCGCCAGCGACGGCGAACTTCAGGGTGGCGAAATCGTCCGGCTCTGCGACGCGGGCGTACTGGCTCAGGAAGGTGTCCGTCGCGAACAGGATCGACGCCTTCACCTTGGGCAGCAGGTCGGTGATTTGTTTGGCGTGCAGCGGTGATGGGTACTGGAAGGCCTTCAGTCCCTGCAGCAGCGGCAGGATCACCCCGCCGGTCAGGCCGAAACAGTGGAAGGTCGGCAGCGGGTTGAACATTACCCAGTCGGGCTTCAGGTCGATGTGGGCGGCGACCTGACGGGCGTTGGCGACCAGATTCCTCTGGCTCAGCACAACACCCTTGGGCGTGCCGAAACTGCCGGAGGTGAACAGGACCACACCCGGCGCATCAGGATCGGTCTTTACGCGGAAACGCTTGGGCGCGGCGCCTGCGGCCAGACCATACAGTTTGTCGGCCAGACCAATGGTCTTGCGCACGTCATCCAGCCAGACGACCTCGGCCACGGTCGTCAGTTCGGCGATCAGGTCGTCCAGCTTGGCCTGTTCAATGAAGCGTTTGGCGGTCAGCACCTTATTGACGCCTGACGCCTTGATGGCCGCCTTCAGATTGGCCTCGCCCGCGGTGAAGTTCAGCATCACCGGCACCCGCCCGTGGGCATGCAGGCCAAAGAAGGTGACGACCACGCCCATCGACGACGGCAGCAGGATCGCAACCCGATCCCCCTTTTGCGTCATGTTGGCGATCTTGCGCCCCAGCACGAAGGCGGCGCGGATCAGGCCGGTGTAGGTGAGGGGGTGCCTGTCCTGATCTTCAAGGATTTCCTTGTCGCCGAACCTTGAGCGGGCCTCGACCAGGGCGTCGATCAAAGAGGCATCGTACAGCGAGGGATCCAGAGCCTGGCGCAAACGCGTCTCCTACGGAGGGCGCCACCGGCCCTCTCTGTTGTTCGGGCATCTGTCATTAATGACGCCGCGTCATCTTGAAAAGATATGTTACGCGCCGTGAGTTCCAAGGCCAGATCACGCCTGCGGCATATCTGTAACCGGGTTTGGCTTGCCTAAACGGCTTTGAAGTCCGAAATACCGGTCATGGTCACCCTGATCGACACCTTGCAGCGCAAGCCCTCCGAGCTCCGTCACCCGGAGAAGCAGAATCGTCCGGAGACGGTGGTTCTGAAGAAACCTGACTGGCTGCGCGTCAAGGCGCCCGGCTCGGGCCAGTACAACGCCACCAAGGACATCGTCCGCTCCAAGGGGCTGGTGACGGTGTGCGAGGAAGCGGCCTGCCCGAACATCGGCGAGTGCTGGAGCCAGAAGCACGCCACGCTGATGATCATGGGCGACACCTGCACGCGGGCCTGCGCCTTCTGCAACGTCAAGACGGGCCTGCCCCAGCCGCTGGACCCGGAAGAAGCCGGCAAGGTCGGTCTGGCTGTGCAGCAGATGGGTCTGAACCACGTCGTGATCACTTCGGTGGACCGTGATGATGTCGCTGATGGCGGCGCCGCCCACTTCGCCGAGGTCGTGCGCCAGATCCGCATCCAGGCGCCGGGCACCACCATCGAAATTCTGACGCCGGACTTCCTGCGCAAGGATGGCGCGGCCGAAGTGATGATCGACGCCAAGCCGGACGTCTTCAACCACAACCTTGAAACTGTTCCGCGCCTGTATCTGAAGATCAGGCCCGGCGCCCGCTACTTCCACTCCCTGCGTCTGCTGCAGATGGTCAAGGAGCGCGACCCCAACCAGTTCACCAAGTCCGGCATCATGGTCGGCCTGGGCGAGACCAAGGAAGAGGTCATGCAGGTGATGGACGATATGCGTTCCGCCGGCGTCGACTTCATCACCATCGGCCAATATCTGCAGCCGACCCGCAAGCACGCCGCCATCGACCGCTTCGTCACGCCCGAAGAGTTCAAGGCCTATGAGGCGATCGCACGCGCCAAGGGCTTCTTGATGGTGTCGTCCAGCCCGTTGACGCGTTCGTCGCACCACGCTGGCGACGACTTCGCCCGGCTGAAGGCCGCGCGCGAGGCGCAACTGAAGCGTTAAGCCCGGAATGGCTGTCCATCGCGTCACGCGCATCCTTCCGTATGCGCCAGACCAGCTTGCCGATCTGGTGGCTGACATCCGCGCCTATCCGGACTTTGTGCCGTGGGTGACGTCCATGCGTGTCTGGAACGACCGGGGCGAGGGTGAGGGCGTTACGGTGATCGACGCAGAGGCGGGCGTCGGCTTCGCCTTCCTGAAGGAACGGTTCTCCACCTGGGTCCGGCATGATCGTAATGCGCCCAAGGTCGAGGTCGGTCTGCTGCGCGGGCCGTTCAGGCACCTGAAGAACCGCTGGGAGTTCTTCCCGCATCCAGACGGGACGCGGCTGGAGTTCATGATCGACTTCGCCTTCAAATCGAAGATGCTGGATGTCATGCTTCAGGCGAACTTCGATCTGGCGGTCGGCAAGCTGATCAGTTGTTTCGAAGCTGAGGCGAAGCGGAGGTACGGACCGAAATGAGCTTTGATTTCGATGCGGTCGTTGTGGGCGCGGGCGCTGTGGGCCTGGCCTGCGGGCGAGCGTTGTCGAAACGGGGCCTGACGGTTCTGGTGCTGGAGAAGGAAGGCCATATCGGCCAGGGCGTCTCCTCACGAAACTCCGAGGTCATTCACGGCGGCCTCTATTATCCGACGGGCTCGCTGAAGGCGCAGTTCTGCGTCGCGGGGCGTCGCGCGCTTTATGATTTCCTGACCAGCCACAAGGTCGACCACTGGAAGTGTGGGAAGCTGGTCGTGGCGACGCAGGAATCAGAAGTCGATCGGATCGAAGCCATCTTCGAACAGGCGACGGCCAATGGTGTCGAGGGGTTGGAGCATCTGACGGGCGCTCAGGCGCGGGCGCTTGAGCCTGAATTGAATGCCCACGCCGCTATCCTGTCGCCGGAGAGCGGCCTGTTCGACAGTCACGGCTATATGCTGGCTCTGCAGGGTGAGATTGAGGATGCAGGCGGTTCCGTCGTCGTGTCCGCGCCGTTTGAAGGGGCTGATCCTCTGACGGGCGGCGGTTTCAACGTGCGTGTGGGCGGGGAGGGGGCGATGACGGTCACCAGCCGTCTTCTGGTTACCGCGCCGGGTCTATCGTCCCAGGCGGTCGCCGCAAGTATCGCCGGTTATCCCGCCGTTGACATTCCCGCGCGTCATCTGGGCAAGGGCGTCTATTTCCGACTGGTCGGCAAGGCGCCGTTTAATCGCCTGATCTATCCGCCGCCGATCCCCGGCGCGCTGGGCACCCACTATCGCAAGGATCTGGGCGGGCAGGCGGTGTTCGGGCCGGACCTCGTCTATGTCGAGACCGAAGACTATTCAGTCGATCCTACCAAGGCGGACGGGTTCGCAGCCTATATCCGCCGGTTCTGGCCCGGACTGCCCGACGGCGCCCTGACGCCAGACTATGCAGGCATTCGTCCCAAGCTGCATGGGGCAGGCGAGCCCCAGCCGGATTTCCAGCTTCACGGGCGCGAGCATCACGGCATCGACGGCCTGATGGCCCTGTTCGGCATCGAAAGCCCCGGCCTGACCAGTTCACTGGCAATCGGGGAGGCTGTGGCCGCACGTCTGACGTCAGACGACGGATAAAAACGGGGCCTGCTACGGATCTGTATCGGCTGGGATTTGGCGGGTTGAAGGTGCTGGTGATCGCACACTTACGCTTCCCTGCTCGGGAGCTGCTTATACGCCTTGAAATCGCCCGTCACTTCATGCATAAGCCGCGCCTCGCGTGGCGGTCCCCCGTTCTTCACTTCGAAGGGTTGGAGCCGCCGCTATTGTTTTCGCGCTAGACAGGCTTCGGCTCTGGGCGGCGCCCGACTTAGAAGATTGAGACGGACATGGCCGTTCCGAAGCGCAAAGTATCTCCCTCGCGTCGCAACATGCGCCGCGCCCACGATGCCCTGATCTCCAACGTGTACGTTGAGGACAAGGACACCGGCGAGCTGAAGCGCCCGCACCACATCGACCTGAAGAGCGGCACGTACCGCGGTCGTCAGGTTCTGACGCCGAAGGAAGACTAAGGTCTTTCAGGCTTCCCGACTTTAGTCGGACGATAATTTTTACGGCGCGCGGTGGTCCCGCGCGCCGTTTTCGTGCGTTCTGCCCGGTGAAGCTTTCCCGGGAGATTTCGCCTTATGATTCGTTTCGCAGCCGTCAGCGCTTTGGCGCTTCTCACGCTTGCCGCCTGTGATCGTGGCGAAAAGCCTGCCGAGACGGTTTCGTCCGGCGCCGCGAATCCGCCCGCAGCGGCGCCTGCGGTTGAAACCGTCCTGACTGCTGACGGGCTGGGCGTGGTGCGAATCGGCATGACGGCGGCGGAAGTGGCGACGGCCTGGGGTGCAAACGCCGCTGTCAGCGATCCGATGTCCTGCCAAGTCTATCATCCCGACAAGGCGCCTGAGGGCGTGGACGTGATGCTGCAGGACGGTCACCTGACGCGAATCACCCTGGGCAAGGGATCGTCTGTGAAGACGGATCGCGGCTTTGGCGTCGGCGACAGCGGCATTGCGATCAAACAGACCTATGGCGGCGCCGTCTTTGCGCAACCCGCCAAATATGATCCGGCCCCTGCCGAGGACCTGTTTGCCTGGGCCAAGGGGCGTTCGACCGCCTATGTGGTCGATCCGGCGGCGCGCGGCATCCGCTACGAGGTGGGCAGGGACGGCGTCGTTTCGCGGGTTCACGCGGGCGATCCGTCGATCCAGTTGGTCGAAAACTGCGGTTAGGTAGCAACCTGTTACCGGTGGGAGCGGGCGCAGCCATTGGCCTTTCGCGGGTAGGCGGCTAAACCCCTCGCAACTTCCATCCGCCCTGAGCCAAAGAACCGAGCCATGACTGATATCGCCGACATCGTCGCCCGCCAGATCCTCGACAGCCGGGGTAATCCGACGGTCGAAGTCGATGTGATCCTGGATGACGGCTCTTTCGGCCGCGCCGCCGTGCCGTCGGGCGCCTCGACGGGCGCGCACGAGGCTGTTGAACTGCGCGACGGCGACAAGGACGTCTGGGGCGGCAAGGGCGTCCAGAAGGCGGTCGACGCTGTGAATGGCGAAATCTTCGACGCCCTGTCTGGCATGGACGCCGAAGACCAGCGCCGTCTGGATGAGGCGATGATCAATCTGGACGGCACAGCCAACAAGGCCCGTCTGGGCGCCAACGCCATCCTGGGCGTGTCGCTCGCCGCCGCCAAGGCCAGCGCCATCTCGGCCGGCCTGCCGCTGCACCGCTACATCGGCGGCGTTTCGGCCCGCGTCCTGCCGACCCCGATGATGAATATCATCAACGGCGGCGCCCACGCCGACAATCCGATCGACATTCAGGAGTTCATGATCCTGCCGACCGGCGCGGAAACCTTCTCGGAAGCCCTGCGCATGGGCACGGAGATCTTCCACGCGCTGAAGAAACAGCTGAAGGACGCAGGCCACAACACCAACGTCGGTGACGAAGGTGGTTTCGCGCCCAATCTGGCGTCGGCTGATGAGGCCCTGAGCTTCATCACCAAGGCTGGTCAGGCGGCTGGCTATCTGGCCGGTGAAGACTTCCACCTGGGTCTGGACGTCGCCTCGACCGAATTTTTCAAGGACGGCAAATACATCATGGCGGGCGAGGGCAAGACCGTCGACGCCGAGGGCATGGCCGCCTATCTGGTCGATCTGTGCGAGCGCTTCCCGATCGTCTCGATCGAAGACGGCATGGCCGAGGATGATTTCGACGGCTGGCGTCTGCTGACGGAACGTCTGGGCGACCGCGTCCAACTGGTCGGCGACGATCTGTTCGTGACCAACCCGGCGCGTCTGGCTGCGGGCATCGGCGAAGGCCTGGCCAACTCGATCCTGATCAAGGTCAACCAGATCGGCACCCTGTCCGAGACGCTGGACGCCGTCGATATGGCCCAGCGCGCAGGCTACACCGCCGTGATGAGCCACCGCTCGGGCGAGACCGAGGACTCGACCATCGCTGACCTGGCCGTCGCCACCAACTGCGGACAGATCAAGACTGGCTCGCTGGCCCGCTCGGACCGGGTGGCGAAGTACAACCAGCTGCTCCGCCTTGAGGAAATGCTGGGCGACCAGGCTGTCTATTTCGGCGACGGAATGCTGCTGAAATAGGTCTTTGAATTGTCGGTGGAGAATCAGCGTTCTCCACCGACCTTCTTACCGTCAAGCTACAATTTGTTAGGCATTGTCAGCCACAGTCTGTGAACTGTGTTTTCGCGCTCAGAAGGAGCGTCTGCTGTGCCTGAACGGATGAAACCGTACCGTATCTCCATCGTCCTGCTGCTGCTGTTCGCGTATCTTGGCGTGCAGGCCCTCACGGGGGAGCGCGGCCTGTTGAGCGGCGCGTCGCGGGATGCGCTGCTGACCGAGCGTGCTGAGCAGCTCGCACATCTGACGGAGCAGCGACGCGACCTTGAGACGCGCGTCCGCTACCTGCGTACCGACAGTCTTTCAAAAGATCTTCTGGAAGAGCGCGCGCGCGCCGTGATCGGTTTTTCCGATCCGCGCGACTATGTGATCCGCGTTCCCGCGCAAACCGTCCAAGGCTGACCGCCAGTCAATACTTGAACTATTGTTACAGGTGGCATGGCGCCCCTTTGCGTTCCGGGAAGGAAGGCTGCTAAAGCCCCCTTCCGTAACGATAAGTAAGGCGTCGCCAACTGGCGCCTAGCCGGGAGATGCCGGATGGCGAAAGCCCCTGCCAAGAACGCTCAGACCAACGCGCCTGACAAAATACCAAATACGCCGACGGCGTCGAAGGAAGACCTCCTTCGTTTCTACCGCGAGATGGTGCTGATCCGCCGTTTCGAGGAACGTGCAGGCCAACTGTACGGCATGGGTCTGATCGGTGGCTTCTGCCACCTGTACATCGGCCAGGAAGCGGTCGCTGTGGGCGTTCAGGAGAGCGTCAAACAGGGCCACGACAAGATCATCACGGGCTACCGCGACCACGGTCACATGCTGGCTGCCGGCATGGACCCGAAAGAAGTCATGGCCGAGCTGACCGGCCGCATCGGCGGCTCGTCCAAGGGCAAGGGCGGCTCGATGCACATGTTCGACGTGCCGACCGGCTTCTATGGCGGTCACGGCATCGTCGGCGCGCAGGTCGCACTGGGCACCGGGCTGGCCTTCGCTGGCAAGTACCGCGGCGATGACTCGGTCGCCTTCGTCTATTTCGGAGACGGCGCTTCGAACCAGGGCCAGGTGTACGAGAGCTTCAACATGGCGCAGCTGTGGAAGCTGCCGGCCATCTACATCATCGAGAACAACCAGTACGCCATGGGCACGAGCATCGATCGCTCGTCCTCGACGACTGAGCTCTACATGCGCGGCGCCAGCTTCGGCATTCCGGGCGAGCAGGTCGACGGCATGGATGTTCTGGCCGTGCGTGACGCCACCGCCCGTGCTGTGAAGCGCGCCCGCGAAGGCGGCGGTCCCTACATCCTTGAAGTGAAGACCTATCGCTATCGCGGCCACTCGATGTCCGACCCGGCGAAATATCGCACCAAGGAAGAGGTCGACGAGGTCAAGAAGACCCGCGACCCGATCGATCACATCAAGCTGCTGCTCGCGGAAGCCAAGGCGACCGAGGAAGAGCTGAAGGTCATCGACAACGAGATCAAGGCGATTGTCGCCGAGTCTGTGCAGTTCGCGCAGGAAAGCCCGGAGCCGGATCCGTCCGAGCTCTATACTGACGTCTACGTGGAGGCCTGATCCGTGACCGACATTCTGATGCCGGCGCTGTCCCCCACGATGGAAGAGGGCACGCTGACCAAATGGCACATCAAGGCAGGCGAAAGCGTATCGGCTGGCCAGGTGATCGCCGAGATCGAGACCGACAAGGCGACGATGGAAGTCGAAGCTGTCGATGAAGGCGAAGTGCTGGAAATCCTGATCCTCGAGGGTTCGGAGAACGTGAAGGTCAACACGCCGATCGCGCGTCTGGCCGGTGAAGATGGCGCTGCGGCGCCTGCGCCCAAGGCTGAAGCTGCTGCTGTTGAGGCCCCCAAGGCCGAGGCGGCTCCGGCTGCTGCGCCCGCAGCGCCCAAGGTCGAACTGCGTGACCCGGAAATCCCGGCGGACGCCAAGCTGGTCAAGACGACCGTGCGCGACGCCCTGCGCGACGCCATGGCCGAGGAAATGCGTCGTGACGACCGCGTCTTCCTGATTGGTGAGGAAGTCGCCCAGTACCAGGGCGCCTACAAGGTCAGCCGTGAGCTGCTGCAGGAATTCGGCGAACGCCGCGTTGTCGACACCCCGATCACCGAGCACGGCTTTGCCGGTCTGGGCGTCGGCGCCGCCATGTCGGGCCTGAAGCCCATCGTCGAGTTCATGACGTTCAACTTCGCCATGCAGGCGATTGACCACATCATCAACTCGGCGGCCAAGACCCTGTATATGTCAGGCGGCCAGATCCGCGCGGACATCGTCTTCCGCGGCCCCAACGGTGCGGCCAGCCGTGTCGGCGCCCAGCACAGCCAGGACTATTCCGCCTGGTATGCTCAGGTCCCCGGCCTGAAGGTCATCGCGCCCTATGACGCCGCTGACGCCAAGGGCCTGTTGAAAGCCGCCATCCGCGACCCGAACCCGATCGTCTTCCTTGAACACGAGATGCTGTACGGCACCGAGTTCGACGTGCCGGAAGTCGACGACTACGTCCTGCCCATCGGCAAGGCCAAGGTCCGTCGTGAAGGCAAGGATGTCACCATCACGGCGCATGCCCGCATGGTTGGTTTCGCTCTGCAGGCTGCTGAGAAGCTGGCTGAAGAGGGCATCGAGGCCGAGGTCATCGACCTGCGCACCCTGCGTCCACTGGACCACGAAACCATCGTCGAAAGCGTCAAGAAGACCAACCGTCTGGTCTCGGCCGAAGAAGGATGGGGTCCGATGGGCGTCGGCGCCGAGGTCGTGGCCCGCGTAATCGAACACGCCTTCGACTATCTGGACGCCCCGCCGCTGCGCGTGCACCAGGAAGACGTGCCGCTGCCCTACGCCGCCAATCTGGAAGCTCTGTCGCTGCCCGGCGTGGACAAGATCATCGCGGCCGTGAAGCAGGTGGTGGCATGACCGACATTCTGATGCCCGCCCTGTCTCCCACGATGGAGGAGGGCGTTCTGGCCAAGTGGCACGTCAAGGTGGGCGACGTCGTCTCCGCCGGTGACGTGATCGCTGAAATCGAGACCGACAAGGCCACGATGGAAGTCGAGGCTGTGGACGAGGGCGAAGTCACTGACATTCTGGTGCCGGAAGGCACTGAGAACGTGAAGGTCAACACGCCGATCGCACGTCTGAAGGATGAGGGTGGCGCTGCCGCCCCCAAGCCTGCCGCCAAGACGGAAGACGCGCCCAAGGCCGAAGCCGCTCCGGCCAAGGCTGAGGCGGCCAAGCCTGCGGCGCCTGCGCCCGCTGCGCCGAAGTCGGACAGCGGTGCGCGCATCTTCGCCTCGCCTCTGGCGCGTCGCATCGCCGCCCAGAACGGCGTCGATCTGAAGTCGGTCAAGGGCACCGGTCCGCACGGCCGCATCGTCAAGCGTGACGTTGAGGGCGCGCCGAAGGGGGCTGCTCAGCCTGCTGCGGCTACGACGATCCCGGCTGCTGCGACTTCGGGCATCGAGCCCCGCAAGGCGCAGTCTCTGGCGCAAATGGGCATCCCGGACGGCAGCTACGACTTGATCCCGCTGGACGGCATGAAGAAGGCTGTCGCCCGCCGCATGGTCGACAGCATCCAGAACGTGCCGCACTTCCCGCTGTTCATCGATGTCGAAATCGATCAGCTGATGGCTGTGCGCGCCAAGGTCAACAAGATGCTGGAGCCGCAGGGGATCAAGGTCTCCGTCAACGACTTCGTCATCAAGGCAGCTGCTCTGGCCCTGAAGGCCGTGCCGGAGGCGAACGCCTCCTACACGCCGGAAGGCATCGCCATGCACCACAACGCCGACGTCTCCATGGCCGTGGCCATCGACGGCGGCCTGATCACGCCGATCATCAAGAAGGCCGAAACCAAGGGTCTGGCGCAGATCGCGACCGAGTCCAAGGACCTGGCCAAGCGCGCCCGCGAGCGTAAGCTGAAGCCTGAAGAGTTCCAGGGCGGCACCTTCTCGGTGTCCAACCTGGGCATGTTCGGCATCAAGCAGTTCACCTCGATCATCAATGAGCCGCAGGGCTGCATCATGAGCGTGGGCGCAGGCGAACAGCGCGCAGTCGTCAAGGACGGCCAGATCGTTGCGGCCACCGTCATGACCGTGACCCTGACCTGCGATCACCGCGTGGTAGACGGTGCGACCGGCGCCCGCTTCCTGCAGGCGTTCAAGCCGCTGATCGAAGATCCCGTCGCGATGCTGGCTTAAGGGAGAAGAGGGGTCATGACTTCGGTTTATGACTTCTCCGCCCGGGCCATTGACGGCACGGACGTATCGCTTGACCGTTTTCGCGGTCAGGCGCTGCTGATCGTGAACACGGCGTCCAAGTGCGGCTTCACCGGCCAGTATGATGGTCTGGAGAAGCTGCATCGGGATTTTGCCGGTGCTCCGTTCGAGGTGCTGGGCTTTCCCTGCAACCAGTTCGGAAATCAGGAGCCGGGCAGGGCGGCGGAAATCGCCGCCTTCTGCGCGACCAGCTTCGATGTGAGCTTCCCCCTGTTTGACAAGGTGGAGGTCAACGGGCCGAACCGTCACCCGCTCTATGCCTGGCTGACCCGACAGAAGCGCGGCTTCCTGGGTTCTCAGGCCATCAAGTGGAACTTCACCAAGTTCCTGACCGACCGCGAAGGCCGCGTCGTCGCGCGCTATTCGCCTCAGACTGAACCCTCGGCCATTAAGGCCGACATCGAGAAGTTGATCTGATCATGGCTGCTGAATTCGATCTCGTCGTCATCGGCTCGGGCCCCGGCGGTTATGTCGCCGCCATCCGCGCCAGCCAGCTTGGCCAGAAGGTCGCCATCGTCGAGCGTGAAAACCTGGGCGGCATCTGCCTGAACTGGGGCTGTATCCCGACCAAGGCCCTGCTGAAGTCCGGCGAAAAGTTCGAGAGCCTGTCGCACCTGAAGGAATACGGCCTGTCCGCATCGGGCGCTTCGTTCGACTTCGACGCCATCATCCAGCGCTCGCGCGGTGTCGCGGCGACGATGAACAAGGGCATCGGCTTCCTGATGAAGAAGAACAAGATCGAGGTGATCGAGGGATCGGCTACGCTCGAAAAGGGCGCTGCTGCGCCCAAGGTCGTCGTCGCCCTGAAGGCAGGCGGCACGCGCGCCATCGAAGCCAAGTCGGTCATGCTGGCCGTCGGCGCTCGCGCCCGCGCCCTGCCTCAGATCGGCCTGGAAGCTGACGGCGACAAGATCTGGGCCTATCGCGACGCCCTGGCGCCGAAGAAACTTCCCAAGACCTTTGTTGTCATCGGTTCGGGCGCCATCGGCATCGAGTTCGCCAGCTTCTATCGCGCGCTGGGCGCCGAGGTCACGGTTGTCGAGGCTGTGGACCGGATCATGCCGGTCGAGGACGAAGAGGTCTCCAAGGCCGCTCAGAAGTCGTTCGAAAAGCGCGGCATCAAGTTCAAGATCGGCGCCAAGGTGTCGAAGGTGACCAAGACCGCACAGGGCGTGAAGGTCGACGTCGAGATCGGCGGCAAGGCCGAAGCCCTGGAAGCCGAAGTCTGCATCTCGGCGGTCGGCATCACCGCCAACACGGACGGCATCGGTCTGGAGGCGCTGGGCGTCGAACTGGACCGTGGCCACATCAAGACCGACAGCCACTGCGAGACCAATGTGAAGGGGCTGTACGCCATCGGCGACTGCGCCGGTGCGCCGTGGCTCGCGCACAAGGCGTCGCACGAAGGCATCCATGCCGCCGAACACATCGCCGGTTACAAGACCCCGAACGTCCATTCGCCCATCGCGGGCTGCACCTACGCCCAGCCGCAGGTCGCATCGGTCGGCGTCACCGAACAGGCTGCACGCGCCGAGAACCGCGAGGTCAAGATCGGCCGCTTCCCGTTCCGCGTGAACGGCAAGGCCGTGGCTGCAGGCGAGATCGACGGCTTCGTCAAGGTTCTCTTCGACGCCAAGACCGGCGCCCTGATCGGCGCCCACATGATCGGCCACGAAGTCACTGAGATGATCCAGGGCTACGTCACCGCCATCACCATGGAAGCGACGGAAGAAGACATCCATGGCATCGTCTATCCGCACCCGACCATGTCGGAAGCCATGCACGAAGCCGCTCTGGACGCCTACGGACGCGTGATCCACATCTGATTTCCTTTGCTGTCCCGTCAGCGTTCTGACGGGACAGCGACAGAATGTCGCGCTAACCTCGCTCTCTAATCGGGAGGGCGGGATGACGTCTTTGTTGCGCAAACGGGTGAAGGGTGAGCATGCCCGCGTGGGCTTTGTCGAACTGTTCTTCGACCTGGTCTTCGTCTTCGCCATCACACAGGTCAGCCACGGGCTGTTGGCGAATCTGACGCCGCTCGGGGTCGCGCAGGCCGCGATGCTGCTGGCTGCGGTGTGGTGGGCCTGGATATTCACGTCCTGGGTGACCAACTGGCTCGATCCCGAAACGGGGCCGGTCCAGGCAGCACTGTTCGGCCTGATGGGGATCGGGCTGGTGATGTCAGCATCGCTGCCGCACGCCTTTCAGGAGACGGGGCTGGCTTTCGCCTTGGCCTTTGCCGCCATTCAGGTGGGACGGACCGCCTTTATGGTCTGGGCGATGCGTAACGAAGAGGGCCTAAGGCTCAACGCCATCCGCATTCTGGTCTGGCTGGCGGCTTCGGCAGTGTTATGGATCGCTGGCGGTCTGGCCGCGCCTGAGCAACGTGTCTGGTTCTGGTTGGCCGCGCTGGCGGTCGAATATGCGTCTCCGGCTCTCTATTTCTTCGTGCCAGGTCTGGGGCGGTCCCGCACTGAGGACTGGACCATCGAAGGCGGTCATATGGCCGAGCGTGTCGGCCTGTTTGTCATCATCTGCCTGGGCGAGACCCTGCTGGTCTCGGGCGCTACGTTTGGAGGGCTGGACTGGTCATCGGGCGCGGTCTGGGCCGCCTTTATCTCGGCCGTCCTGTCCACGGTCGCCATGTGGCGGCTGTTCTTCAGCCAGGCGCACGAATCCGCATCCGACGCCATCATACATTCGCCCGACCCCGGACGTGTGGCGCGACGCGCCTATACATATTCGCCCATTCTGGTCATCGCGGGGATCATCGTCGTGGCGGTCAGTGACGAACTGGTCCTGGCGCATCCCGGCGGTCATGTCTCAACCGCGACGGCCCTGACGATGCTGGGCGGCCCGATCCTGTTCCTGCTGGGAACAGCGGTGGCAGGTTGGGCAATCTGGCGGCACATCAACTGGACGCGACTGGTCGGCTGCGCCGTTCTGGCGGCCGGCTGGCTGGCGGTTCCGTGGACGACGCCGCTGATCCTCAGCATCGCAACAACAGTCGTCCTGATGGCTATCGGTGTCTGGGAAAGCCTGCGACCGCCTCAGGTCTGAGGGCGGAAAACCATCCACATTTCGTCTTAAGGCGCGGTTTCGCGCTTGGCTGAGACGATGGTGATGCGCGGTTCCAGCATCTGGCCGCGCATGAAGCCTTCGCCCTCGGTCGGAGAGGTGGAGGCGTTCAGCATGGCGCGGGCCACGTCCATGCCCTCGACCACCTTGCCGAAGACGGCGAAGCCATAGGCGTCGATGGAGAAGGGGCGGCCTGCGTCATATGAGGGCGTGGCGCCGACCGAGATGAAAAAGTCACCGGTCGCCGTGCCGGGGTCGTAACGGGCCATCGAGACGGCGCCGTCGACATGGCTGAGGCCTGTCTCGGTCGTTGGTTCATGGGCTATGGGCGGCAGAAGGCGGGCCGGTTCATTGTTCGCGCCGCCCTGCACCAGACCGTTCTCGGGGCCGGACTTCATGGCTCGATAGAAGGTCGCGCCGTCGAACCGATGCTGATCCACATAGGCCAGGAAGTTGGCCCCGGTGATCGGCGCGGCGCGGTCATTGACCTCGATCACGATACGGCCCGCAGTCGTCTCCAGAACCACGCGGGGCAGGGGCGTGGGCGCGGCCTCCTGCGCGAAGCCAGCGGCGGGCAACAGCAGGGCGGCGGTCAGACCGATCAGGGTGCGTCTCAGCATGAGGTCACCCTATGATCCGCCGCCTTTGCCAGCAAGCTATGCGCCCAGCAGCCGCGCCGCCTTGGGTGCGAAATAGGTCAGGACGCCCGCGCAGCCTGCGCGCTTGAACCCGTGCAGGGTCTCCAGAATGGCGCGGTCCTCGTCCAGCCAGCCGTTGGCGATGGAGGCCTGCATCATCGCGTACTCGCCTGACACCTGATAGGCGAAAGTGGGTACGCGGAAGGTCTCGGACACACGGCGCACGATATCGAGGTAAGGCATCCCCGGCTTGACCATGACGGCGTCGGCGCCTTCCGACAGGTCCATCGCCACCTCCTTCAGCGCCTCGTCCGAGTTGGCGTAGTCCATCTGATAGGTCTTCTTGTCGCCCGTCAGCATCTTCGACGATCCCACGGCGTCGCGGTACGGGCCATAGAAGGCTGAGGCGAACTTGGCGGCGTAGGACAGGATCATGGTGTCCTGAAAACCGTTGGCCTCCAGCGCCTCACGCACGGCCTGGATGCGGCCATCCATCATGTCGGAGGGAGCGACGACGTCGGCGCCTGCATGGGCGTGGATAAACGCCTGCTCGGCCAGACGATCCAGAGAGGCGTCATTGGCGATGCGGTCGCCTTCCATCACCCCGTCGTGGCCGTGGTCGGTGTAGCAGTCCAGCGCCACGTCGGTCATGACGCCGATCTCGGGGGCTGCGTCCTTGATGGCCTTGATGCAGTCGGGGATCAGGCCGTCCGGGTCGGTGGCGCCGGTTCCGACAGCGTCCTTGATCGCGCCATCGACATTGGGGAACAGGGCGATCAGCGGAATGCCCAGATCGCGGGCCTCGACGGCGGCCTTGGCGGCCTCCTTGGGCGACAGGCGGAAGACGCCGGGCATGGAGGCGACGGGCTGACGGTCCTCGGCGCCGTCATGGACGATCAGCGGCCAGATCAGATCCGCTGGCGTCAGGGTCGTCTCGGCGACCAGACGGCGCACCCACGGATTGGCGCGCAGACGGCGCGGGCGGGCGAGCGGGAAGGGGGCGGGCTGATAGGGAAGCATGGACCGAAACCTTGGAAACCTGACGCGGGACTAGCGCCGTGGGCGTCGCGGCGCAAATCGCGTGATGTGTCGGATCGTGTTCGACGCAGACGCCGCTTGCACGGAACGCGGAAATACGGGCCTATCGCCACAAATCATGGAGATGGCGATGATCAAGCGGTTGGTGGCGAGCGCGGCGGTTCTGGCTCTGGCGGCGGGCTTGTCCGGCTGCATCATCGTGTCGTCCAGCGGCGGGCAAAAGACGGTCGTGACCAATACGGCGTCGGCCGAGCCTTCTTCCTACGCCGGTCTGTATGCTGATGCGGTGGCCGATCCGAAACGCCCGGCGGAAGAGGTCGCGCGCGACGCCCTGCGCCACCCGTCGGAGATCCTGGCCTTCGCTCAGGTCGCGCCGGGCGACAAGATCGCCGACATCCGCCCCGGCGCAGGCTATTTCAGCCGCCTGTTCTCGGACGTGGTCGGACCAACGGGGCGCGTTTACGCCTTTGTGCCGAACCGGACGGCGGAGCGTGAGAACCCGACGGCGGACCTGCTGGTCGCGGCCTATCCGAACATCACGCGGGTCAATGGTCTGCTGGACTCGATGACCTATGCCGAGCCGCTGGACCTGATCTTCATGAGCCAGGAATACCACGACTTCCACATTTCCGGTTTCAACACCGATGTGGCGAAGATGAATGCGGCGGTGTTCGCGGCGCTTAAGCCGGGTGGGCTGTATGTGGTCATCGACCATCAGGCGGCGGCGGGAACGGGGATTTCGGTCGTCAGCACCCTGCACAGGATCGAGGGCGACTATCTGAAGCGTGAAGTCCAGGCGGCAGGCTTCGTCTTTGACGGCGAGAGCCAGGTGGTGGCCAATCCCGCCGACGACCACAGCCTGAACGTCTTTGACGCCGCCATTCGTGGCAAGACGGATCAGTTCGTCTATCGCTTCCGCAAGCCGGGCTGATCACGGCTCTGTTGTGAGAACCGTTATCAATTAAGGGTTTGGGCGTTTTGTCCATGTCGGGGACATGGACAAGCCGTCGGGGGTGGAGCAAATAACGCCAATACGTCGCCATAAGCGAAAGAACGCGTAGTTTGTTCGACTATAAGGCCGCCTTTAAGAGCTCCGTAGAGCAGGTCCGCAGCGAGGGTCGCTACCGCGTCTTCGCCGACCTGAAACGTGTCCGTGGACAGTTCCCGCAGGCCGTGCGCCGCCGCGTGGACGGGTCCGAACAGGACGTCGTGATCTGGTGTTCCAACGATTACCTCGGCATGGGCCAGCACCCCGTTGTGCTGGATGCGATGCACGAAGAGATCGATGCTGTCGGCGCGGGCGCTGGCGGCACACGCAACATCTCGGGCACCACGCGCTCGGCCGTTGATCTGGAAGCCGAGCTGGCCAGCTGGCACCAGAAGGAAGCGGCCCTGCTGTTCACCTCGGGCTATGTCGGCAACGAGGCGACGCTGTCGACGCTGCAGAAGATTCTGCCCGGCCTGATCATCTTCTCCGATGCGCTGAACCATGCCTCGATGATCGAGGGCATCCGCCACGGCGGCGGACCGCGCCATGTGTTCCGGCACAATGATCTGGAGCATCTGGAAAGCCTGCTGGCTGCAGCGCCTGCGGATGCGCCCAAGCTGATCGCCTTCGAGAGCGTCTATTCGATGGACGGCGACATCGCCGATCTGGCGGGCACGATTGCTCTGGCCGAAAAATACGGCGCTATGACTTACCTGGACGAAGTCCATGCGGTCGGCCTGTACGGCGAAACCGGCGCAGGCGTCGCTGAGCGTGACGGCGTTCTGGACCAGATCGACATCATTGAGTGTACGCTGGGCAAGGCTGTCGGCGTCATGGGCGGCTATATCGCCGGTGATGCGGTCATCATCGATGCGGTGCGCAGTTGGGCCTCGGGCTTCATCTTCACGACCTCGCTGCCGCCTGCTTTGACGGCGGGGGCGCTGGCCTCCGTGCGCCACCTGAAGGTTCACCCCGAACTGCGTGAACAGCATCAGGAGCGGGCCGCCACCTTGAAGGCGCGCTTCGCTGCTGCGGGCATTCCGGTGATGGAGAGCGAGAGCCACATCGTGCCGGTACACGTCGGCGATCCCGTCCACTGCAAGATGATTTCGGACATGCTGCTGGACGAATACGGCGTCTATGTTCAGCCGATCAACTATCCGACCGTGCCCAAGGGGACCGAGCGTCTGCGCTTCACTCCGTCGCCGAACCACACGGACGCCATGATGGATCATCTGGTCCAGGCGATGGACAAGCTGTTCGCCCACTGCAACGTGGCGCGTCGCCCCGTCGCGGCCTGAGCCTAAACAGTGGCGGGCAACGACCTGGGCCCTGATCTGGGTCAGGTGATCGTCGAGTTCACCCGCAATGGCGCCTATGTGAAATGCTCGGCCATCCACGTCGCCACGGGCCGCGAGGTCAGTGCGATGGGGCCTGTGCGCGAGCCGAAAGCCGTCGAACGGGTGGCCATCGCCAAGCTGAGGCGGGCGCTGGAAGGCCAAGCCTAGTCCACAGGTGTCGGCCGCCAGATCGAAACGTCTGGCGACCGCTCAGACCTGATCGCTATTGCGGTCCCAGGAAGGGGAAGGGCGCGGCGTCGGTGAACTTGGCCGTGGCGTCGCCCGCGTGGGTGTTGATCTGGTTCTCGCCCAGCACCAGCCGCTTGACCCGGGCGCGCGGCGAAAAGTCGATCTTCTTCAGGTCCACCCAGAAGGTGTTCGGCGTAAGGGCGGATTCGAAGAAATACAGTTTGCGCTTGTGATCCACGACCGTGCGCCAACGGGTTGAGGAGATGTTCGGCTGGTCCGGGGTCGAGATGCCGAACGGCACTGATGCGTTGCGGATCACGCTGAACACGCTGGCCAGCGCCAGGTTCGGGTCTTCGAACTTGGGCACCGCATTGACGTAGAATGAGGCGCGGGCGAAGCGGTCTGCCGCCCGGTTCGTGCCCGGCAGGAAGACCGTGCCGCCGATCTCCTGCCAATAGCTGTTCAGGGCCAATTGCTGATCGAAGGTCGGTGAGTTGGTCATCACCTGATAATCGCGGCTGTGATGCACGACCAGCTTGCCGTCGATGTATTCGAAGATGGCGCTGTCGCCGCTGGCGTCCGACAAAGACAGGTGCAGGGTCGTCAACCGCTGCTGGCCCGGCACATTGTCGGTGATCAGGACAAAGGGCTCGTCCTTCAATGCATCGACCGCTTCTGTGACAGTGGCGTAGTTGTCCAGCACGTACTGGGCCCAGGCGGCTATGCTGAGGGCGGGCTTGTTCGGGTCATGGTCCGGGTATTTCGACTCGACCAGCCACAGGACATTGGCGACCAATCCCACCTCATTGACCCCATCCACGGTCGAGACGTCATAGCCGCTGGAAATGACGCTGCCGTATTTCGACGTCCATTTCACCGAGTTGGGACCGCCCGCGCCGTCACGCGCCATCCCGCGCGGGAAAATCCAGAGGTTGGTGAGGATTTCGTCCTTCCAGTCCATCGACCGCGCCGTGATCACCGCGCCGTCATAGCCATGATAGACAAGCCGGGTGCAGGCCTCCGCCGCTGGAACAGCCAGCATGAAGGCCGCAGTCAGGGCGGCGACGCCCCTCTTCACTCCATTACGCATGTCGTCTCCTTGGGTGGGGGATTCAGTAAGTCAGCGACAGGCCGATGACCGGGCCATGGCGCGACACGTTCCAGTCGAAACTCTGGCCAGTGAAATCATCCTGCTGATAGGTCTGCTCCAGCAGGCGGTAGCCCAGATTGACGGACACCGCGCCGCCCGCCAGCGGCGTGCGATAGACGGCCAGCGCCTGCCATGAGCGGCTGTTGCGGCCGCTGTCGCCCAGGCCGCCGACGTCGACCTGTCCGCGCAGGGTCCACCGGTCTGTGGCGTCCGCCTCGACCCGCAGGCCCAGCAACAGATCGGTCCAGTCCGCCCCCTTGCTGGTTGCGCCCAACGGCGTGCTCAGGTCAGCCCTCAGCTTGCTCCAGCGGGCGCCGACGATCGGTTCGACACGGAAGCTGCGCTGGTCGCCGAAGACCGTTCGACCGCCCAGCGGGTCATCGACCAGCCGATACGCAAGACCGCCCGACACCGACGTCGCACGCGTTCCCAGTTCGACAGGCACGCCCAGCAGGGACACAGCCTCATTGGTCCGGGCGTACTGATAGTCGACAAAGCCGCCCCAGCGGCCCTTGCGGACCTCCACGTCGCCCATAACGGCGGCTTCCAGATGCTCGAAGGCGTCAGAGAAGGGAACATCCACCGGAGCCCTGCGTCCGGCCAGAGTGACGTGTCCGTCCAGCGAAGTGGCCCAGACATAGGGACTGACGGTGACACGCCATCTGTCGTTGTTGATTTCGGATTGAGCAGCAGCGGTTCCAGCAGCAGCCGTGATCGTCAGCAGGCTGAATGAAAACGAGGCGAAACGAGAGAAATCCATGTAGTTTCAACTCACAACGACCGACAACTCCTGCCAGCTAAGACAGCCAAGCTTAAGCAATCATGGATATGCGTGATTAACTCGCCTTGCTTGTGTGCGGCGGGCTGGCATGGTTCCCTTGT
Organism: Brevundimonas sp.; assembly: GCF_018608325.1. Classification (GTDB taxonomy): domain Bacteria; phylum Pseudomonadota; class Alphaproteobacteria; order Caulobacterales; family Caulobacteraceae; genus Brevundimonas. The sequence continues at coordinate 13,266 of NZ_JABAZW010000159.1, read as the reverse complement.
GTTGGCGGGAGAGTATTGATGTTGGACTTGAGGCATCCCACGGCTCTGGGGCTTGGGACCTTCGCGTTCTTCGCTGTGCTTGCCGGGCTGACGCTGCTTGTGGCGGCAGACCACTCATCCCCCGGCTGCACCGGTCCCAGGGTGCAACGGTGCGACTATGTCGTCACGGCCAAGACCGCCATCACTCAGCATGCCTATCGACGGTTCAGTCCTGATCTTGGTTTTGAACTCATCGATGTGGGTTCGTCCGTCCGAGTGCAGCAGTTTCTGCCTAAGGGCCAAGTCGGCTTATTTGAAGGGCCAAGCGTACTGATCGACAAGAGAAGCTGTCGTGTCTGCGCAATCGAGGTGCGGGTTCCAAGCGAGCCCCAGCCCAGAGCGCAAATCGAACGGGTCTCGTCAGCTTCAGCACAAGATGTTGTGGTCGCGCGCGGTGCGGACTAGATAGGCGACCTTCTGATTTGCGGGGATCCCAGCGTGACTGCCTTCACCCACGACGCCTATTTCACCAAGACGCTCGCCGACGCCGATCCGGACGTCTTCAAGGGCATTCAGGGCGAACTGGGTCGCCAGCGTGAGCAGATCGAGCTGATCGCTTCCGAAAACATCGTCTCGCAGGCGGTTCTGGACGCGCAGGGCTCTGTCCTGACGAACAAATACGCCGAGGGCTATCCCGGTCGTCGCTACTACGGCGGTTGTGAGTTCGTGGACATCACCGAGGATCTGGCGCGTGAACGGGCCAAGAAACTGTTCGGCGCGGCCTTCGCCAACGTCCAGCCGCACTCGGGCGCGCAGGCCAACCAGGCGGTGTTCTTCACCCTGCTGCAGCCCGGCGACACCTTCCTGGGCATGGATCTGGCCTGCGGCGGTCACCTGACGCACGGTTCGCCTGCCAACCAGTCGGGCAAGTGGTTCCGCCCGGTGACCTACAAGGTGCGCGAAGACACCCATCTGATCGATTACGATCACGTCGCCGAAATGGCCGAGCGTGAGAAGCCCAAGCTGATCTTGGCGGGCGCCAGCGCCTATTCGCGCCACATCGACTTCAAGCGCTTCCGCGAGATCGCTGACAGCGTCGGCGCCTATCTGATGGTCGACATGGCCCACTATGCCGGTCTGATTGCGGGCGGCGCCTATCCCGACCCGCTGCCGCACGCCCATGTCGTCACCACCACGACGCACAAGACCCTGCGCGGCCCGCGCGGCGGCATGATCCTGTCGAACGACGTGGATCTGGGCAAGAAGATCAACTCTGCAGTCTTCCCCGGCCTGCAGGGCGGCCCGCTGGAACACGTCATCGCCGGCAAGGCCGTGGCCTTCGGCGAGGCATTGAAGCCCGAGTTCAAGCTGTACGCCCAACAGGTCGTCAAGAACGCCCAGGCCCTGTCCGGCGTACTGATCGAGCGCGGTCTGGCCATCGTTTCGGGCGGCACCGACAGCCATCTGGCCCTGGTCGATCTGCGTCCCAAGGGTGTGACCGGAAAGGCGACCGAGCATGAACTCGAAAAGGCGCTGATGACCTGCAACAAGAACGGCGTGCCGTTCGACACCGCGCCCTTCACCGTCACCTCGGGCGTCCGTCTGGGCACCCCGGCGGGCACGACGCGCGGCTTCGGCGAGGAAGAGTTCAAGCAGATCGGTCACTGGATCGCCGACGTCGTCTCGTCGATGAACGGCGGCGACGAAGCCGATCCGGCTGTGGTCGCGGGCGTCGCGGCCCAGGTGCGCGAACTGACCAACCGCTTCCCCATCTACGGATGAGATGACGGATGAAGTGCCCCTTCTGCGGTCATCAGGACACTCAGGTTAAGGACAGCCGGCCGTCGGACGACGGCTCGGCCATCCGACGCCGCCGGTCCTGTCCGGCCTGCAACGGGCGCTTCACCACCTTCGAGCGGGTGCAACTGCGCGAATTGGTCATCCTGAAGCGCAACGGACGGCGTACGCCGTTCGAGCGCGACAAGCTGGAACGGTCGTTGGGCGTGGCCCTGCGCAAGCGTCCAGTGCAGGCGGATCAGGTCGAGCAACTGGTCAACCGGATCGTGCGTCAGCTGGAAAGTCTGGGCGAGACGGAAATCCCGTCCAGCACTGTCGGTGACTTCATCATGAAGGCGCTTAAGGGCGTCGATGAGGTCGCCTATGTCCGCTACGCCTCGGTGTACAAGGACTTCCGCCACACCGGCGATTTCGCCAAATTCCTGGGCGACGAGGGTTTTGACGAACCGACCGGCAAGGCCTGATGCGGCCCCGGATCACCCTGAAGCTGGCGACGTCTCTGGACGGGCGCATCGCGACGGCGTCTGGCGAAAGCCAGTGGATCACGGGTGAAGAAGCGCGTCTGGAAGGCCACCGGCTGCGCGCTTCGCACGACGCCATTCTGGTCGGTGTCGAAACGGTCCTGAAGGACGATCCCGAGCTGACCGCACGTTTGCCGGGACGCAGCGTCGATCAACCGTTGCGCGTTGTGCTGGACAGCCGCCTGCGGACGCCGCGGACCGCCCGGTTGGCAGGTGAAAACACCCTGATCCTCACCTCGAACGAACCCCGCGTAATCGGCGCCGCCAGAGTGCAACAGGTGGCGGCTGAAGACGGTCGGCCCGCCATTTCCGCCGTGTTGTCGGCCCTGTCAGCGGCAGGAGTGACGTCTGTGCTGATTGAGGGCGGCGGTCAGGTGGCGGCGTCATTTCTGAAGGCGGGCGCGGTCGACAGGCTGGAATGGTTCCGCGCGCCGATCCTGCTGGGCGGGGAGGGGCGGGCCTGTGTCGCCGGTCTGGCGCTTGCAAAGCTGGCCGACGCCCCCAAGTTCCGGCGTCTGTCCGTCCAGGTCGTCGGCGACGACCTGTGGGAGCGGTACGAAAGGCTCTGAGTTCATGTTCACTGGAATCGTCACCGACATCGGGCGGGTTCGCGAGGTTCGCGAAACCCATCGCGACCGCCGCTATGAGATCGAAACCGTCTGGGACACGGACGGCATCGACCTGGGCGCGTCGGTCAGCCATGCGGGCTGCTGCCTGACGGTTGTCGAAAAAGGCCCCGGCTGGTTCGCGGTCGAGGTGTCAGGCGAAACCCTGTCCAAGACGACGCTGGGCGACTGGAAGGCGGGCGACGGCGTCAATCTGGAGCGCGCGGCCAAACTGGGCGACGAGATGGGCGGCCATGTCGTCTCGGGCCATGTCGATGGTCTGGGCCGGATCGTCTCGATCACGCCCGAGGGCGGTTCGCACCGGATCGAGGTCGAGGCGCCTGCGCCATTGCACCGCTACATCGCAGCCAAGGGCTCGATCACGGTCGACGGCGTGTCCCTGACGGTGAACAGTGTGGCGGGTCAGATTTTGTCTCTGAACATCATTCCGCATACGTGGGATGCGACGACGCTGGGGCGGTTGAAGGCCGGTGATCCGGTCAATCTCGAAATCGACATGCTGGCGCGATACCTCGCGCGGTGGCAGGAGACGGCGTAATGCAATTGGCCGCGAACATGAACGACAGCCCGATCAGCCCCATCGAGGACATTCTGGAGGACGCCCGCAACGGCCGTCCCTACATCCTGGTGGACGCCGAGGACCGCGAGAACGAGGGGGACATCATCATCCCCGCCCAGTTTGCCACGCCGGACCAGATCAACTTCATGATCCGTCAGGCCCGTGGGCTGGTCTGTCTGGCCATGACGGCAGACCGGGCCAGCCAGCTGCGGCTGCCGCCGATGGCCGCCGACAACCGCGAGAGCATGAAGACCGCCTTCACCGTCTCGATCGAGGCCAAGGAAGGCGTGACGACCGGCATCTCCGCCGCCGACCGCGCCCGCACCATCCAGGTCGCCACGGATGCGTCGAAGGGCATGGATGACATCGTGTCGCCGGGCCACATCTTCCCGCTGGTCGCGCGCGATGGCGGAGTTCTGGTCCGTGCAGGCCACACTGAGGCCGCCGTCGACATCAGCCGCATGGCGGGCCTGACCCCGGCGGGCGTGATCTGCGAGATCATCAAGGACGACGGCGAAATGGCCCGGATGCCGGACCTGATCTCCTTTGCCCAGTTGCACGGCCTGAAGATCGGCACCATCGCCGACCTGATCGCCTATCGCCGCCGCACCGAGCGGTTCGTCGAGCGGGTCATGGATACGCCGTTCGAAAGCGTCCACGGCGGCCCGTTCCGGCTGATGCTGTACAAGAACACCATCGAGGGCGCTGAACACGTCGCCCTGGTCCACGGCAAGATTGATCCAAGCAAGCCGACGCTGGTGCGGATGCACCAGGTGGACTTCGCCTGCGACCTGCTGGGCCATGTCGAGGCGCGTCAGGACTATGTGCCCAACGCCCTGAAACAGATCACCGAACATGACGGCCCGGGCGTGGTCGTCTTCCTGCGCGACCCCTCGCTGAACTCGCTGGCAGAGCGGCTGGCAGGGGTGGACAAGCCGACGGCGGTGGATCGTTCGCTGCGCGCCTATGGCGTGGGGGCACAGATCCTGCTGGATCTGGGCGTGCGCGATATGATCGTTATGAGTTCGACGCGACCTGAACCGACGGCGCTGGAGGGCTACGGCCTGCGCATCGTCGGCTGGCGCGACATGAATGGAGAAGACAAGTCGTGACCGACGCACCCCGTATTCTGATCGTTGAGGCACGTTTCTACGACGACCTGGCCGACGCCCTTCTGGAAGGCGCCAAGGAAACCCTGAAGGCGCGCGGCGTCGATTTCGACGTCATCACCGTGCCGGGCGCGCTGGAAGTGCCGCCCGCCATCGCCATGGCCGAAGAAGCCGGTCGTTTCCCGACCGCGCCACGCTATGACGGCTATGTCGCCCTGGGCACGGTGATCCGCGGCGAGACCTATCATTTCGAGATCGTGTCGGATCAGTCGGCGGCGGGCATCATGGCGCTGGGCGTCAAGGGCGTGGCCATCGGCAACGGCATCCTGACGACCGAGGATGAAGACCAAGCCTGGTATCGCGCCCGGCTTTCAGAAGGGGATAAGGGCGGCGGCGCAGCAAAAGCTTGCCTCGACCTCATTGCATTGAAGAAGCGGTTGCGCGTAGGCGTCGGCGCATGACTGAACCGAACAGCGTAAAAGCCGTCCTTGAGCAACTCGCCGAGGCCGAAAAGCAGCGGGCCGAGCCAAACCTGAGCTCCAAGCAGCGCCGCGCCCGCACCGTGTCGCGCCTTGCCGCCGTGCAAGCCCTCTATCAGATGGAACTGGCGGGCGAAGGCGTGGAGACGGTGATCTCCGAATTCTCCAACTTCCGTTTCGACGCCGACATTGAGGGCGAAGCCCTGGCCGAGGCTGATGAAGCCTATTTCGGCGACATCGTTCGCGGCGTGATCGAGAGCCAACGCGACATCGACACTGCCATCAAGGCCCGTCTGGCGTCCAACTGGCGTCTGGAGCGGATCGACGCGACCCTGCGCGCCCTGCTGCGCTCCGGCGCCTGGGAGTTGATCAAGCACCCCGAGACGCCGCGTGAAGTGGTGATCGACGAATATGTCGAACTGGCGAAAGCCTTCTTCGACGACTCCGAGGCCCGCTTCGTCAATGCGG